>DXCK01000070.1 GCA_019116045.1 Candidatus Bacteroides merdipullorum | reverse complement strand
GATAAGTGTGGAAAATAAACTAACTTTGTGCCGATATTGATCGTAATATTAAACAACAGAGTAAGAAAATATGAACGAAAAGACCCTGATTAAAGGAAAAATCCATTATGTAGGAGTGAATGACCGCAACAAACACCTCTTCGAAGGGATGTGGCCATTGCCTTATGGCGTATCTTATAATTCCTATCTGATAGATGATGACATCGTGGCGTTGGTCGATACAGTGGATGCCTGTTATTTCGAGGTGTTCTTGCGCAAGATTCGCAGTATTATTGGCGACCGCCCTATTCAATATTTGATTATCAATCACATGGAGCCGGATCACTCAGGCTCTATACGTCTTATTAAACAATATTATCCTGATATCGTTATCGTGGGCAACAAGCAGACTTTTGGTATGATTGAAGGGTTTTATGGCGTGACGGGCGAACGTTATGAAGTGAAGGAAGGTGATTTCCTCGACTTGGGGTATCACAAGCTGCGTTTTTATTTGACGCCTATGGTACATTGGCCAGAGACCATGATGACGTTCGATGAGACGGACGGTGTGTTGTTCTCGGGCGATGGCTTCGGTTGTTTCGGTACCCTGGACGGAGGATTTTTGGACACGTGCATCAATACGGACAAATATTGGGACGAGATGGTGCGTTATTATTCGAATATCGTGGGCAAGTATGGCAATCCGGTACAGAAGGCTATGACTAAGCTGGGTAAACTGCCTATCAAGGCTGTATGTTCTACGCATGGGCCGGTGTGGACGGAGAATATCTCCAAAGTAGCCGGTATCTATGACCGCCTGAGCTGTTATGAGGCGTCGGAAGGTGTGGTGATTGCTTATGGCAGTATGTATGGAAACACTGAGCAGATGGCGGAAGTTATTGCAGAAGAACTGTCTGCACAGGGTATCCGCGACATTGTTATGCACAACGTCAGCAAGAGCCATCCGTCTTATATTCTGAAAGACATATTCCAATACAAGGGACTCATCATCGGAAGTCCTACTTATTGCAATCATATTTATCCGGAAGTGGAATCATTGCTGGAGAAAATCTTGTTGCGTGAGATAAAGAACCGTTATTTAGGGTTGTTCGGCTCATTCTGTTGGGCTGGAGCAGCCGTAAAGCGGATGGGCGAATTTGCCGAAAAAAGCAAATTTGAACTGGTGGGTGACCCCGTGGAGATGAAACAGGCGATGAAAGATATAACCTACGAACAGTGCGGACAACTGGCACGTGCTATGGCCGAACGCCTGAAGAAAGATAGACCCAATGTATAACCTTTAAATAACACAACAATGCGAGTTATCATTCAACCGGATTATCAATCCGTATCCAAGTGGGCAGCCAATTATGTGGCTTCTAAGATTAATGCAGCTAATCCTACGCCCGAGAAACCTTTTGTTCTGGGATGTCCTACCGGTTCTTCGCCGTTGGGCATGTACAAAGAACTGATTGACTTGAACAAAGCTGGGGTTGTTTCCTTCCAAAATGTAGTGACCTTCAACATGGACGAATATGTGGGTTTGCCCAAGGAACATCCTGAAAGCTATTACTCTTTCATGTGGAATAATTTCTTCAGCCACATTGATATTAAGCCGGAGAACACGAATATCCTGAATGGTAATGCTGCCAATCTGGATGCAGAGTGTGCACGCTTTGAGGAGAAAATCAAATCTTATGGTGGTGTAGACCTCTTCATGGGAGGCATTGGGCCTGACGGGCACATCGCGTTCAATGAGCCGGGCTCTTCTTTGTCTTCGCGCACTCGTCAAAAGACGTTGACCACGGATACCATCATTGCCAATTCCCGCTTCTTTGACAATGATGTAAACAAGGTTCCTAAAACGGCTTTGACGGTCGGTGTGGGTACGGTGCTCAGCGCGAAAGAGGTGATGATTATTGTCAATGGACATAACAAGGCGCGTGCACTCTATCATGCCGTAGAAGGCCCCGTGATGCAGATGTGGACTATCAGTGCTTTGCAGATGCACGAGAAGGGTATCATCGTGTGTGACGATGCTGCTACTGACGAACTGAAGGTGGGCACGTACCGTTACTTCAAAGACATTGAGGCTGAGCATCTGGATCCGGCTTCTTTGCTGAAGTAAGATGGTATTCATCGTTTGGTAAGGCGGTGTGCCCTGTTCTCCGATTGGGTTAAGGGGAAGGGCACACCGCTTGTGTATAAGTTTCATTTTGCTCATCTTTTTTCCAATGAAGCTTTGTCGCTTGTTCATTCTGTTCTATTTTTTGTGGGTATTTCTGCCTTCCTTGAAAGGACAGCAGACCAATCTCCACCGGGCTCTTGCTGATTATGTGGCCAATAAACCTGCGCAGATAGGGGTTGCTCTTATTGTGGAAGGTAGGGATACGGTCTGTGTGAATGATTCTTGTCGTTATCCGCTGATGAGTGTCTTCAAATTGCATCAGGCTCTGGCGGTAGCGCATGAGTTGCGTGTCAGAGGATGGACGTTGGATAGTCCTATCCGTATTTTGCGGGAAGACCTGAAGCCGGACACGTATAGTCCTTTACGTGACAAGTATCCCAATGGAGGTGTTGTCTTGCAAGTCAGAGACCTGCTGTCTTACACCTTACAACGGAGTGATAACAATGCTTGCGATATTCTGTTTGACCGTATTTGTGGTGTAGAAGAGACGGAACGTTACATACATGCATTGGGCATTTCTCCATTGTCTATTGTTGCCGATGAGGCAGAGATGCATCGTTCTTTGGAGCGGTGTTATGATAACTGGAGCACGCCTCTGGCTGTGGCGCGGTTGCTGGAGATGCTGTTTGTGCATCCTGTGTTTGCCCATCGCGCGGAGGAGGGATTTATCAGGAGGATGCTGGTGGAGTGTGAGACGGGGAAAGAGCGGCTGGCTGCTCCGCTGCAAGGCACGGGAGTCGTCATTGGGCACAAGACCGGTACGGGTGATCGGAACGCCCGGGGTGAGTGGATAGGGGTAAATGATGCAGGCTTTATCCGTTTGCCCGATGGCCGGCATTATACGCTTGTGGTGCTGGTGAAGGATTCGCGGGCAACGATGGAGGAGACTTGCCGGTATATAGCTGACATATCAGCCATTGTGTTCAGGGCATTGGAACGTGAAGAGTATTGACCGGACTGGAATTTGAATAGTTTAAAATAAAGATATATTTATGCCAACTCCCAAGAAAGAATCGTATACAGAGGCAATGGCACGCCTGGAGAAGATAGTGGCGCAGATAGATGCCAATGAATTGGACATAGACCAACTGGCCGCTAAAATCAAGGAGGCCAACAAGATTATCGCTTTTTGCACGGGTAAACTGACGAAAGCAGAGGCGGAGGTAGAAAAATTGCTGTCCGAGAAGTCGGAAACTGAAGAATAAACCGTACATTTGCGGAAACTAACAAGTGATGGGTATGACAACCGTTGAATTGAGAAAAACTGTCTTGCAGGAGGTCGCTTTGCTTATGGACGATGATGAGGGCATGCAGCAGTTGCTGGATTTCCTGCTGTCGTTGAAAGGGATGGACAGACAGGCGTATATCGCCGGACTGCCCTACACGCGCAAGGAACGACAGGATTCGATTGTGCAGTCGGAGGCAGATGTCATGGCCGGCAAGGTGTACCCTCATGATGAAATTGTGGCCCGGATCAGAGAAAAGATAGCGTCATGGAAATAGTTTGGACAGTGGAAGCAGAACGTCACCTGGCGGCATTGGCCGATTACTACCTGCAATCGGCGGGTGCTTTGACGGCGGGCAGCATGATGCAGCGCATAACGGATACGGTGGCGTGCCTGGCCGACTCGCCCTATGTGGGGCAGTATGTGGAGGGGCGTGGGCAGGCCTATCGGGCTGTGATGGTGCCGCCGTATGGCAAGGTAATCTACCGTGTGGTGGGCAGCAAGGTGATGGTAGTGGCCGTATGGGACTGCCGCAGAGACCCTTCGGACTCGTCGAAAGTGTTGATGGGGCGGTGAATGGAACAGAATGATTGTTGGATTTGATTAATATGAACGATATGAAAGAAATGGATTGGTCCAATCTGTCCTTTGGATACATGCGGACAGATTACAATGTGAGAATCTATCATCGTAACGGACAATGGGGCGAGCTGGAGACGTGCAGCGAGGAGTATATCCCTCTGCACATGGCCGCCACCAGCCTGCACTACGGCCAGGAGGCCTTCGAGGGGCTGAAGGCATTTCGTGGCAAGGACGGGAAGATACGCATTTTCCGCCTGGAGGAGAACGCCGCACGCCTGCAGTCAACCTGCCGGGGGATACTGATGCCTGAGCTTCCGACGGAGCGTTTTCGCGAGGCAGTGGTCAGGGTGGTGAAGCTGAACGAGCGCTTCATCCCGCCTTACGAGAGCGGTGCGTCGCTCTACATCCGCCCCTTGCTCATCGGCACGGGGGCACAGGTGGGGGTTAAGCCGGCGAACGAGTATCTGTTCCTGGTGTTTGTAACGCCCGTGGGCCCGTACTTCAAGGGGGGATTTGCCGCCACGCCGTATGTCATCACCCGCAAGTATGACCGCGCCGCGCCGCTGGGGACGGGTACTTTCAAGGTGGGTGGTAACTACGCGGCCAGCCTGCGTGCCAGCAAGGAGGCGCACGACGCGGGCTATTCGGCCGAGTTCTACCTGGACGCGAAGGAGAAGAAATATATGGATGAGTGCGGTGCCGCCAACTTCTTCGGCATCAAGGATAATACGTACATCACCCCGCTGTCGACGTCTATCCTGCCGAGCATCACCAACAAGAGCCTGATGCAACTGGCTGAAGACTTGGGCCTGAAGGTGGAACGCCGCCCCATCCCCGAGGAGGAACTTGCCACGTTTGAGGAGGCGGGTGCCTGCGGTACGGCGGCTGTCATCAGCCCCATCAGCCACATCGACGACCCGGAAACCGGGCGCAAGTATGTCTTCACCGAGGATGGCACGCCGGGGCCCGTCAGCACGAAGCTGTACCATAAGCTGCGCGCCATACAGTATGGAGACGAACCGGACACGCATGGCTGGGTGACGGTATTATAGTTTTAATAGCTACGAGCTACAAGCTACAAGCTACGAGTAGGAGCGGAGTGGGTCTTCACTCGTAGCTCGTAGCTCGTAACTTGTCACTAAAAAATACGACCACTTGTAGCTCGTAGCTTGTAGCTCGTCACTCGTCACAAAAAAAACTCGTAGCTCGTAGCTCGTAACTCGTAGCTAAAAAACATCAACATGGGAAAAGGAAAACTACAGAAATTTGCCGACATGGCCACTTACCCGCACGTCTTCGAGCACCCATACGCCGGGCCCGAGGGCGTGCCTTGTGCGATGAAGGGGCGATGGGACGCCGACTTCTTCCGCAACGGCCGGCCCCTGACGCTCGAGCTGGGCTGCGGCAGGGGTGAATACACCGTGGGCCTGGCCCGCAGGATGCCGGAGCGGAACTTTATCGGCGTCGACATCAAGGGCGCACGCATGTGGACGGGGGCCACCGACGCCTTGCGCGAAGGGCTGAAGAACGTGGCCTTCTTGCGCACTCGCATAGAGGCCATCGACCAGTGCTTCGCCCCCTCGGAGGTGGACGAGCTGTGGCTGACGTTCAGCGACCCGCAGATGAAGAAGGCCACGAAGCGGCTGACATCCACCTACTTCCTGGAGCGTTACCGCCGCTTCCTGCGCGACGGGGGGCGCGTGCATGTCAAGACGGACAGCCCGTTCATGTACACCTACACGCGCCTGATGCTGGAGCGCAACGGCCTGCCCGTCGAACAGATGACCGACGACCTCTACGCCTCGCCCCTCAGCGGCGGCGTGCTGACGCAGATTCGCACCGCCTACGAGCAGCAATGGCTGGACCGCGGCATGACCATCAAGTACATCTGCTTCCGCCTGCCCCACGAGGGCACACTGTCCGAACCCGAGGTCGACATCCCCTTGGACGACTACCGAAGCTACGGGCGCAGCAAGCGGAGCGGGCTTGAAGTGTCAAGATAAATTATCAGAGGCGGCGGCTCTCCGCAGGAAAACGTAAGTGCTTGATACAGAAAGGGTGGGAGGGAGCCTACAAAACTCCCCACCTTTTCCCACAAAAGGTGCCACCTTTCCCTACCTCACCCGCCACCTTTCCCTGCCTCACCCGCCACCTTTCCCTACCTTACCCGCCACCTTTCCCTGTGAGGGGTGCTAATTGTAAACAATAAATACCATAACGATTATGACTCTCTATCCGAAACTGATACACGACGCACTGGCCACCGTGCGTTATCCCGGCAACGGGAAAAACCTGGTCGAAGCCGGCATGGTGGCCGACAACCTGCGCATCGACGGCCTGAAGGTCAGCTTCTCGCTCATCTTCGACCGCGCCACAGACCCCTTTCTGAAGTCGATGGTCAAGGCCGCCGAGACGGCCATACACACCTATGTGTCGCCCGACGTCCAGGTGACCATCGCCACCGAAAGCCGACAGGCCGCACGACCCGAACCGGGCAAGATGCTGCCACAGGTGCGGAACGTCATCGCCGTCTCCAGCGGCAAGGGCGGCGTGGGCAAGAGTACCGTCGCCGCCAACTTGGCCGTAGCCCTCGTCCGACTGGGCTACCGCGTCGGACTGTTGGACGCTGACATCTTCGGTCCCTCCATGCCAAAGATGTTCCAAGTCGAAGACGCCCGCCCCTATGCCGAGCAAAAGGACGGGCGCGACCTCATCGTACCCATCGAGCGATATGGCCTCAAACTCCTCTCCATCGGCTTCTTCGTCAACCCCGACCAGGCCACCCTCTGGCGCGGAGGCATGGCCAGCAACGCCCTGAAGCAACTCGTGGGCGACGCCGACTGGGGGCCGCTCGACTACTTTGTCATCGACACCCCGCCCGGCACCAGCGACATCCACCTCACCCTCCTCCAGACCCTCGCCATCACAGGCGCCGTCATCGTCACCACGCCCCAGCAAGTGGCCCTGGCCGACGCCCGCAAAGGCGTCGACATGTACCGCAACGACAAGGTAGGCGTCCCCATTCTGGGCTTGGTCGAGAACATGGCCTGGTTCACCCCAGCCGAGCTGCCCGACAACCGCTACTACATCTTCGGGCGCGACGGTGGCCGCCACCTGGCCGACGAGCTGGGCGTTCCCCTGCTCGGGCAGATACCCCTGGTGCAAGGCATTTGCGAGAGCGGTGACCAAGGCTCGCCCGTAGCCCTCGACCCCGACACCACGACCGGCCGCGCCTTCCTCCAACTGGCCGCCGCCGTCGTCCGCCAAGTCGACCGCCGCAACGCCGAAATGCCCCCCACCCATATCGTCGAGGTGCGCAAGTAGACACCCGCCCGACGGCACACGAAGAGGGCGCAGGCCGACCATCGTCGCCCGCGCCCTCCGCGTTTGTTCCTATATCCGATGTTTCTCAATCAGTGCCCTCCTGCGGGCCGTCGCCTGCCCGCTACGACAGGCGGAACGTCACAGGCAGCGTAAAGCGCACGTTCACCGCCTCGCCGTCCTGCCGACCGGGCGTCCACCGGGGCATGCCCTCCACCACACGGATGGCCTCAGCATCCAGCAGCGGGTCCACGCCACGCATCACCTTCAAGTTGGTCACCTGGCCCGTGCTCGCCACAACGAACTGCACGATGACCCTTCCCTCCTTCTTCGCAGCCTGCGCCTCCTTCGGATACTTGATATTCTTGGCCAGGTACGACATCAGCTCCTGGTTGCCTCCGGGGAACGACGGAGCCTGCTCCACCATGTCATACACCTCGCCCAGCGGCGTTTCGCCCGTCGCCCTTTCAGTCGACGTGCCCACAGGGCTCTCCACAGCAACGACGTCCTTCTGCACCGCCGAGTCGCCCCCGGCATAGCCCACCACCGTGACCTCCTCCATTTCATTGCCCTTGCTCTCCTTGTTCTGGCAGGCGGCAGCCAGCAAGGCGGCTGCCGGAATCATGAGCAAGTACTTCACCCTGCCCATGCCGTTTGTCCTCTTTTTGTTCATCATACGGATTCTCTGTTTTAATGGTAATACATTGAAGTGATTATAAAGATTTGCTGCAGCCGATGTAAAAGTCATGTTCAGCAGTTGATACTGGTAAGCCTTCTTCGCCACCCCCCGGCGGATGACGGTATCATCGGCCAGGTATTCCAAGTTACGGCGCACCTCCCTTGCATACATCCACACCACGGGGTTGAACCAACACAGCGCGCATGCCACCTGCACCAGCACCACGTCCACCGAATGTCCTTGCCGCCCGTGGGCCGACTCGTGCTCCAGCACAGTGTCCAGCTCCTCGGCCGTAAGCCCCTTCGGGTACAGGTATATCTGCCCGAAGAACGAGAAGGGTGCCATCCCCTCTTCCAGCACATGCACCCTTCGCCCCTCCACGCAGAGGGTCGGGCACCGACGGTACAGCCATGCCAGCGTGGCAAGCTGCCACACGATTCTCCCCACCAGGGCAATGACGCCTGCCATATATATAATGTATAAGACCTCCGGCAACATCCACACACTCCCCCCCGCATGGTTCGTCACCACGACCTCGGGCAAGGCAATCTGCCCTGTCCACGCACCCACCTGCCCCGATGCGGGCAGGCTGCTCACGAGCGGTGAGACAAACGGCAGGGGCACACACACGGCCACTGCGAGCATCAGTAACAAGGCGGCACGCCGCCACCCGAAAAACGTGTCCCGCCTGAACAGCAGGACGTATAGCAGGTAGAGTATCGACAACACTACGTTGACTTGTATCAGATAGTTCATCATGGTCATCAAGGCATTAAGATGGTTTTACTTGTCTTTCTCTTCTTCTATCATGCGGAGGATGTCTTTCAGGTCATCGCCGGACAGCTTTTGGTCGCGCGCAAAGAAGGACACCAGCTCTTTGTACGAGTTGCGGAAGTATTCTTGCACGAAGCCGCTCAAGAACGTCCGCTTGTATTCTGCCTCGCTCACCACGGGCAGGTATCTGTATCCGTTGCCTTCGCGTTCTATTCTTACATAGCCTTTGCGTTTCAGGTTTTGGATGATGGAGGCTACGGTCGTGTAAGGGGGTGGGGGAGGCGGATAGCATCCTAATACTTCTTTTATGAGGCCTCCTTGCAAGTGCCACAGGTAGCGCATGGCTTCTTCTTCTTGTTGAGTCAGTTTCTGCATGGTCAGTTAGATGAAAAATGATGCTGCAAATCTACGAAAATTTCGTAATTCATATAGAGATAGATGGTTAATTTATATGAAAAGCTTCCTTTTTCTATCGGGCAGCTTCCGCTTCTCGGAGAAAAATCCTTCTGGTGGCGGATTAAAAGTGCCCATTCCCTTTCTGAAGTTGTATCTTTAGGTTGGAGATGTTCGTCTCTAAGTTGGAGATACACATCTTTAACCTGGAGATGTGCATCTCTAATCTGAAGATGAAGAATCAGACAGCCTTGAGTTGCTTTTTCTCTCACTTTGGCTATCTTTCCGGCGCATCGGCAGTCATTGCCAATGGCTTTTTGCAGTTGTCTGAATACGGGTGGGCATTTATTTCTTTCTTATATTCAGGGAAAATCATTACTTTTGTCGCCGTAGAACAATTTCGTCTATTTTTAAAACAATAAGTATAATGAAAAACATCAAACATCTATTGTTCGGAGCTGTTGCCGCCCTGTTGGCAGCTTGCTCTACAACTCCCGAGACGTTTACCAACGAGTATGGCACCCGTTGGCATTGGGAAGGAGGTACTATTGTGACTGAAACACCCGAACGCCCCGCCGGGCAACAGTCTGCCCTTGGTCTGACCGCCCCTCGCCTGGAGGTGGTGCGCGTCGGCTTTGTGGGTCTGGGCATGCGTGGCCCGGGTGCGGTAGAACGCTTTACGCATATCCCCGGCACGCAGATTGTGGCACTGTGTGACTATGAGGCTGTGCGGGCAGAAGCTTGTCAGGGCTATCTGGAGCGTGCACGTATGCCTCGTGCGGAAATCTATTCGGGCGCGGAAGGCTATAAACAACTCTGCGAACGCGATGACATCGACCTGGTATATATCGCCACCGATTGGCTGCACCACTATCCCGTGGCACGTTATGCCTTGGAACATGGCAAGCATGTGGCCATCGAGGTGCCTTCGGCGTTGAACCTGCAACAATGCTGGGATTTAGTGAATCTGAGCGAGCAGACCCGTCGCCATTGCGTCATTTTGGAAAACTGCTGCTACGATTTCTTCGAACTGACCACGCTGAACATGGCTCAGCACGGTGTTTTCGGAGATATTATCCGTGCCCAGGGAGCTTATCTGCATTGCCTCGACCCCTTCTGGGACCATTACTGGAAGGCAGGTGAAGGCGACAAGCTGGGCTGGCGCCTGGACTACAACATGCGCCATCGCGGCGATGTCTATGCCACACACGGTCTCGGCCCCGTGGCCCAAGCGCTTGACATCCATCGTGGTGACCGTATTACCACACTCGTAGCCATGGACACGAAGTCTGTGATAGGTGCGGAGCGTGTGAAGGAGCGGACCGACTCCGTTTGCTCTTCCTTCCGCAACGGCGACCATACCACTACCCTGATGCGGACAGCCCTGGGTAAAGTGATAGAGATACAACACAACGTCATGACGCCCCAGCCCTACAACCGTCTGTATCAACTGACTGGCACGCTGGGCTTTGCCAACAAGTATCCCGTGGAAGGCTACGCCGTGTCCGGCGAACAACTGGCATCCTCGGGTGTCCAGCCCGAAGTGGATGACCTCTCTGCCCATTCCTTCTTACCTCAGAAAGAATACCAGGCATTGGCCGAGAAATATGAGCATCCAATCCTGAAGAAATACGGAGAATTGGCCAAGGAAGTTGGCGGACACGGCGGCATGGATTTTATCATGGACAGCCGTCTGGTTTACTGCCTGCAAAATGGCCTCCCCATGGACATGGATGTCTACGACTTGGCCGAGTGGTGTTGCTTGGCCGAACTGGGCTCGCTTAGCATGGACAACGGCTGTGCTCCGGTCGCTTTCCCCGACTTCACTCGTGGCGAGTGGAATAAGACCAAAGGCTTCAGCCATGCTTTTGCTTCGCCCGAAGAAGAGCGCATGGCTGCCGAAAAAGCTCAAGCCTTTACGGACAGCCTCACGGCCCGGCGTCCGTAATCTGCCTTTCCCGGCCTCATACATAAATGTAGGCGCGTATGTTCCGGATTCCTTTTCCGGCATACGCGCCTATACTTTTTCTTTGTGAAACATTATTTCACGCCGATGGCAATACGGATGCTTCTTTCTTTTGAGTCTTATATTGTCTGTATTTCTCGATGACGTGTCTCCTGCTCTGTATGATTTGCCAGCGGTATACCAGGCAGGTCGTCAGGAAATAGATACCGGTTTGCAACCACAAAGCACGGTATTCGAAAGCAACTTCGTTCAGGGTGGCTCCCATGCTGTTGATGCGCACATAGCCATTGATTCCGAAGGTGGAAGGGAACAAATAGGAGAACACTTTCCAGAACGGCGGTATTGCACTGCCCGGCCACGATATACCTGAAAGGAACAGCAGTGGTACGGAAGTGAATACAAACAACAGCATGCAAGTCTCTCGGTTGCGAATCATAATGGAAGCTGTCATGCTGAAAAAGATACATGCCAGCAGGTAGGGCAAGCAGAAAAGTGTCAGTTCTCCCGGTATGGCTATCTGGTTCAGACGAAACAATCGGGGAACCACAATTAAGATGTAGACAGCCACCAGAGCATAAAGCATCAAGTAACTTAACCCCTTGCCCAGTACGATACGCAATGTACCGTTGTAGTGACGCTGCACAGGAACAAGGTCGCGGAAACGGTTATGCTCACGGGCTGTGCCGGCACTCAGACCGATACCCAAAAGAAGTGTCTGTTGGATGATAAGCATCAGTACGGCGGGAATGAGGAAAGCTGCAAAACCGTTAGTCGGGTTGTAGAGTGCCACGTCTTGGTAGACAATGGGATAGGCTGTCAGCTCATCCTGCCGTTCCGTTGTATTGCCGGCTCGGGCTATTTTGATTTCGGCGTTCATGTCCAATGACACTTCAGTATTGGCCAACAGCATCGATTTGTAGTACAACAATCCGCTCATGTCACAATAGAGAGAGACTTGCGTCTGCCTCCCTTGCGCAATGTCATCACTGAACGAAGCAGGCAGGTAGATGATACCATAAGCCTTACGTTCGCGCAAGGCCAGTTTGGCTTCTTCCATGTCGGCGCAGTGGCTGACAATGCTTACCTCGGGAGTGGCATCCACTCGGCGCAGGTAGTCTCTGCTCAGTGCAGTACGTGAGTTGTCTACTACGACGGTAGGCACGTCGCGCAGAGTCTCATTGGTATAGATAAAAGAGTATATCAGCGGATAAACCAAAGGAACGAGCACGAAAAAAATCAGCATCCCTTGGTCGCGGAAGGTATTGCGGAATTCCTGTTTCCAGATGTAAAAGAGGTCGTTTACCCCCTGTATCACTCTTTGTTTGAAAGTCAGGCTTTTCATATCAGGGAACGTATTTATAGTAAATCAAGGCTCCTTTCAGTCGGTGGGCTATCAAGAACGGAAGCAACATGAAGAGCAGCAATGCCACGTAGTTGGTCCACGAATAAATCATCGGATAGCCGTTGAGAGCCTGGTCTACATAGATGAGAAAATAATGGCGCAACGGGAACAGGTTGGCCAGAGCCTGCAACGTGGGGTGCATGCCCATCAGCGGAAAAGACAATCCGCACATCGAGAATGACAACACTCCCCACAACGAAGCAAAGCTCAGTCCGAGGCGCAGTGTTGGCAAGGTTCCTATCATCAGAATACCCATTCCTTGTGAAGCCAACACGAGGCATAGCGTGGCCAGTAACATTGGCCAGATGCCGCTGTGGCAAGGGTAGTGCAGAAAGCCATACAGGTAGACATTGTAAAAGATGCCCATCAGGAAAAAGATAACGGTGTGTGGCAGCAGCTTTCCGGCCAGTGAAATCCAGATAGAGTTGTTGCCCATGCGTAGCCATTGTCGGGCGGTGCGTTCTTTGATTTCTACTCCGATGGAGAATACGGTCACCATAAAGATGAGTAGCATCAGGACTCCCGGCGCAAACGTATTGTTCAGATAGACCGAATAATTCAGCCAAGGATTGTTGAGCGGGTGAGTGTCGATGACTATGGGTTGCAGGTAGGCCATGGCCTGTTGCTCTGTGGCACCTTTGGCCAGGAGGGTGGCCTGAACGACTGCTCCCGAAGCCAGTTCGCTCATGGTTTTCATGTCTTTGAATAGCAACGAGCCGGCAATCAACAACGTGTTGTTGGTATAGAAAGAGACGGTGGGGCGACGCTGTGCTTGTGCCTCGACCGTAGTGCCTTCGGGAATGTAGTAGAACCCATAGATTTCGTTTCGTTGCATGGCTCGGCGAGCCTCATCGAAGCTGGCGTAGCGGGCCACGACTTTGCTCTGCTGGAAGGCATCCAGTGTGCGGGTCAGTTGGCGGGTCATGGAAGTCTGGTCCTGGTCCACGATACCCACAGGCATGTCTTGCGGCAGCCCGGAATCCATCAGCGTGGTGAAGAAAGCGTAGCAGAACAGCGGTGCCACTACCATGCAAAACAGGTAAAGCGGACGCGAGACAAGTCGGCGGCACTCGCGTTTCATTACGTTCCAGAGAGCCTTATGTTTATAGACAAAATTCATTTTATTTCTTTAGTATGACACTCATGCCGGGGCGTAAGCCTTCTACTGCTTCTTGTGGTGTGGCTCTTACTTCAAAAGTCTTCAGGTCAAACTGCCCTGTGGTTTTGGTGGCCTTCCAGGCTGCATAAGTGCCCAGGTCTTTCATGTAATATACTTTCAGGTGGATGTTGCGGTTCAGTGCCGGCACAAAAGCGTCAAATTCGCTGTCCATGCCCAAGCCTTGCAAAAGATCCTCGCGCACGTTGAACGTGACCCACATGTCGTCCATGACAGCTACGTTCATGATGGGGGCACCAGTTCCTACCAGTTCTCCTACTTTGGGGAAGATTTCCGAAACTTCACCTGGTGCCTGTGCAACCAAAACGGTCTCTCGGATGTATGACTCCACTTCGGCTACAGCTCCCTTGGCACGTTCTACTAATGCGGCAGCAGCTTCTTTGTCTTCGCGTTCTGCTCCGTTGCGTGCCATGTCATATTGGGCGCGGGCAGCCTTTTCGGTTGCGATGGCTGCATCTCGTTGGGCGGTGGCTTCATCCAGTTTTTGTGCTGTCATGACGCCCTGTTCGTTCAGATTCTTCACCCTTTTATACGATTTGGCGGCAATCTCTAAACCGGCTTTGGCTTTCTGCCATATTTCATAGGCTGCCTGTACCTGTTCGTGGCGTGCCCCCTTCAGTGCTTTTTCGTTTTGGGCTTGTGCGGCAGCTTGTGCGGCACGTGCTTGTTCCAGTTTGGCTACTACATCCGGTGCTTCAAGCAAGGCCAAGGTGTCGCCAGCTTCTACGTGTTGTCCTTCTTTCACGCGAAACTCCAATATACGGCCAGGTACTTTACTTGATACACGATACTCGGTCACCTCGGCTTGCCCTTGCACTATTTCAGGACCTTTGCGCAGAGCAAAGAAGCCTACCAAGGCTACTACGGCTACTACACCCAATAGGGTGAGAAATGCCAACAGCATGTTGCTGTTTTGTGCTTTGATACTCATATGTTGATTACTTTATCGGTTTTTCGATGGTTAATTGTCCGGTAGCACGCATCAGGTATAGTTCCGTCAGTTTGACGTCTATCTGTGCATCAATCCGTTCGGACTGGGCAGACAGCCAAGCTGTATGTGCTTCCAATACGTTGCTGGCAGGAATCACCCCTTCGTCGAATCCCAAATTGGCATAGCGCAGGTTTTCGTCGGCTTTTTCCAGGTTCTTTTCTGCCATTGCCAGTTTTTTCGCTGCTTCTCGCACTTGAAAGGCCGATTGGTTCACTTGTAGTTCAATTTTTTCGCGTGCGTCCTGCAACTGATATTGGGCGATGCGTGCTTCTGCTTTGGCGGCTTTTACTTTGTAGATGCCTTCACCCCAGTGCCAAATGGGCAGGGAGAGGGTGACTCCCACATTCCACATCCCTTTGAATTTATTTTCAAAGCTGTTGTACACGCTGGGGTTGGTGGCCATGTACCCACCTATCAGTGCCAGTGAGGGCAGGTAGTCGGCACGGGCCAGGTTTACTTTTTGTTGGTAAATATTAGTGGCCAATTCCAAACTTCGTATTTCCGGGCGGTTGGCATACACGGCTTCCATGTTGAAGTCCTGCGTGGGCATAACGTAGGGTGCCAAATCTTGTTCTGTTTCATCCTGTAAGCGGATAGGAGCAGAAAGATCCAGTCCACATAATTGGCAAAGCAGCATGCGGGCCAAGCTCAGGCCGTCGTTGACTTTAGTAAGTGTCATTTCGGCTTCGTTCACTTTTACTTTGACCGAGAGGCCGTCTGCCTTGGTTGCCACTCCTTCGGCAATCATTTTGTCGACATCGCTTTCCAGCTTTTGCAGCAAAGCCAGGTAGCTTTCTGCCAGTCGTTGTTTGTTGGCCAGCGAAACAACTTGCCAATAAGCTTGGTCTGTGCTAAGTATGACTTCTTGCATGCCGCTGTAATGCTGTTGGCGTGCCAATGCTTCAGCATATTTGGTAATCTTATTGTAAGCGCGTATTTTGCCTCCCATGTAAAGCGGTTGAGTCAGTGTTAAGGCCCCGGCATACATGTTGCGTGTGTCAGTTCGTAGTGCGTCGACTACGGCTGTGCCTGCACTGTTCAATGCTCCCGTCAGACTTTCGCCCAGGGCAGCCAGTGAACCTCCCAGTTGGGGATAGATTTTTGAGATGGCTTCTGCTGCCTGTTGCAAGGGAGTTCCCAAGCTGGTTCCCAATCCGGACAATGTACTTTTCTGGGCATCGCTCAGCAGTGACAGTTCGCGGCTGGTGCGTATGTAGCCGCCGGCAGCAGATATCTTGGGCAAGAAATTGGTGAAGGCTGCTTTTCGTTGGTAGTGGGCAGCATTCACTTTCTCATTGCTCATTAACAGGGTCTTGTTATTGGCCAGGGCCAGTGTACGACAACTGTCCAGGCTAAGTATCCCTTGGCTTTTGACTGGTAACCAGGTACAGGTTAATCCGATGATGATATAAAAGAGTCTTTTCATTGTATTTATTTCAACCATACATTTCTGCTATAACAATACTGCCCGTAATTTGTTCGTCATTTCTAGACGTCAATGTACGGGCAGTCTGAATTTTTAGGCAGTGGAAGACTTTTTAGTCCAATGTGAAGTCTTGTGTGCCAATGAGTGTACCGTCGGCAAAGATGTCTATCCGATAGTTTCCGGCATAGAGGAATTCTTCTACGTCCCAGTAGACAGTGACGGATTGTTCTTCGCCGTTGTATTCGATGTATTTTTTGATAGAATAGCGTAACTGGCGGTTTTCATAAGGGAAGGTGTCGGCTGCGTTTTTGGTCAGCACGTCGTTGTCCGGCTTCATGATGCGTACATACAGTGTCCGTTCTCCGGTTTCGGCTGTGATGTTTTTACTGATGGTAAAATCTATTTTCAGCTTGACGATGTTTTTGATTCGTTTGGTTTTCCGGCTGCGTTTGTTCAGGGGAGTAACTGTGATGGCTGTGGCATCGAGCTGTGCGGCCAAGGTTACTTTCTGGTCGAGTGCTTTCTTTTCTTCCGACAGGTTGCTGATGGTGGCCGAAGCTGCGTGGTATTTTTGAGTGACGTCGTCAATGATTTCTTTCTGCCTGGCCGTCAGTTGGTTCAGAGAGTCTATCTGGTTGATGTAGCTGACCATTACCTTGCGTAGTGTGTTGAGTTCGTTACGCAGGCGACGTATCTCGGCGGCGTTGGTGCTCTTTACGGTGCGCAGCTCTTCCAGCAAGCGTTGGGTCTTGATTTGTTCTTGTTCCAATAGTGAAGACAACGAATCGTTGGAGACTGTCATCTTCAGCTCGTCATACTGGCGGGCGAAGTTGGTGTATTGATTTTCGAGGTCTTCTTTCTCCAGTTCAAATTCTTGCACCAGTTCACGGTTTGTTTTCTTCTCGGACATTAGCAGGTAAGTGACGCCTGCCAAGAGCAATATAAGGACAATGCCTACCGCGATGATGATTTTGTTTTTGTTCATAGCCAATGGTTTCTTTGTTTATCCGGTGCAAAAATAAGAATAAATTGCAGAAGAACGAAGAATCTTTTAAATGAAGAATGAATAATGAGGAATGAATAATGAAGAATGAAGAACGAAGAATGAAGAATGAGGAATGAATAGAGCTTGCAAAAAAAATCGCTTTCTGTCATGTTGAGTAGAGCGAAGCGAAGTCGAAACATCTCCCTAATACTTTTCATGTGCATAGTGGGATCTATGCAGATTCATTCATTGACCTGATGCAGTAGAGACGCGGCGCGCCGCGTCTCTACACAAAGTACCGTCTGTGGTCATCTGTTATATCTGTGTCATCTGTGTACCATAAGTCCTCATTTATAAAAGGAAGACGACGGAGGAGTACGCGCCCAGGCGCAGTTGCGTCGTGCCGTCATCATGCGTAGATTGCTCTACGGTGCCTTGCGTGGCCACGGCCTTCTGCACGGTGTCGGTCAGCGGTAGGGTGATGGCCGTGTTGCCGAAGTTGTGCAGCACCAGCATCTGTTGGTCGTCCTGCGTCATGTACCAGGCGGCCAGCGAGTTGTAGGTGGCGTTCGAGTCGTTGTAAGTCGGATGCTTCGACATGGTGCCGGTGGCCAGTGCCGGGTAGGTGTTGCGCAGGCGGGTGAACGTCTGGTAGGTGTTCAGCAGCGAGGTGGCATCGGATTGCTGTTCGTTGACAGCAGGCACGTTGGACTCTACGGCGTTGTCAATCTTGTCCGTATAGGCGGTGGTGTACGAGTCGCCCCACAGCATCGGGCCACGCACGTATTCGTCGCCATTGTCTTTCGTGCCATACAGACCCAGCTCTTCGCCATAATATATATAAGGTGAACCCTGTGCGGTGAGCAGCACGGCGGCGGCCAGGCGACACTTGTCGGCATTGCGTCCCAGCAGAGAGGCGGCGCGGTCTTCGTCGTGGTTGCTCAGCTTGGTGGCGGCGATGTAGTCGGAGCGCACGGCGGCGTATTCCTGGCGGTAGCCCAGCAGGTCGTTGGCGAAGTAGCGGCCGGTGCCGTTGTTGATGGCCCACTCCAGTCGGTACCAGAAGGAGAACTCGAACAGGGCAGGCAGTCCGGAGTAGTAGGGGGCCACTTCGTTGTGTTCGCTCAGCACCTCACCCACCATGTAGAGGTCGTCCGTGTGGCCTTGTGCGTGGTAGGTGGTGTTCATGTCGTCGTAGAAGGTGTGGAGGAAGGTGGGGTTCTCCGACGACGTGGCGTTGTGGTAGATGTGCTTCACGGCGTCCAGTCGGAATCCGTCTACGCCGCGCTCTATCCATCCGCGGGCGGCGGAGGCGATGGCTTGGTAGGCGGGCGACGAGGTGCACTGGTCGACGGGGCCGTAGTTGAGGTCGGCGAACCAGTCGGTCTGGAAGGCCGAGTGATAGTACCAGAGCTTCATGCTGTCGAAGAGGATGTCGGCTGCCGTGGTGTTGTTCAGCGCGAAGGGCTCGCCCAGGGTCAGCTTGGTTGAGGCCGAGGGGGCGCCGTACTTGGTGCCACCGTCCCACGACGTGTTGCTGGTGCGGATGAGGAAGCCCCACGACGAGGCGAAGTCGACGGTCAGTCGGTAGGTGCCGTCGCCCTGGTCGTAGAATTTCTTGCACACGGCTTCGTCGCCGTAATAGAGGTATTTAGCTCCTTCGGTCGACTGGTCGGGGTTGTCGGCATCCACCGTGCCGCCTTCGGTGACGGTCAGCATGGGCCGCGAGGCGTCTGTCCAGTCGAGGGTGAAGGTGTAGATGCCTTTCACCTCGTCGCCTCCGGCCTTGAACCATTCGCCGGCGTTGTAGCCTGCGGCTCCTTCGGTGGCTATCATCGGCAGGAGTCCGGCGGCGATGTCGCTCTGCGGGTCTTGCGAGAAGGTGTAGTAGTCGCGGTAGGGGCTGTCTTCCGATTCTTTGGCGGCGAGGAACCACGGATGGTCTTTGCCCGTGTGGTTCATCACATAGTCCAGGTAGATGTGGATGTCGCGGTTGTGCGCCTCGCTGACGAGGCGGTCGAAGTCGGCCTCCGTGCCCAGTCGTGGGTCGATGGCGGTGTAGTCCGTCACGTCGTATCCGTGGTAGGACATGGCGGGGTGGATGGGGCTGAGCCAGAGGGCGCCGACGCCCAGCTGTTGCAGGTAGTCGAGCTTCGAGGCCACGCCCGCCAGGTCTCCCCAGCCGTCGCCGTCGCTGTCGGCGAAGGAGTAGACGAGGAGTTGGTAGGTGATGCCGGCGCGCCGTTCGCCGTCCCAGGCGTCGGGCGCGGGGCTGACGGCGGTCCATTCGGTGCCGTCGCCGCCTCCGCCGGGCGGGTCGGTGGGCGGGGTTGCGGGGTTGTCGTCGCTGCACGCGGCGAAGAGGAGGGCGAAGAGCAGGTTCCAGAAAGAGAGGAACCGGATGAAGAAGCTTTTGAAAAAAGGTGTCATCGTTTCGGAGTTTTAAGTGGTGAATGTTTCCCGGCTTTGAAACATAAAGTTTCTTAGCTTTGGAACAAAGTGTTTCTACGAAGTGAAACATTTAGTTTCACCTTAGTGAAACACTCTGTTTTTCGCGGTGAAACACTTTGTTTCTTAGTGTTGAAACAAAGTGTTTCATACATTGGAATAAAGATGAAACACGTATGGCTTTGATATCTAAAAGTTTATTGAAAAACAAAGGCTGCCGCTTGGCTTAAACAACCAAACGGCAGCCAAAGTCCGTTAGTCCTTAGGGACTTTGTTTATTCTGCACCGAAGTCTTCGGCGTTCAACTCGTAGGTCATGGCCTTCGAGTTGTTCATGTTCACGTAGATGCGGTAGCTGCCGGCCTTGAACTGGATGTTGTTGCCGTCGCCCAGCGTGCCTTCCTCTGCGTCTCCCGGCAGGCCCAGCCACGTGTTCGTATCGGTCAGGAACTTGATGCCGCCGCTGCCGTCGGCAGGACTGTCGCTGCTGAACGTGAAGTCGATGTAGAACCGCTGCGTCTCCGGGTCGAAGTTCATCTGGTTCTCTGCCGCCGACGTGTCCCACGTCAAGCCTTCCGCGCTGCCCACCAGGTACAGGGCGTCGAAGCTGCGATTCATGGTCAGTACCAATGTCGAGTTGTTGAAGCTGAAGTGGTAGAAGCGATGGCTGTAACAAGAAATGTTGCCCGAACCGCCGTCGTTTATCAGCGTGATGCTGGCGGCCTCTTCATCGGGTGCGGCGGCATTGCCGTCCGTGCCCCAGTTGCCGTTATCCCAGTTGTCGATGGCACCTTTCAACTTGAAGCCGCTGGCTGCTTTTTCGTTGAAGTCGATGATGCCTTCGAAGTTCACGCCGTCCTCGCTGAAGCTGAAGAGCGATTGTTGCGATTCATCCTGTGCCCATCCGTTGTAGTCGCCGATGATGTAGATTTCCGGATACTGTATATCCATGCTGTAAGGCGTGATGTTCAGCGTCAGCACGTTGGAGTACAGCGGCTCTTTGGCCTGCGAGATGGACGAGGCCAGGCGGATTTCGAAGTTCCTTGCGCTGAAGTCTTCTTCTATCCCGTAATCATGCAGCAGGTTGATGATGGCCGAGTTCAGGCTGCCCACCGTCACCTCCTGCGAGGTAGCCGTGGTTACCGATGCCAGCGAGCGGGCGTGTGAAAAGTCTTTGCCCGCCAAGTCCAAGTCGATGGTGGTCGTTACGATGGCTGGGTAGCCCAGGTCGGGCTTCGTCCATTCCAGCGTGAAGGCCACGTTCTCAGAGTTGCGCGATTCCAGCACGTAGTTCGTCGTCGTCAAGTCGCTCAGCACGGCAGCTTGTGCCGTCTCCGCATTGTAAGTCGCGCCGTCGAGGTCGCTTTCGCAGGCCGTAAAGGCCAAGGCAACCCCTAATACAGGTATATAATTGAGTAGTTTCTTCATAACTATATGTTCTTTAGTATAAGTAATAGTGAATGATGATAAACTTAGTCGGCAAGGGGACAAGGGACAAGCCGGCAAGACTGCAAGCTCTTTGTTCCTGAAGCCTTGTCCCCTTGTCTGCTAAAGATTTAATAACCGGGGTTCTGCTCCAGGCTGCCGTTCACGCTCAAATCCGTTGTCGGGATGGGATAGAGGTTGTAATGGTCGTCCACGCCTACGCCCGTCGGCGTGCCGCCCTTTTCTACCCACAGGTAGCTGCCCGTGGTGAACAGGCCAAAGCGGATGAGGTCTGTGCGACGCGTGCACTCGAAGTACATCTCACGCTGGCGTTCGTTCAGCAGGTTGCCATACTGCACGCTCGTCGTCGTGCCGCCCACCGTGGCATTGGCCGTCAGCCAGGCACTGCCGATGTCGTGGTTGTGGTCGCCATAGCCGCGAGCGCGCAGTTCGTTGATATAACCCACAGCCGTCTCCATGCTGCCGCCCTGTCCGCCGCGAGCCACTGCCTCGGCATAATTCAGGTAGATTTCGCCCAGACGGAAGAGCGGGAAGTCCATGTCTACGAACGTGGCGTTTTTGCCCAGCGTGCCGTCGCTGTTCCGGTTGACGAACTTGAGCACCGTCCAGCCCTGCGTGTCGAAGGTGTTATACGACGTTGTGATGTCTACAGCCTTGCCGTCGCCATAGAAGATGCCGCGCTTGTCTAAGATGTTGTCGTCCGTCCAAGTGCTCTCGTCGTCGCTCGGGAACTCAAAGGCTCGTGTCAGGTTGCCTGTGGCACGGAAACCGGCCCATCCGCTGCCGATGCCGCTTGCCGTACCGTCTTCTGGGCTGCTGGCACGTGTAGCCAGTACGAACACGCCCGGGCCGTAAGACCGGGTCGTCTCGCCGTCGGCCATGACGGGGAAGATAATCTCCTTGTTGGCATTGGGGTTCTCGCCGTTGTCTGCCATGAACAACTCTGCATAGTTGTCAGCCAAACTGTAACCGGCTTTGAATACGTTGTTGCAACGGGCGATGCAGTCATCGTAGCGCGGCGTGCCCGTATAAACCTCTGCGTTGAGATACATGCGCGACAGCAGGGCGTCTACGGCAGCCTGACCGGCGCGTCCGTATTCAGCCTTGGCGGGCAGGTCGTTGTAGATGGTCGTCAGTTCGCTTTCAATCCAGTTGAAGTAATCGGCGCGCGTAGCCAGTTGGCCGGGATTCAGCGAATAGTTCTCTTCCGTGATGAACGGCGGGCGTCCGAACAAGTCCATCAGCGAGTAGTAGGCCAATGCGCGGCAGAAACGAGCCTCGGCGGCATACTGTGCTTGCGGTATTTCGGCAGGCGCGTTGCCAATGTTGTTCATAAAGTCGTTTACCAAAGCCACGATGTACATGGCGCGCTGATAGGCGCCTTCGATAGGCTCTACCTGCGCCGTGGTCCATGTCATGGTGTTCATGGAGCTTACCCATGCGTCGCCCCAGGCATTCTTGGCTTCGTCTGAGGGTGTGGTCTGCAGGGTGAACCAGCAGCGCAGCAACACGGTGTTGCCCGGGTCCAGCCCTGAAATGTCGGAAGATGTGTCTCCGTCTTGTCCGGAAAGCGACCATACGGAGTAAATCTTGTTCAGAGCCATCGTGTAGCTCTCGGCACTGTCGTAAGCCACGTTGGAAGTCACCACGTCGGGATCCAGCGGGAATACGTCGAGGTCGTTCACGCAGCCGCTGAAGGTTACCAGTCCGGCTGCCAGCATGGATGCTGCAATGTATTTCAGTTTCATAATAGTCAATGCGTATTAAAAGTTAAGATTGAGTCCTAAAGTAAATGTACGGGGGCGGGGCCACATGTTGCCGTCCACGCCGTTCACGCCCGGTATTTCGGGGTCGATGCCCGAGTACTTCGTGATGGTGAACACGTTCTGCACGCTGAAGCTGATACGGCCCGACAGTTTCTCTGTGAAGAACTTGTCGAACGAGTAACCCAGCGTGATGTTATCCATCTTCAGGTAAGAAGCATCCTCCAGATAGAGGTCGGTCAACTGGCTTTCCACGTTGCTGTGGGTGTAGCGGAATCCTCCGGTCTGTTCCAAAGCCTCCTTGTTGTGGTTGCCCAATGTGCCCAAGCCGCCATAGTTGGCATACGTGCCGTGTTCGGCTGTCTGCTGATTGAAGGCATAGTTGCCGAGGCTGGCGCGGAGGTTGAAGCCCAAGTCCCAATTCTTCCATTGGAATTGTGAGCTGAAGCCCATGTACACGTCGGCCAGCGGGCTCTTGCCGGTGAAGTAACGGTCGCCGTCGTCAATGCTGCCATTGCCGTTGCGGTCTACGATGGCTCCCTGGATAGGCTTCCCGTTTTCGTCATATACTTGTTCGAATACCCAGAAGGTATAAGGCGCATGGCCCACTTGGTGTCTGGCCACGGGCGTATTCGTGCCGAAGCTGACGGTAGAAACCGCGATGCCTTCGTAGTCGGGGTTGTAGTTGGCGGTCAGCTTCGTAATCTTGCTGTCATTCCATGTGATGTTGTAACCAATCGTCCAAGAGAAGTCTTTCGTCTGGATGGGCACGGCGTTGATGTTGAACTCGACGCCCTTGTTCTCCATCTCGCCCACGTTGGCCGTAACCTGGTTGGTGAAGTTCGTGCCGGCCGGCGCGCTGACTGTGTTCAGCAAGTCTTTCGTCTTCTTCACGTAGAACTCCAAGCTACCGTTGATGCGGTTGTTCAGGAAGCCGTAATCCACAGCCACGTTGTACGTGTGCGTCTCTTCCCATTTCAGGTCGGGGCTGTAGCCGTCCGGCTTCAAGAGGTAGCTGCCGTTGTACATCGTGTTGTTGTTGGTGCTGAACACATATTTCGTCAGGTACATGTAGTCGCCTATGTCTTGCTGACCCGTCACACCGTAACCCAAACGAAGTTTCAGGTTAGACAGTACGTTGCGGGTATTTTCCATGAACTTCTCGTTCACGATGCTCCAAGCTACGGCTACCGAGGGGAACATACCCCAGCGGTTGTTCTTGCTGAAACGTGAAGAACCATCTCGACGCAGGGTGGCCGTCAGCAGGTAGCGGTCCATCAGGTTGTAGTTCAAGCGTCCGAAGAAAGATACCAGATAGTTCTCATACGGAGTCCGTTTGCTGTCGTCGCGGAAGTAGCGTTGTTCGCCCTCGTTCCAAGTCCATCCGGCGGGAGCGCCGATGCCGGCAAATTCTTCTGTTACCACGTTGGACTTCTGCTGCGTGAAGTTGCTGTAATAGAAGTGCTGCCAAGAGTAACCTACCATCAGGTCTACATTACTCTTGATAGGCTCGAAATAGTGTACGTAGTTGGCATAGAAGTCCAGCAGGTGGTTGCGGCGCAGGTTGCTCCACGAACCGCCTTGACCTAAGTTTGTGAAATCTTTATCCAAGGCTGCCTGGTAGGAATTAGGATTCACGAAGTTGTCTCCCGTGGTCTTCGCTACGTCATAACCCAAGTTCAGGTTCAGGCGCAGGTCTTCGAAGCCGTGGATTTTATAATCCAACTGGAGGTTACCCAAACTGCGCTTGGTTGTTCCTTGGTTGTTCACGTCATACAGCAAAGACAAGGGGTTCTTGGCGGCATTGTCATCCGGGCGGTAAGTTACCGTACCGTCCGCGTTAGCCTGGGTGTTGGTGTGCCCGAAGAAACCGTTGTAGCCGTTCAGACCATCTTGATAGCTGCCCGTTGCGTAGACCGGCTTAGTGGGGTCGTAGTAAACAGCAGCACCCACGGCGCCGAAATCGGCGAAGCGGTTGTTGTTGATGGTTCCCTTCACGTTGATATCCACGCTCAGGTGGTCGTTGAAGAACTTCGGGCTGAGGTTGATGGCACCCGTGTAACGTTCGTAGTCGGAGGTCTTCAGCGTACCGCGCTCCTTGTTGTAACCGAAAGACACGCGGAAGGGCAGGAAGCCTGCTTTGCCCGATACGGCAATGTTCTGGTCGGTGCTGAGGCCGCCTTGGTAGATTTCGTCCTGCCAGTCGGTAGATACATCGGGATACATGTTCAGCTGTTCTTCGATGGTGCTGTACACATCTGTGCCAGCATATTGGCTGAGCATGGTTTGTCTGAACTCGTCTCCATTCATCACGTTCACACGTTTGTACGGGTCTTTGTAAGAATAGGTACTGCTGTATGTCACCTTAATCTTGCCTTCCGAACCTTTCTTCGTGGTGATGATGATGACGCCATTCGATGCACGCGAACCATAGATGGCCGTGGCGGAAGCGTCTTTCAGCACCGTGAACGTGGCGATGTCGTTCGGGTTGATGGTAGCCAGGGCATTGGAAGTGCCGGGAGCCGCGTCGTTGGATACGGGCACACCGTCAATCACAATCAACGGGTCGTTGCTGGCCTTCAGCGAGGCACCGCTACGGATACGGATGGTCGGGCCTGAACCCGGACCACCGTCACCACTGATCACTGACAGTCCCGGCACCTTGCCTTGCATCAGCTCTTGCGGGGAAGTCACGGCACCTCGGTTGATTTCTTCCGCCTCGATGGCCACTACTGAACCGCTCAGGTCGCTTTTCTTCACCGAACCATAACCGATAACCACCACTTCGTCCAGCATCTCCGTGTCTTCCTTCAGGATGACATTCATGCTGGCTTCGGCGGGCAACTCTTGTGTCTGGTAGCCGATGTAGCTGATGACGATGATGTCGCCCTGCTTGGCTTGCAGCGTGAAGTTACCGTCGAAGTCGGTAATCGCACCCGTTGTTGTGCCCTTGACTTGAACACTTGCACCGATGATACCCAGTCCGGTCTCATCTTTCACAATGCCTTTGACCGTCATGCTCTGGGCAAAGGCCTGCACAGATAGCAAGATGCCTACCATCCATAGTAGCAGGAACTTGCATGAACTTCTTAGATTTTTTACTTTCATAATAGTTAAATTGAAGTTTGTAATTATTAAGTAATAGGGTTATTCTGTTTATAATCTCTCCTCCTATTCCGTCTCTCGTGGGAGAGGCAGAACAGGGGGATGGGATTATGGCCTATTGAAAACTGTTATCTTTTTACCTATATTCTTTTTTAGAGTTGACGAGGAATCAGTAAACGAGGCTACGAGGGGATGATTTGTTCTCTTGTCGACTTGTCAACTCGTAAACTTGTCAACTCATACATGTGTTTACTTGTCCAGTTCTTTGATGGAGATGGC
>DXCK01000069.1 GCA_019116045.1 Candidatus Bacteroides merdipullorum | reverse complement strand
TACGTGTTCGTTTACGCGCATCCCAACAGAATATTGCTGTGTTGCCCGAACATAGCTTGTATGCAGTAGAGCATGATTATATGGATACTTCTTTTCGTAGCATGTATCGTGGTCTGTCTGCTTTTTTATTTGCCACGCAGCGAAGGCGTGACCTGTTGCTGGGGCAGCGTATGCCAGAATTTGACCTCTCTTTTGATCAGGCCATTGCGGAAGCACCGGATGATTTTACACGTATTGCCTGGAAAGCGAGGGCTGCTCAAGATTATTTCTTGTTGGTAGGCCCACCGGGCACGGGCAAGACATCGCGCGCTTTGCGGACAATGGTTGAGACTTTCTACAAGGAGCGGAAGCAAATTTTGTTATTATCGTATACGAACCGGGCTGTGGATGAAATCTGCAAGATGTTATTATCTATCACGCCAGCCATTGATTTTATACGTATTGGCAGTGAACTTTCATGCGAGGAGCGTTATAGGCCATATCTGATAGAGAATGTGCTGGAAGATTGTCCGAACCGCCGTGCTGTGCAGTTGCGCATCGCCTGTTGCCGTGTCTTTGTAGGGACAGTAGCAACGCTTTCATCCAAAACGGAGTTGTTTCGCTTGAAAACGTTTGATGTTGCTTTAATAGATGAGGCAACTCAGATACTGGAACCTCAATTATTAGGATTGTTGTGTCTGCGGGGAATGACGGGAGTGGATGTTATCAGAAAATTCGTGTTAATAGGCGACCATAAACAATTACCAGCGGTAGTATTGCAATCTTCTGTTCAGTCTGAAATACGTTCAGAAAGATTGAGAGCTATTGGACTGCATAATTTGAAGGATTCTTTGTTTGAACGCCTTTACCGAGCATCTTTACAAACGGAGGAAGAGAAGCGCAGTCGTGTCTGTGATATGCTGTGTCGTCAAGGGCGAATGAATGTAGAAGTTGCAGATTTTCCCAATCGGATATTTTACGGAGGACTGTTGCAGCCTCTTGGGCTGCCTCATCAGAGTGGCTTATTGACGTTGGCACCAGAGCTGATTGATTGTGAATTTGCGGATTTGCTGACAAAAAGAATGGCTTTTTTGCCATCTGAAGCCGAACCTGGAGTATCATCGGCCAAAATTAACCATTCGGAAGCTGTTCTGGTGGCCAGATTGGCGGCAGCCATCTATCGGCAATATTTGTATACGTCGGGTTTTGATTCTTTACAAACTTTGGGTATCATAACCCCTTATAGAAGCCAGATTGCCTTGATTAGAAAAGAGATTGCCAAATTGGAGATTCCTGATTTGAAACATGTCCTGATAGATACGGTCGAGCGTTTTCAGGGCAGCGAACGCGATGTTATTATTTATTCTTTTTGTTTAAACCGCGTTTATCAGCTTAAGTTTCTGTCGAATTTAACCAACGATGCCGGCGTATTGGTGGATCGCAAATTGAACGTAGCTTTGACCCGTGCCCGCAAACAGATGTTCATCATAGGAGTGCCTTGGTTGTTGGGCTTGAATCCTATTTATAAAGAACTTCTATGTGCTTGTGGAGAAATCAGTAGGGGAATAAAATACTGATTTAGCAAATATTAAACTTTTATTTCATTCTTATAACAGTTGAATTGCGGATATCTTGTGGGGAATGTGTATATTTGCACACGTTTTTTTCATAGAGATTTAGATTTAAGGTTAGAAGAATGGTGGAAGTCGTGAGACTTCCACTTTTTTTGTGTTGCAAATAAAGAACTGGTAGGGTGTCTCAGGTGTGTCTCGATGTTTGGCAAAAACGAAGAGATAAAGTATGAGGCACACAAAAAAGACATTGTTTTCCTGCGACCTGATAATAGAGGAAGGGATTATTGGGAAGTTGTATTTTGCTACCTTCTTCTTCCAAAGAGGTTTCTGATTTTCCTCATCATTTTCATCCCCATGATAATGCCGTCAAATACTATCATTCCCCGGTTGAAGGCATGCATGAAGCTATTGCTTTTGCGGGTTGCAGGTGCGAAAGGCGCTGCTACGTTGCGGGCTGTTTGTGCCATAAGGTTTTTCTGTTCCCTAATCTCTTGTAAGAGGGAAGCTTTCTGTTGCATCAATTGGTCTAATGATTCCGGTAAAACCGGTGATGCGGAGGCGGGGAGAGTCTGTCGGCTTGAGGCTGTCATAAGAGGGTGTCTGGCTTATCGGAACTTTTCATAAACAAGCGGGCGATGAATCTTACCATCGGGTTGATGATAAGCCGTTTGCGGTTGGTCACCAAGAGGATAGCCAATAGTACGTATAAGGCTGCTACTAAGCTGAAGCTGGTAGTGATTCCTCCTACTGCTGGTGCCAATAGGTAGGCAAGAGTGAAGGACAAGTAAAACAGAGCCATCATGCCCAAAATGACTGTCAGCAGGATGAGGATAAGCATGGAAAGCAGCACGGACACTTTTTCCGTGATTTCCAGGCGTGTGTATTCTTTTTGCAGGCTCAAGTATTTTTTGAACTCGACAAAAAGTTGCCGTAAGTTTTCGATGCTTTTGTCGTTGTTGAACATGATGACTCCGATTCTTCTTGTTTGGAAGTGAAGATGAGTTTATTCAACTCCTTCGCCTTTGATTTCTGCGGCAATTTCGTCTACCAGATTGTCCATTTCATTCCGGTTCAGGCGGATGCCTCTTTTGCGCAAGGCTTCTGCAATCTTGCTACGCGTGTCTTCACCCTTTTCAGGGGCAAACAAAATACCTAGGGCTGCACCTACTGCGGCTCCACCCAAGAAAGCTGCTACTACATTTAAACCTTTCATAATACTATCTTTTTAAAGTTGCTAGTACAAATATAGCGTTTTTTTGTTTACGGTGTATCCTTTTTATCTGTTTTTTTTCTTTTCTTTTCAAGAATCTATGAAAGTTTGTCTGAAAAATGTTTTGTCGGATGGGATATTGTTTCCTTGCGCCCGTCAGTCGACGCATGGTGGCTTTCTTTTTGTGTTTGGTTTCACTTGCTTGTCGTTATTTGCCAGTGGAGTGTTTGCTGTGAAAAAAGTATACACGGATTTTTTCCAAATATATTCCTATTCCGTTTTTTGCTCGTGTCTAAGAAAACGAACTTGGTACGACTTTGGTACGACTTTGGTATGACTTTGGTCGGAAGGGGTGGAAAATGCGGAACAAGTAATTGGTGTTGTTGAAAATGTGTTACATGTAAGTGGTTTGAAAACACGAAGTAGAATGTTGAGATGCGTTCATTATGAGGCAAGAGTGGAAAGCAGAATAGAGGAGCGGGGAATCAGGCGTAATGTCTTGTCCGGAAAGTATGAGGGTTGAGAAGAAGTGTATTTCTCGGTGTGCAGTGAGGCGTGCTGCGAAAATTTTTATTCATTATGCTTTGATAGCTGGCGGATTTTCTGTTATTTTGCTGCCTGAAACAAACACAAGGAAGGCAATTTGCTTTGTTTGAAATGATTGTTAATAAAAAATAGAATAAGATGAAGAAACTGACATTTTTAGTAGGTATGGGAGTATGCGTGATGCTGGCGTTTTCTTCTTGCAAATCAAGCCAGAGTGCTTATAGCAAAGCGTATGAAAAGGCGAAGCAGCAGGAATTGGCCGAGCAGCAGACGGCTCCTGAGCCTGTCGAGGTTACACCTGTGGTAACGGCTCCTGTTACAGAACCCAAAGTGGTGGAAAGCACTCCTGTGGAAGCACCCAAAGAGGAAGTTCGTCATGAGAAGGTGACGGTTGTTTCCGGCGATAATGGTCTGTTGGATTACAGTGTAGTGTGCGGTAGCTTTGGTATCAAGGCCAATGCCGAGGGCTTGAAGGCGTTTTTGGAGCAAGAGGGTTATACTCCTGCTGTCGTTTTCAATGCTGATGCAGCGATGTATCGCGTAGTGGTAAGCACTTTCGCAGATAAGGCATCGGCTGCTGCGGCTCGTGATGCATTTAAGGCTAAGTATCCTGAGCGGAAAGATTTTCAGGGCTCTTGGCTGTTGTATCGTGTAAAGTAAGTAAGAGGTGAATGTAAGATGTCCGTTTTCCCTTCTTTACTGAGTGGATGAGGATAGGACATACGGGCATTTGATTTTTCAGAATAAAGAGGCTGGACGTTTTGTATGCTCTGTCCAAGTGCATACGGCGTCCAGTTTTTTTTGAAAGGGCATTTGAATGTTTGGGTTGAAGCTGAGGCATCATATGGTATGTCTTGGCAGGAGAAAGACGGGCTCTATATGACGGGAATGTGTTTGGGCAGGACTTCAATCCCGAAGAAGCAACTAAAAAGGAAAAACTGAATATGCCCACGTTAAAAGAAGTTATAAAACAAAGAGCGAAAACTTTCTCCGTGGGAAAAGTTTCTATTTTTGCGACTTCATAGAACGGTTACGGAGAATATGAAACAACAGTATATATTAAAAGCGATTGATGCCGCTTTGGAGGCTGGCGAACAAATACGAAAGGTTTATGATGACCCGGATGCTGACTTTCAGATAGAGAGAAAGGCTGATAATTCCCCTTTGACGATAGCAGACAAGCGGGCGCATGCGGCTATTGTCGACGTCTTGTCTGCCACTCCTTTTCCGATATTGAGTGAGGAGGGTAAGCATATCTCTTACGCGGAAAGAGCCTCGTGGAAGGAATTGTGGGTGGTTGATCCGCTGGATGGTACCAAGGAATTCATAAAACGCAATGGTGAGTTTACAGTAAACATTGCATGGATTTGCCAAGGTGTCCCGGTGGTGGGAGTGATTTATGTCCCGGTAAAAAAAGAGTTGTATGTGGGCATTGCAGAACTGGGGGCTTTTAAGCTGTCTGATGTCATCCGGCGTGAGTTCTCTTCCTTGGAAGAGTTGGTGGAGCAAGCTGTTCGTCTGCCACAGACGGAAAATCGTGACGCTTGGGTGGTGGTGGCTTCGCGTTCGCACTCTACGCCGGAAACGGAGGCTTTCATCGAACGTCTTAAACAACATCATTCGGAAGTAGAGCTGATATCCAGTGGAAGTTCGTTGAAGATTTGTCTCGTTGCCGAAGGGAAGGCAGATGTATATCCGCGCTTTGCTCCTACGATGGAGTGGGATACGGCGGCAGGACATGCCATTGTTCGGGCGGCTGGAGGCGAAATCTGGCAGACGGATTTGAAAGGGCCTCTCCGTTATAATAAGGAAGATTTGCTGAACCCATGGTTCATTGTGCTTCCTAAGGATAGTCAGGTGCTGATAGCAGGTAATAATGATTAATACAGTTATGAATTTTGAAATCATTTTCGTTTTACTTGGACTGATAGGCATGTTGGTGGCGCTCATCATGGACAAGATGCGCCCGGGCATTGTGTTGCTCAGTCTGGTGGTATTGTTCATGGTGGCGGGCATCATTACCCCTAAGCAGATGGTGGCCGGATTCAGCAACCGGGGAATGATAACCGTGGCTTTGTTGTTTCTGGTCAGCGAGGGAATCCGCCAAAGCGGTGCTTTGAGTACGGTGGTCAAGAAACTGTTGCCGGAGAAGGGGACTTCTGTCACCAAGGCGCAGATACGCATATTGCCGGTTGTCAGCGCTTTCTCGGCTTTTTTGAACAATACGCCGGTGGTCGTAATCTTCGCGCCGATATTGAAAAATTGGGCCAAAAGGGTAGGCTTGTCTTGTACCAAGTTCCTTATCCCTCTGTCCTATGCCACGATTTTAGGTGGTTTGTGTACGCTTATAGGTACGTCTACCAATCTGGTGGTGCACGGCATGATGATTGACAAGGGAATGGAAGGTTTGAAGATGTTCGACCTGGCCTACATCGGCATCCCTATCACGGTGGTGGGGCTGGCCTTCATCATCTTGACTTCCAAGAAACTGCTTCCGGCCGAGCGCCCGGATAATTTCGAGGAAGAAGAGACGGATGCCGCCGAGGACACGGGGCGTCACGTGGTGGAGGTCGTGTTGGCCTCCCGTTTCCCGGGATTGAAGCGCAAGCTGAAGAACTTCGATTTCAAGCGCCGTTATGGGGCGGAGGTGAAAGAAATCCGCCAGAATGGCCAGGTGATAACGGAAAACATAGGCGAAGTGCGTTTGCAGGAAGGGGATACGCTGGTGCTGCTGGCCGATGATGCCTTTACACGTACCTGGGGTGATTCGTCTGTCTTCCTGATGATGACCAACGGACAGGAAATTCCGGCCAATCCGGTGCCTGCATGGAAGAAGTGGACGGCCTTTGCACTGCTTATTGTGATGATTGTTGGGGCCACCATCGGCGAATTGCCCTATTTCCAGGAACAATTCCCCAAGGTAAAAATGGATATGTTTTTCTTTGCTTCGGTGACGGCAGTAGTGATGGCTTGGCTGAAGATGTTTCCGCCTAAGAAATACACCAAATATATCAGTTGGGACATCCTGATTACCATCGCCTGTGCCTTTGCCATCAGTGCGGCGATGGAAGAATCCGGGCTGGCAGCGCTGATTGCCGACTTCATCAAGAGTGTGTCCGGCTCTTTGGGGGCTTGGGGCGCTTTGGGATTGCTGTACCTGGTGACGCTGCTCATTACGGAGCTGATTACGAACAATGCCGCAGCAGCCTTGGCCTTCCCGTTGGCGCTGGAGACGGCAGCCAAGTTTGGGGTAGACCCCATGCCGTTCTTCATAGCCATCTGTATTGCCGCTTCTGCCGGATTTGCCACGCCCATTGGCTATCAGACGAACCTGATTGTGCAGGGCGCGGGCAACTATAAGTTTACGGACTTTGTGAAAGTGGGCCTTCCGATGGATTTGATAGTGATGATTATTTCCGTGGGACTGATTCCGTTGATTTGGCCGTTTACACCTATTAAGTAGATGCTGATATTTAGTTTATATGATGTGTATCTGTCATGTTGAGCGGAGCGCAGCGCAGTCGAAACATCTCCCGAAAGACACGATTCCCTTGGGCAGTGCATGTAGTGAGATTCTTCGACTACGCCCTATGGGCTTCGCTCAGAATGACAGATACATCGATAGTATAAACTAAATAGGAATGATTACTTATATAAAATATATGGAACATATTTATCCGATATTCGATAAGATGCTGGCGCGGGCAGACAAGGAGAAGTTGCTGGGCCAGCGGGGCCTGATGATCTGGTTCACCGGCCTGAGCGGTTCGGGCAAAAGCACCATCGCTATTGCCTTGGAGCGCGAATTGCACCGGCGGGGTATCCTCTGCCGCATCCTGGACGGGGACAACATCCGGAGCGGCATCAACAACAACCTGGGCTTCACGGAGGCCGACCGCGTGGAGAATATCCGTCGCATCGCCGAGGTGGCCAAGCTGTTCATTGATACGGGCATCGTGACCCTGGCGGCTTTCATCAGCCCTAATAACGATATCCGCGAGATGGCGGCCCGTATCATTGGGAAGGACGACTTCCTGGAAGTGTATGTCAGCACGCCGCTGGAGGAGTGTGAACGCCGCGATGTGAAGGGCCTGTATGCCAAGGCACGGCGTGGAGAGATAAAGAACTTTACGGGCATAACTGCTCCGTTTGAGGCACCCGCTCATCCGGCTTTGACCTTGGATACATCCGTGCTCAGCCTGGAGGAGTCGGTCAATCGTTTGCTGGAACTTGTATTGCCAAAGATAACAGATAAGTAAGTGAAATGGAAGAATATAAACTGAGCCACCTGAAAGAACTCGAAGCCGAGTCCATACACATCATCCGCGAGGTGGCCGCGGAGTTTGAGAACCCTGTGATGCTCTACAGCATCGGCAAAGACTCGTCCGTCATGGTACGTCTGGCCGAAAAGGCTTTCTATCCGGGCAAAGTGCCTTTCCCCTTGATGCACATCGACTCGAAGTGGAAGTTCAAGGAGATGATACAGTTCCGCGACGAGTATGCCAAAAAGTATGGTTGGAACCTCATTGTGGAGAGCAACATGGAGGCTTTCCGTGCCGGGGTAGGTCCCTTTACCCACGGCAGCAAGGTACATACCGACCTGATGAAGACGCAGGCCCTGCTGCATGCGCTGGACAAGTATAAGTTCGACGCGGCCTTTGGCGGGGCACGCCGTGACGAGGAGAAGTCGCGTGCCAAGGAGCGTATCTTCTCCTTCCGCGACCGTTTCCACCAGTGGGATCCCAAGAACCAGCGGCCGGAGCTGTGGGACATCTACAATGCCCGTGTGCACAAGGGCGAGAGCATCCGCGTCTTTCCCCTGAGTAACTGGACGGAGCTGGACATCTGGCAGTACATCCGTCTGGAGAATATCCCCATCGTTCCGCTTTATTTCGCCAAGGAGCGTCCGGTGGTGGAGATTGACGGTAACCTCATCATGCCGGATGACGACCGTCTGCCCGAACAGTATCGCGACAAAATTCAGATGAAGAAAATCCGTTTCCGCACCTTGGGCTGCTGGCCGTTGACGGGCGCCATCGAGAGCGAGGCAGACACCATCGAGAAGATTGTGGAGGAGATGATGACCACCACCAAGAGTGAACGTACTACCCGCGTCATCGACTTCGACCAGGAGGCCAGCATGGAGCAGAAGAAGCGCGAAGGGTACTTCTAAATGAAGAATGAAGAATTAAGAATGAAGAATTATGGAGAATAAGATAGATATAAAGACTTTCTTGGATAACGATGAGAAGAAAGACCTTTTGAGGTTCCTCACCGCAGGTTCGGTGGACGACGGTAAATCTACCCTTATCGGCCGGCTGCTGTTTGACAGCAAGAAGATATACGAAGACCAGCTCGATGCGCTGGAGCGCGACAGCAAGCGCGTGGGCAATGCGGGCGACCACATTGACTATGCCCTCCTGTTGGACGGGTTGAAGGCCGAGCGCGAGCAGGGCATCACCATCGACGTGGCCTACCGCTACTTCTCGACCAACAAGCGCAAGTTCATCATTGCCGACACGCCGGGACATGAGCAATATACGCGCAACATGATTACGGGCGGCTCTACGGCCAACCTGGCTATCATCCTGGTGGATGCCCGCTTGGGCGTCATCACGCAGACGCGCCGCCATACGTTCCTCGTTTCCTTGCTGGGCATCAAGCACGTGGTGCTGGCCGTGAACAAGATGGACCTGGTGGATTTCTCCGAAGAGCGGTTCAACGAGATTGTGGCGGAGTACCGCAAGTTCATCGCCCCGCTGGGCGTGCCCGACGTGACGTGCATCCCTCTGTCTGCCTTGGACGGGGACAATGTGGTGGAGAAGTCCGCCCGCACGCCGTGGTACACGGGGCCTGCCTTGCTGGATTTCCTGGAGACGGTGCACATCGGCAACGACCATAACCTGCAGGATTTCCGCTTCCCCGTGCAATACGTCCTGCGCCCCAACCTGAATTTCCGCGGCTTCTGCGGCAAGGTGGCTTCGGGCGTGGTGCGCAAGGGCGACGAGGTGATGGCCTTGCCTTCCGGCAAACGGTCGCACATCAAGAGCATTGTGACCTACGACGGAGAGTTGGATTATGCCTTCCCGCCCCAGTCCGTCACGCTGACGCTGGAGGATGAAATCGACGTGTCGCGCGGCGAGATGCTGGTGCACCCGGACAATCTTCCCGTAGTGGGCCGCAACTTCGAGGCCATGCTGGTGTGGATGGACGAGGAGCCGATGGACATGAACAAGTCGTTCTTCATCAAGCAGACCACGCACACCAGCCGTTCGCACGTGGACAGCATCAAGTATAAGGTGGATGTCAACACGATGGAGCACCTCTCCATTGACAATGGACAATTGACAAAGGAGACCTTGCCGATGCAGCTCAACCAGATTGCGCGCGTGGTGATGACCACTGCACAGGAGCTCTTCTTCGACCCCTACGCGCAGAACAAGGCCACGGGTGCCTTCATCCTGATAGACCCCATCACGAACAACACCAGCGCCGTGGGCATGATTATCGGCCCCGTGCCCGAAGAAGAGATGCACGCCGATGCCGGATTGCCCGTGCTCGACCTGCCTAAGTTGGGCATCGCGCCCGAGCACTACGAGGCCATCGACCGCGCGGTGAAGGAGCTGGAGCGGCAAGGGCTGGAGATTGTCGTGCGCAAATAGATACTCGGATGCCGGAGAAGCCGATTGGTTATATATGTTTACAATCGGGCTTCCTCCGGCTGTCAACCGGGTTAAGAGTATAAGTTAACAGACCTGAGAGTATAAGTTAGCCTGCCTAAGAGTATAAGTTAGGTAGCCTAAGAGTACAAGTCAGCTTTGGCATCTCTATTCCTTTCATTGTCAATGGATTGCAAGCAGCTCCGGCAGGGAAGGAAGAAAAAGAAAATATTTTACATAAACAATCCTATAAACCTCGAAAGAATGGGCTTACTCGAATTTAATAAATTGCCAATCAACACGCTGGTAGGTGCCGATTGGAAAACCTTCAAGGCGGTGACCGCCGGGCGCGTCATCGACCCTTCGTACCGCAGCAAATACCGGCTGACCAAGGCCGTCTGCCGCCTGCTTTCCACGCTGACGTCGCTGCAGGACAAACGCTACCGCAAGCTCCTGGCCGATAAACCCTTGGAGCACGACCCCGTGTTCATCCTGGGCCATTGGCGCAGCGGCACGACCTTCGTGCACAACGTCTTCTCGTGCGACAGCCATTTCGGCTACAACACGACCTACCAAACCGTCTTCCCGCACCTCATGATGTGGGGGCAGCCTTTCTTCAAAAAGAACATGAGCTGGCTGATGCCCGACAAACGCCCGACGGACAACATGGAACTGGCCGTGGACTTGCCGCAGGAAGAAGAGTTTGCCCTGGCCAACATGATGCCCTACACCTATTACAACTTCTGGTTCTTCCCCAAGTACCAGCAAGAGTATGCCGACAAGTACCTCTTGTTCAACGACATCACGCCGCAAGAGCTGAAGGCGTTTGAGGACACGTTCATCAAGCTCATCAAGATTTCCCTGTGGAACACGCACGGCACGCAGTTCCTCAGCAAGAATCCGCCCCACACCGGGCGTGTCCGCGAGCTGGTCAAGATGTTCCCCAACGCCAAGTTCATCTACCTGATGCGCAACCCCTACACCGTCTTCGAGAGCACCCGGAGCTTCTTCACCAACACCATCCAACCCCTGAAGCTGGAGGACATCACGCCTGCGGAGCTGGAGCAGAACATCCTGTCCGTCTATGCCAAGCTCTACCACAAGTACGAGGCCGACAAGGCGTGCATCCCCGCAGGCAACCTCATCGAAGTGAAGTTCGAGGACTTCGAGGCCGATGCCATGGGCATGACCGAGCACATCTACCAGGCGCTCAGTCTGCCCGGATTCCCCGAAGCCCGCGCCGCCATCGAGAAGTACGTGGGGGGTAAGAAGGGTTACAAGAAGAATAAATACAAGTATGACGACCGCACCGTGCGCCTTGTGCAGGACAACTGGGGCTTCGCGCTGGAGCAGTGGAAGTACGAAATCTGATTGGAAAACTGAAAATTTAGCGAAGATGTTATACTTGCTGTATCTGTCATGTTGAGCGTAGGCGAAGCCGAAGTCGAAACATCTCCCTAAGGGTACGGCATAGAAACGTTGTATATCTGGAGATTCTTCGACTACGCCCTATGGGCTTTGCTCAGAATGACAGATACCTAAATTATCATTTAATTATGCAACCAAAATCTTATTTATTAAGCCTTCTCCTCGTCTTCCTGCCCTGCGGCCGCTTGGCTGCTCAAGACGCTGAAGTGGTGGAAGAAATCCCCTTCGGCAACATGGACCAGTGGATTGACCGGCAGATTGAAGAATCCGGCATCATCGGCGGCGACACCAAGCATGTCTATGCCATCGGCCCTACGCAAACCATCACCACCAACGAAGCCTATAAGAACCTGGGCGGTTCGCCGTGGGCTTCGTCCAACGTCATGGCCCGTGTGGCTGGCATCACCAAGACCAACACCTCCGTTTTCCCCGAAAAGCGTGGTAACGGCTACTGTGCCCGTATGGATACCCGTATGGAGAGCGTGAAGGTGCTGGGCATTGTCAACATCACCGTGCTGGCCGCAGGCTCCGTATTCTTGGGCGAGATGCACGAACCCATCACCGGCACCAAGAACCCGATGCGGATGCTCGATACCGGCATTCCTTTTACCAAGAAGCCCAAGGCCATCCGTTTCGACTATAAGGTCAAGATGGCCGACAGCCCTCACCGCATCCGGGCTACCGGCTTCAGCCGTATCAAAGACATCGAAGGGCGCGACTATCCTGAGGTTAACTTGTACCTGCAAAAGCGTTGGGAAGACAAGGATGGGAATATCTATGCCAAGCGTGTGGGCACTATGGTGGTTCGTTTTGACAAGACAACGCCAAACTGGCAGGATAATGCCACCTATACCATTCTCTACGGCGACATCACCACTCATCCCGACTACAATCCTGACATGATGCGCCTCCAGGTGCAGGAACGCTATGCCGTCAACAGCAAAGGCGAGAGTGTGCCTATCCAGGAAGTGGGTTGGGGGACAGCAGACGATGTACCCACTCACCTGCAACTTCAGTTCACCTCCAGTCACGGCGGCGCCTATATAGGCTCGCCCGGCAATACGTTTTGGGTGGACAACGTACGTTTGGTATATTGATGTTTCCCGTGTTATCATATGTCAAAACAAATTTATTGCATGCACGTGAATTAAAGCGCCTATTCGCCCATTACTTCAAAGTCGTACCAAGGTCCTAAAGTCGTATCAACTTCGTTCCAATATTGTCTGTTTAGGAACGAACTTGATACGATGGTAGAGTTTTTGTGTTGTTGTGATATTTTCTCTTTGAGTAATCGTTTGTTTAAAATGACCATTCCGTCATGCCCGTGAAATTGGAACAGGCTCTGAAAAAGAATGAGAGCGTTTAAAAATCGTTCTTTCTGTCATGTCGAGTGGAGCGAAACGAGATCGAAGCATCTCCCTAATACTTCTCATACGCATAGTGGGATTCCTCGACTGGGCGGGATGACAGGAAAAATGAATTTTAAACTCTGAGAAAGAATACGAAATTGACATTTTTTTTGCCGAATTGGGAAAAACTTTTATTTTTCCCTGTTATTTCTTTGGTGTAATGAAAAAAGTGTCTATTTTTGCACCGAGTTTTGTGTCGTTTAGATACAAATAGAGATTGAAAAAATGAGGTTAAACAAAAGCGCTGACATGAGAAAGTGCCTGACTACAAAAACAATAGCACTGCTGTTGGGATTTTGCCTGTGTTGCCTGTGGGTGCAGGAAGGACTGGCTCAGACGGGAGAGCAAACGGTAGATGCATTGGTGGAAATGGGATTTGAGAATGTCGGCTGGACGGAAGATGCCGAAGAACGTGTGTATGTGTTGCAAAACACTGCGTATCGTCTGCAGGGCATTGGCATCGGTAAAGCCGTCGACGTAATCCAGGAAATGGGGCTGCCCGAAAACAAATCGTGCCGCATTATTGTTCTGGATAATAACGTACCTCAGATTTCTCTTCACTACCACCCCATTATTGGGGACAGCGTGCCGGAAGCCGAACGCCGCGACTGGAATGTCAGTTATGATTTAGACGGGGCTTGGAAGAAAGTGCGCAGGGTGAAGAAGAAAAATAGTTCTTTGTTCAAGGTTGATATAGTGGTGTATCCTGAGTTATCTATGCAGAATTTGGTTATAAATAAGATGTACACTTTCTTGTTCAACTTAGATCCCACCATAGAGGTTTCTTTGTGGAAAGGGGGAAAGGCTACTGCACAAGTCATTATTCCTGTTTATAATGAATATGGTTCTGCTTACGGGCAAGTCCGGCAAGGATATATCGGTCTGAGCCAGCAAGTGCGGTTGCCGTGGAATACGTTTCTGACGGCAGCCGTAGGGTCGTTTACCAACAACCGTTGGGGAGGCGACTTGAGTGCGATACACTATTTTAAGGACGAACGCTTTTCCGTGGAGGGGCGAATCGGGTATACCGGTGCATCGCGTTTCCATAATTGGCGTTGGAAGGTAAGTCCGCTGAAACGGTTGACGTGGACGTTGGGAGGCGGCTTCTATTGGCCTCAATACAATACGCAGTTCAAACTGAAAGTGGAACAGTATTTGTTGGGTGAGAAAGGAGTCCGGTTTGAGATGACGCGTAACTTCCGTTACACCTCCATCGGTTTCTATGGCATGAAAGTGCAATATGCCGGAAACAAGGGATATAACGGAGGCTTCCGTTTTCAGATTAACTTGCCTCCGTATAAGTATAAGAGAAGAGGCTATATCCCGCGTGTGTTGCCGTCCCGGTCATTCGGAATGGCATACAATGCAGGAAACGAACGCTACTATGGCAAGTCTTACACCCCGGTGTTGAGCAATACCATAGCGCAGGAGAATAGTCTGAACCCATATTTTATAAAGAGTGAATTGTTAAATTTTTAATTTTATTGAGATGAAAATGAAAAGTAAATTTTTCGGGCTGAATGCCAAGTTGGCATTAGCTGTGTTGGCAGTGGGTGCGATGTTTACTGGCTGCTATGATTCTGAGAACGGTGACGTTACGAAGCCGTATCAACCGCTTCCTGCAAGCTATTATGTGATGGGTACCATTACGGATGCAGAAACGGGTGAAACGTTGACTGATGCGACGGTAACAGTAAACGGAGCTTCTGTCTCGCTGACAGATGGTAGTTATTCTACGGAAGCTAAAGTAGGTACGAATACAGTAACTGTTCAGCATGCCGATTATAATAACGGTGAACTTGTGACACGTACTATTGATATTAAGGCAGTGGAGGATGGACAATCTTATACGGCTGTTGTAAATGTTGCTTTGCTTAAAAATGAAGTTACTCCTCCTGCAGAGTATGAGGTAGATGTGAAAGTTGCAACAACTACAAGTTCTGAACCCAAAAAAATTACTAAAGATGATGCAGTAGGTCTGGATTTGATAGCTCAAGAAGAACCGGTTGTATTTACAAGAACTTTTGTTGTTGACGCTGGTTGTGAAATTACGATGGCTCCTTCAGAAGAAAATCTTT
>DXCK01000068.1 GCA_019116045.1 Candidatus Bacteroides merdipullorum | reverse complement strand
CCTCGCGGGGCAGGAGCTCGGGACGCTTCACTTGCGCCAAGAGGGCGGCGGTGCTGTCGGCATCCGTCTGCCAAAGGGCATCGGCGCGGCGCAGCAAGGCGAGGTCGTCCGTCGGGCGGTGGCAGGCGGTCGTCAGCAGACAACAGGCTATCAACAGCAGGAGACGCATCGGCATCGTCGTTATAGGTGAGAAACGGCCTCTTCCAACTGTTCCAACGCCCGGCGGAGCACCGAGCGGGGGCAGCCCACGTTGAGGCGCATGAAGCCTTCCCCTCCGCGTCCGAACATCGTCCCGTCGTTCAGCGCCAGACGGGCTTTGTCGACAAAGAGGTTCACCAGCTCAGGCTGCGACAGGCCGAGGCGGCGGCAATCCAGGAAGATGAGGTAGGAGGCCTGCGGGCGTATCATGCCGAGGACGGGGATGCGCTCCTTCAAGAACTGTTCCGTAAAGTCGATGTTGCCCTGCAGATAGGCCAGCAGTTGCCCGAGCCACTCCTCGCCCTCGCGGTAGGCGGCGGCACAACCCACGTAGGCAAGCATGTGTCCCTCTCCGAACTCGCCCGCCTCCAGGAACGTCTGGAAACGGCGGCGGATGCCCGGGGCGACGGCAATGGCGTAGGAGGATGCCAGCCCCGGCATGTTAAAGGCTTTGCTGGGCGCCATAAACGTCAGGCTGATGGCGGCTGCCTGGGGCGACACGGTGGCAAACGGATGATGGCGGTAGCCGGGCAGGGTGAGGTCGGCGTGTATCTCGTCGGACAAGACCATCACGCCCCGGCGATGGCAGATGTCGGCCACGCGACGCAACTCGTCTTCCGTCCAGACACGGCCACCGGGGTTGTGGGGATTGCAGAGGATGAGCACGCGGCACCCGTCGAGGTCTTGTTCCAGACGGGCATAGTCGATGTGGTAGTGGCCGTCGCGCAGCACCAAGGGCGAGAAGACCACCTCGCGCTCCAGCCGTTGCGTCACCAAGAAGAAGGGATGGTAGACGGGGTTCATCACCGCCACGCGGTCGCCCGGGCGGGTGAAGCACAACAGGGCCAAAGCCTGCGCCCGCACAATGCCGGGCACGAAGCTAATCCACCCGGTCTCCACCTGCCAGCCGTGACGGCGGAGGAGCCAGTCGCGGATGGCGGGCGCCCAGTCGGCACAGGGGCGTGTATAGCCCAGGACACCGCCCGAGAGCTGCCGTTGCAAGGCGTCCATCACGAAGGGAGGAGTGCGGAAGTCCATGTCGGCCACCCACAGGGGCAGCAGGTCATCGCGTCCCCACACATCACGCACGCCGTCCCACTTCACCGAATCGGTGCCTCGGCGCTCGAGCAGTTCGTCAAAGTCGTATGTCATAATCGGAGAGTATAAGGTAGTTTGCTAAATCGGGAACCAGATAAACACGGCCACGTCCCACAGGGCATGAGACAGGATGATGGCCGCGAAACGCTCAGGGAAGAAGCGATAGAGCGCGCCCCACACCACGCCTGCCACCAACGCCGCCATCACGAGCATGAAGTTGCACGACCCCGCATGAACCAGGGCGTAGCAGAGGGTGGAAACCGCAAAACCTGCATTGGCACCCCAGCGCAGGGAAAGGGTACGCTGCACGTAGCCGCGCCAGAAGATTTCCTCGGCCGGACCAATCAGAAGGAGCATCAGCACACTGAGCACCCACGGCGACCAGCCGGACTTCATCCCGTAGATGGCATCGACCTGTGGCCGGGCGAAGTCGAAGAGCCAGGCGGAAGCCTTGTCGCCCGTCCAAAACACCAACCAGAGGCCGACGGCAATGAGCACGCCCAGCAGTATATTAGAAGGCGACCAACGTACCTGCCGCCACCAGCCAGGGTTGAAACAGGTAGACAGGACGCTCAGCGTCAGGGCCGAACCAGCCATCGTCCACCAGAAGGGGACGTGCGGGGCGGTGAGGGGCGAAAACATCAGCGTCCACAGCACCAGGGCCAGCAGCAGGGTGAAGACGAGCCGCTTCATGAGGCAGACAATCCGGCAACGACAAAGGCCACGGTCAGCACCAGGCTGAACAGCAGTTGCAGTTTGGCCGTGGCTTCGTCCAGGTTAGCAATGGCCGTGGCCCCGCCGCGGAAGTAGCTGACGACCACACGGACGTTCATGCAGGCAGGCACAAAGGCGAGCCAGGCCAGCAACGTCCACAGGGGCAACACACCCGCCAAGGCACATCCGCTAATCCAAAGGAAGGGGAACAGCACCTCGAAGCAATAGAGCCACACCGATGCCCGTCCGCCCAGGTTCATGGCCAGGGTGCGGATGTTCGCGCGGCTGTCGGTCTGTATGTCCCGCGTATTGTTACAGTGCAAAATGGCGACGGTTATCAGCCCGATGGGCACCGCCAGCAGCAGCACTGTCCAGTCTACGTGGCGCGTGGCCGCGTAGGCCGTGCCCAGCGTAGGCAGCAGGGCGTAGGCCATGAAGATGACGTAGTCGCCGCACGCCCGGTATTTCAGGTAGGGATAGAGCACCGAACAGAGCAGCCCGCCGAAACCGATGAGCAGCAGCGGCCAACCGGTGCGCAGCAGCAACCCCACACCGCCCGCCAGCGCGACGAACAAGAGGACAAGGGAAAGACGGTATATCTCGCGCGGCGTAAACATGCCCGTGGTCAGCGTATGCACCCCGAAGGTATCGCCGGCGTCCACCCCGCGCTTGTAGTCGTAGTAATCGCTCCACGTATTGCCCGCAGCGTGAAACACGACAATATTCACCAAGGCCCACAGCCCGTCGACCCAATTCATCTCTGCCCCCGAGGCAAACAGATAGCCCAACGTCACCACCACCGGCATGGCCGAGGCAGGAAACGACCACGGCCTGACGGCTATCATCCACTCACGAAACGTATGCTTCTTCTTTCTCATGCGTATACATCGATTTTTCAATATTGGCCGCAAAAGTACGAAATTAGCGGGAGATTTCGTACTTTTGCATCCAAAATATGCACCGGGCGAAAGGCTCTCCGGACGCCTCCACAAGCAGCCGGCACAAGCTCTCCGGAAGCGGTTTGCTCCGTGTCCGGAAGGGGCAGCCCCCGCGTTCGGAACGAGCGCGGCCCTCGTCCGCAAGAAGCAACGCCCTTGTGCGGCTTCCGCCCACCTTCACCGACAAACCAGAAAATGACTATGGTAAAAGCCATCTTTTTAGACATCGACGGGACGCTGGTCAGCTTCCAGACCCACGAGATTCCCGAGTCCGCCGTCAAGGCCATCGCCACGGCACGCCAGCGCGGCTCGAAAGTATTCATTGCCACGGGACGTGCCCCGGGATTCATCAACAACCTGGGAGCGCTGCAAGAGCGCGGCCTCATCGACGGCTACGTCACCATGAACGGCGGCTACTGCTTCGTCGGCGACGAGGTCATCTACCAAAGCGCCATCCCTGCCGACGAGGCGCACACGCTGCTCAGCTACTGTACGGAGCGGTCCATCCCCTGCGTCGTGGTGGGCGAACACGACATCTGCGTCTGCCATGCCGACGACCAGGTGCGCAGCATCTTCTACGACTACCTGCATGCACCGCACGTACCCGAGGTGACGCCCGACGAAGCCTTGCGCGGCCGCGAGGTGTTCCAGATGACCCCCTTCATCACCGCCGAACACGAGGCCGAACTGCGCCCGCACCTGAGCCATTGCGAGATAGGACGCTGGCACCCCGCCTTTGTCGACGTCACCGCCCTGGGCAACACCAAACAGCGGGGCATCGACCAGGTGTGCCGCCACTTCGGCATCGCGGTGGACGAGACCCTGGCCATCGGCGACGGGGGCAATGACATCCCCATGCTGCGCCACGCAGGCATCGGCGTGGCCATGGGCAATGCCGACACAACCGTACAGGCAGCAGCCGACTACGTGACGGACACCGTAGACAACGACGGTCTGGCCAAGGCCTTGCAACACTTCGACCTGGCATGAAATTCCAGCCCGACACCAGCAACCGCGAGTTCCAGCAAGCGCTGGAACTGGTGAAATACACCCACCAGTCCATCTTCTTGACAGGCAAGGCCGGCACGGGCAAGTCGACCTTCCTGCGTTATATCTGCGACAACGTCCGAAAGAAGCACGTCGTGCTGGCCCCGACCGGCATCGCCGCCATCAACGCCGGAGGCAGCACGCTGCACAGCTTCTTCCGCCTGCCTTTCCACCCGCTGCTGCCCGACGACCCCAACCTGAGCCTCCAGCGCGGACGCATCCACCAGTTCCTGCGCTACACCAAGCAGCACCGCAAGCTGCTGGAAGAGCTGGAGCTGGTCATCATCGACGAGATTTCCATGGTGCGGGCCGACATCATCGACGCCGTAGACCGCATCCTGCGCGTCTACTCGCACAACCTGCGCCAACCGTTTGGCGGCAAACAGCTCTTGCTCGTGGGAGACGTCTACCAACTGGAACCGGTGCTGAAGGCCGACGAACGCGAGATATTGAACCGCTTCTACCCCACACCTTTCTTCTTTTCGGCACGGGTGTTCAACCAAATCGACCTGGTGTCCATCGAACTCCAGAAGGTCTACCGCCAGAGCGACCCGGCCTTCGTCAGCGTGCTCGACCACATCCGCAACGCTGCCCTGGGCGACGACGACCTGCGCGTGCTGAACGCCCGGTGCGACGCCCGCATCGAGGACAGCGAGGCGGACATGTACATCACCCTGGCCACGCGGCGCGACACCGTAGACTACATCAACGAGCGCAAGCTGGAGGCACTGCCGGGCGACCCGGTCACTTTCCCCGGACGGGTGGAGGGCGACTTTCCTGAGAGCAGCCTTCCCACGACGCGCGACCTGGAGCTGAAGCCGGGGGCGCAAATCATCTTCGTGAAGAACGACCCCGAGCGCCGCTGGGTGAACGGAACCATAGGCGTGGTGAGCGGCTTCAGCCTGACGGACGACGTGCTGTACGTCATCACCGACGACGGCCACGAATGTGACGTGCGGCCCGAGTCGTGGCGAAACATCCGCTACCGCTACAACGAAGAAAAGCGGGAGATAGAAGAAGAAGTGCTGGGCACCTTCACGCAATATCCCGTCCGCCTGGCCTGGGCCATCACCATCCATAAGAGCCAGGGGCTGACCTTCAGCCGCGCCGTGGTCGACCTGACGGGCGGCGTCTTTGCCGGCGGACAGACCTACGTGGCGCTGAGCCGATGCACCTCGCTCGAAGGGCTGCAACTGCGCCAGCCCATCCGCCGGGCAGACGTGTTCGTGCGGCCGGAAATCACGCAATTCGCCCGCCGCTTCAACAACCCGCAAGCCATCGACCGCGCTCTCCGGCAGGCACAGGCCGACATCCAATATGCCGCGGCCGCCCGCGCTTTCGACCAAGGAGACTTCGACACCTTCCTGACGGAGTTCTTCAAAGCCATCCACTCGCGCTACGACATCGAGCAGCCCGCCGCCCAACGCCTCATCCGGCGCAAGCTCAACGTTATCAACCGCCTGCGCCAAGACAACATGCGCCTGCGCCAAGAAGCCGCCGAGAAGGAGAAAGCCCTGGTGAAGTACGCCCGCGAGTATATACAGATGGGCGACGAGTGCATCGAACTGGGCATGAAAGACGCGGCGATGCGCAATTACGAGAAGGCGGTGACGCTGTGCCCCAAGTTCAAGGAGGCGTGGACCAAGATTAAGAAGCTGGAGAAGGAGATGCAGAAGAAAAGATAATCCCCTGTCCCAAGAGCAGAAATCTCCAAGCATCTTGGAAAGGGCTTCCAAACATCTTGGAAAGGGCTTCCAAGCATCTTGGAAAGGGTGTCCAAACATCTTGGACAGTACTGTCCAGGCATCTTGGACGGAGTGAAACGCAGCGTGCCCCTGCCCGGCCTGCCCCATTTTTATCCGCTTTATCTGTCCGAACCGCATCCACTTCTTGTTTTTTATAACTACCTTTGCCCGAGAAACCTCAAACCTCTCACACTCATGCTACTGAAACTCTACGACAAGAACAACGACCCCGAGGACTTGCAGCGCGTCGTCGACACGCTGAACGACGGCGGCCTCCTCATCTACCCCACCGACACGATGTACGCCATCGGCTGCCACGGCCTGAAGGAACGAGCCATCGAACGCATCTGCCGCCTGAAAGGCATTGACCCGAAGAAGAACAACCTTTCGATTATCTGCTACGACCTGGCCGCCATCAGCGAATACGCCAAGGTAGACAACAACACCTTCAAACTGATGAAGCGAAACCTGCCAGGCCCGTTCACCTTCATTCTGAACGGCACGACGCGACTGCCCAAAATCTTCCGGAACCGGCGCGAAGTCGGAATCCGCATGCCCGACAATCCTATCATACGAGAGATAGCACGGCTGCTGGACGCACCCATCATGACCACTACCCTGCCCCACGACGAAGAAGACGACCCGGAATACAGCACCGACCCGGAACTTATCAACGAGAAGTACGGCGAACAGGTCGACTTGGTGATAGACGGAGGCATCGGAGGACTGGACGGTTCGACGGTAGTGGACTGCACGGGCGACGAACCCGTCATCGTGCGCCAGGGAAGCCAAGAACTGGAATATTAAAAGGAGGAATGAACAATATCAGCCTGCCAGCGGTTAATAAGTAGTATATCTCAGATTTATCAACCCCTTTATACATTCCATTTATGAGAAAGACATTATCCATCACACTACTGGCAGCCGCCCTGTCGGGCGCAACCGCTCTACCGGCCGACGCCTGCACCGGCATCACCCTGAAAAGCAAAGACGGGCATACCGTCGTGGCCCGCACCATCGAATGGGGCGGCAGCGACCTGAACAGCCACTACGTCGTCGTGCCGCGCGGCTACCGGCAACAATCGCTGTTGCCCGGCGGACAAACGGACGGCATGAACTTTACGGCCCGCTATGGTTACATCGGGCTGTCCGTGGAACAGGAACAATTCGTGGCCGAAGGGCTGAACGAAGCCGGGTTGTCAGCCGGACTGTTCTACTTTCCCGCGTATGGCCAATACGAGGCTTATGCACCGGAGAAAAAGGCGTCTACCATCGCCGACCTGCAACTGCTGGCATGGCTGCTGGGCGAATGTGCCACGATTGACGAAGTGAAAAACGCCGTGAGCCAGGTGCATGTGGTACAAATCGACCCGCGTGCCTCGACCGTACACTGGCGCTTTGTCGACAAGACAGGCCGCCAAGTGGTGCTGGAGATTGTCGACGGCGGGGAACTGCGTTTCTACGACAACCCGCTGGGCGTGCTGACCAACTCGCCCGACCTGCCCTGGCACCTGACCAACCTGAACAACTACGTCAACCTCTACCCCGGCCCTGCCCCGACCCAGCAACTGGGCAGTGCGGAACTGAAGCAGTTCGGCGCCGGTGGCGGATTCCTGGGCATCCCCGGCGACGTGACACCGCCTTCACGCTTTGTCCGCGCGGCTTTCTACCAGGCTACGGCTCCGCAGCAAGACACTGCCGAAAAGGCCGTTTTGCAGGGATTCCAGATACTAAACAATTTCGACATCCCCGTAGGCATCGAGTTTGCCGGGGGCAAGGTACCGGCCGACATCCCCAGCGCCACGCAGTGGACTTCGGCGACAGACGCTGCCGGCGGAATCATTTACTTCCGCACCATGTATAACAGCCGCATCCGCAGCATCGACCTGAACAGGATTGACTTCGCCCGTGTCTCCTATCGCGCCGTACCCATGGACAAGACCAAGGCACAGCCGATTGAGGGCATCACCATCGAATGAGCAGAAAGGAATACGAGAACAGGCTCGGCGCACACTGTCTGTGCAGTCCGAGCCTGTGTTGTTTTCAATAAGAGAAGCTTATGCCGACAAACTGCCTTTCCGACAAGTCCAACTCTATCATCGAACCGGCACGCGTCATGTCCCAAGCCCGGCCGTTCACCTCGGCAGACACGGCTCCGGCAGGAATCTTTACCCGGAACGTGCCCGGCCGGAGGGCATGAATCGTGACCGACCGAGGTTTCCCGTCTGCCCAATCCAGGTCTACGGCAGCCCCTCCCCTTACGCGCAAGCCCCGGAAGCTGCCTTCCCGCCAGCAGTCAGGCAGGGCAGGAAGCAGATGGATGAAGCCTTCGTGGCTCTGCAACAGCATTTCGCCAATGCCGGCCGTGCCCCCAAAGTTGCCGTCTATCTGGAAAGGCGGGTGTGAACAGAACAGGTTGGGGAACGTGCCGCTGCCGTGTTGGCCGCTGGCCGGGTCGACTGCCGGCTGCAGAAGACTGCGGAACAGCTTCCACGCCCGGTTCCCATCGCCCAAGCGCGCCCAGAAGTTCATCTTCCATGCCCGGCTCCAGCCGGTGGCCTCATCGCCCCGGCGGTTCAGGGTGACGCGGCAAGCCTCGGCCAATTCGGGCGTACGCGAGGGAGATATCTGGTTGCCGGGATGCAAGCCGTAGAGGTGGGAGACGTGGCGGTGATGTACGTCGGTCTCGCGGTAATCTTCCAACCATTCCTGCAAGTAACCCCGCTCGCTGATTTGCATGGGCGGGAACTGCTTCATGTCCTTCTCCAGACGGGCGGCGAACCCCCTGTCCCGGCGCAAGATGCGGGCAGCGGCCGCCACGTTGGTGTACAGTTCGGTGAGCAACTGCACGTCCATCGTCGGCCCCATGCAGATGCTGACAGGATGAAGGCTGTCGCCCGGCAGGTAGAAGGAGTTCTCGGGCGACGAGGTGGGCGCCGTCACCAGCCAGCCGTGGCGGGGTTCGCGCACGGTGGTGGAGAGGAAGAACTCGGCCGCCCCCTTCAGTATGGGATAGATGCGCTCCAGGTAGTCCACGTCCTGCGTGTAGAGGTAATGGTCCCACAAGTGCGCACAGAGCCAGGCACCGCCCGTGTTCGTGGCGCCCCACGACGGATGCTCGCCGGGCGCGGTGTAGTTCCAGACGTTGGTCATCATGTGCAGCACCCAGCCGCGCGCCTCGTCGCCATAGAACGCCCGCGCACTCTCTTCACCCGAAGGGAGGAGACGCTCAACGAGCGTGACCAGCGGGGGGAAGAGGTCGGACAAACCCGCCTGCTCCAGCGGCCAATAGTTCATCTGGATGTTGATGTTGGTGTGGTAATCGCCGTTCCAGGGCGTCCAAAGGGTGTTGGCCCACAAGCCTTGCAGGTTGGGCGGCAAGGAGCCGGGGCGTGTGCTGCTCATGAGCAAGTAACGGCCATAGTTATAGTAAAGCGCGGCCAGACCGGGCGAGGGGTTCTCCTTGAACCGCAGCAGGCGTTCGTCGGTAGGCAAGGCGTCGTCAGGCGAAGCAGGCAGGGAGAGGGACACGCGGTCGTACAGCTCCCGGTACGTAACGAGGTGCATGAACAAGAGATTTTCACCCAAGTCGAACGAGTTCAGTATATCGAGCAGCTTGGGACGGGCGGAAAGGCTGTCTCGCTCCGACTGGCGATGCCGCCCCAAAAGATAAAATCTATCGGTTATAGCCAAAGGCATCTTTGCCAACCGCGCAGCCTGCTCCAGCAGCTTGTCGCACGCGGCCTCGTAGCCTTCGCCGGGGAAGTCCGTGCCCGCCGCGGCAAAGGAAGTCGTGGCCGAAACAATCAGGCAGGCTTCCGTGCCGCCTTCCAGTGTGAGGCCTTCGGCAGAGGCACTTGTCTTGCCGTCCTTGGCAATCAGGCGCATGGCCACGCGGTACTTCATGCCCGCTTTGTCGGGATTGCCGCTGTCCAGTTGGCCGGACATCACCAAGGCATCGTCCTCGACGGCCAGCGAACAACGTTCCTGCCGACCCAGCGCAGCGGAGAAGGAAAGCGCGCCCACGCTGTCGGCCACAAGGCGGATGAACATCACGTCCGGCTGGCGGGAGACGAAGTAGGTACGCTCATAGCGCACGCCGCCCCGGGTGAAGGACGTGCGCGCCACGCCGTCGCGCAGCGACAGCTCGCGCACATAAGCCTCCGCCACCGTGTCAGTGCCGCCGTAGCGGAAGCGCAGGTCGAGGTCGCCCAACACCTGGTACGAGCCATAGCGCCCATCGGTCTCCTGCTTCTTGGGCACGAAGCTGCTGTACATCAATTCCTGTGCCTCGCGGTTCCGCCCCTCGAAGAGCAGTTGGCGAATCTGCGGCAGACTCCGGGCGGCGTCAGGATTGCGATAGTCTGACTCCGAACCGCTCCACAGGGAAATCTCGTTGAGGACGATGTGTTCATGGCTGATGCCGCCGTCGGGCATCATGCCCAGGCGGCCGTTGCCCAAGGGCAAGGTTTCCTCCCAAATGCTGGCGGGGGTTGTGTACCACAAACGGTGGTTGCACGTATCGGCAGGGACATCGGCCACTGCCGCAAGAGAAACTGACAGGCAAAAAGACAATAGGGTCAAGAAAGGTTTCATACGCAAAATGGTTAGACTACAAAATAGCGGATGCGCACAGGCGTATCCTCAGAAAAAACAAAAAACACCGGAAATGGTTCATCGACAGACGGGAAGAACAGCATCTGCCTCTTGAAGCAAGACCCGCCGGAAGTGAAAATTTTTCCATCTCCCAAAAAGAAAGCGTCCTCGTCCGAAAGAAGCAAACTTCGTGTTCGGAAGAAAGAACGCTCTTGTCCGTAAGGAGGAAACGCCTCCGGCGCTTCCTCCTTTCTCTTGTTCAAAACGGCAGATACTGCCACCGCAAGCTACAACAGCTCAAAGGTCGCCGTACCACGAATGTCGGTAGACGAAGCACCCACGTAGAGTTTGAACTTGCCCGGTTCGGCTACCCACTGGCCGACACGGTCGTCGTAGAACTTCAGGTCGTCGGGCGTGATGGTGAAAGTCACCGTCTTCTCTTCGCCGGGTTGCAGCAAGATTTTGTCGAAATGCTTCAGTTCCTTTTGCGGACGGAGCAGGCTGCACTTTTCGTCGCCCACATAGAGCTGCACGATTTCCTTGCCGGCCACGCTGCCCGTGTTCTTCACGACCACGGAAAGAGTCAGGGTGCCGTCGGCCTCCATCTTCTTGGCGGAAATGACGGGCTTTCCGTACTCAAAAGAGGTATAGCTCAAGCCATAGCCGAAGGGGAAGAGAGCGGGGATGCCTTTCGTGTCGTACCAACGATAGCCCACCAGGATGTCTTCCTTGTACTCTTCCTTAATGCTGTCGCCGGGATAGACCATCGAGTCGAAGGCGTGCGCCGGGCAATCTGTCAACTTCTTCGGGAAGGAGAAAGGCAGCTTACCGCTGGGGCAGACGGCACCGCCCAAGACATCGGCCAGCGACCGACCGCCCATCGAACCGAGGTACCAGCCCTGCACGATGGCGGGCACCTTGTCCAGCCACGGCATATCCACCGCATTGCCGGTGAGCAGCACCAGAACCAGATTCGGATTGACAGCCTGCAAGGCTTCTATCAGTTCATCCTGGCCGAAAGGCAAACCAAAGTCGATGCGGTCGCCTCCCTCGCAGTCCTGGTGGTGGTTCTTGTTCAGACCGCCCACGAGGATGACGAGGTCGGCTTCGCGTGCCATCGCCACGGCCTCGTCGCGCAACGAGTCGACCACCGCCTGCGGCACCTCTTCCACCTGCCCGTATATGGGACGTCCGGCCGTGTAACCATGCGCATACTGCACCTTGTCGCCGTAGAGTTCGCGCAATCCGTCGAGGGGAGAAACCATGTCTTTCACCTTCAGCTCGGACGAGCCACCGCCTTCGTTGAGCAGTCGCACGGCGTTGTCGCCCACCACGAGGATGCGTTCGTATTTCGACGCGTCGATAGGCAGCAAGGGGTTGCCTTTCTTCGTCACGGGGTCGTTCTTTAAGAGGACAATGCCTTCGTCACCTATCTCACGAGCCACGGCATAGTGTTCGTCGGTGCAGAGCGAGCCGTATGGCTTCTGCCGGTTCATGGCTGTGCGGAAGATAAGGCGCAAGATGCGGGTGACTTTCTCGTCGACGGTCGACACGGGCACTTTGCCTTCTTTCAGCATCTTCAGGTAGGGGTCGGCCAGGTAATAGTCGTTGTAGCCAAAGAGGCTCTCCGAGGTCAGGCCGTTGGTGTACGAGCCCATCTCGACGTCCAGGCCGTTGACGGCAGCCTCGTAAGTATCGTGAGCGCCGCCCCAGTCGGTGACAACCACGCCGTCGAAGCCCCAGTCGCCTTTCAGAATTTTGTTCAGCAGCAGCTCGTTGTGGCAGCAGTGCTGGCCCCGGAACTTATTGTAAGCTCCCATGACAGTCCAGGCGCCGCCTTTCTGCACCGCTGCTTTGAAGGCGGGAAGGTAGATTTCGTACAGCGCACGGTCGCTGGCATAGACGTCGATGTGGCCGCGCCAGAGTTCCTGATTGTTCAAGGCATAATGTTTCACGCTGACAGCTACGCCGTTCTTCTGAACCTCCTGGATGTAGGGTACGCACATCACGCTGGCCAGGTAAGGGTCTTCGCCCATGTACTCGAAGTTACGGCCGTTGAGCGGCGTGCGGTAGATGTTGACCCCGGGGCCCAGCAGCACGTCTTTCTCGCGGTAAACGGCCTCTTCGCCAATGGCTTTTCCGTACTTGGCGGACATTTCGGGGTTCCACGTGGCAGCCAGGCAGGTCAAGGCGGGGAAGGCCGTGGTGCTGTCGTTGGTCTGGTTGGAGTAGCCCCAGTCGTTCCAGTTGATTTCGGCACGGACGCCGTGGGGGCCGTCGCTCCACCACAACTCGGGGATGCCCAGGCGGGGCACGCCGGCACTGGCAAACTTGCCGTAGGCGTGGCACAGGGCGACTTTCTCTTCCAGCGTCAGGCGGCCGAGAGCGTCTTGCACACGGGCCTCGATGGGCTGACTGTCATCCAAGTATATCGGCGTCTGGGCCGACAAGCTACCCGCGGTGCACAAGGCGGCGCAGGCAAAAGCGGTTAAGAGTTTGTTCTTCATTGCTTTTCAGTTTTAACATTAGTATACAATCAAGTAATTCCATTAACAATCATTCACTCTTGGACAAGTGACACGTCCAGGGTGGACGTGCCGTTTGTCCAGGGCAGGCGAGCGGTTCGTCCAGGGTTAGTCGGCCTGCACCTCCATGTCTGCCTCTTGCAAGCCATCGGCCGTAGCCGTCAGACGGATGGTTCCGTCTTCTCCGTTGTTTTGGACGACCACGAGGCATTTACCGTAAAAGGCCTTGCGGTGGTTGTCTTTGAAGCGTTCCAAGGAGATGGGACTGCCGTTGTCGACCCCCGCAATGAACCCCGCACCTTGTACGTCGAAGGTGACATCGTTGTCGGCCCACGGACAGAGGTTTCCCTCCTGGTCGACTATCTCGACAGTGACGAAGCACAAGTCCCGGCCGTCGCATCGGATGGCAGTCCGGTCGGGAGTCAGGCGAATCCGGGCCGGTTCGCCAGCCGTGTGAATTTCCTGTTCGGCCACGACCTGCCCCCCGCGACGGGAAACAGCCCGCACACTGCCAGGCTCGAAGGCTACACGCCAGGAGACGTGGAAATCGTCCTTCCCCTTGCGGCGCACCCCTTGAGACTTGCCGTTGACAAAGAGTTCTACCTCGTCGGCGTTGTTATAGTAAGCCCAGAGGTCTACATCCTGGCCTTCTTCCCAATTCCAATGGGGGAAGAGGTGAAGCACGTCCTTGTCCGGCCGCCACTCACTCTGATACATATAATAAATGTCTTTGGGGAAACCGGCCAAATCGACAATGCCGAAATAAGAGCTGCGGGCAGGCCAACCATAAGGCGTAGGCTCACCCAGGTAGTCGAAGCCCGTCCAGATGTACTGCCCGGCGATGAAGTCGTTATTCTTCACGTGGCGCAAGGTGCCCTCGTGGCTGTTGCCCCAGGGGACGTGGCAGTTGTCGTAGGATGAGCAAGAAAAAGACTCATCATGGAAAGGTATGTCCCAACGGGTAGGCCAGATGAACATCGAGTCAGAAGGCATGCGGTAGTATCCACGGGTCATCAGCCCGGAGACACTCTCGGTGACGATGAAAGGCTTGCCCGGGAAGTTCTGCGGCACGCCGGCAAACCAGTCGTCGTGGTAGTTGAACCCGATGATGTCCAACGCCCCCGAACGGAACAGGTGGTTGCCGGGGTTGGGTTCGTTGCAACCGGCGGTGACGGGCCTTGTCGGGTCGAGCGAGCGGGTCATATCGGCCAGTTTCCTGGTCAGCAGAGAGTTGACAGAAAGTTCTTTCCCTTCTTTTGCCAACATATCGGCACTGTGCCCGAAATTCAAGACCAGATTGGCTTCGGCCAGGCTGAGGGTGTCTGCTTTGGCATCGCTCCATTGCTCCAGCACTTCGTTACCGATGCTCCAGATGAAGACAGAGGGATGGTTGCGGTCGCGCTTCACCAGATCGGTCAGGTCGCGTTCGTGCCATTCGTTGAAGTAGCGGGCATAGTCGTGCGAGGTCTTTTTCTTCCGCCACATGTCGAAAGCTTCGTCCATGACAATGAAGCCCATGCGGTCGCACAAGTCCAGCAGTTCGGGCGCAGGCGGATTGTGCGAGCAGCGTATGCCATTGCAGCCCATTTCTTTGAGAATCTCCAGTTGGCGCTGGATGGCCCGGACGTTGACGGCCGCACCCAGGCAGCCCAGGTCGTGGTGCATGCAGACGCCGTTTATCTTTACGCGGCGTCCGTTGAGGATGAAGCCCTTCTGCGGGTCGAAACGGAAAGAGCGGAAGCCGAAAGGTGTCATATAGGTATCTACCGCCCGGCCATCGGCCAGAAGCGTGGTGCGCACTTGGTAGAGGTAGGGCCGTTCTATGCTCCACAGTTCGGGTGCCGTGATGTCCATCTGCTGCAAGGTATCGATGGAGGTTTCCGGGTCAATGGTCAGCGACGGAAGAAGTGTTTCAGCCACCACTTTGCCTTGCTCGTCCAGCAATTCAGTGCGGAGTCCGAAAGAAGTCGCGTTGGCCGAGGCGTTTTCAATGGTGGTACGCACGTTCAGGTGCGCCTCATCCTTGGTGACCTGGTCTGCCGTCGCATACGTCCCCCACTGAGCCACGTGGAGGGGATGAAGCTTGACAAGCCAGACGTTGCGGTAGATGCCACAGCCGGAATACCAGCGAGAATTAGGTTGCTCGGAATTGTCCACACGCACGGCCAAGACATTCTGTCCTTCCCAGTCGAGGTAGGGAGTCAGGTCGTAGCGAAAGGAGATGTAGCCGTAAGGACGCGTACCAAGGCAGTGGCCGTTGATGTAAACGGTAGAGTTCATGTAGACCCCGTCGAAGTCGACGTAGATGCATTTGCCTTGGTCGGACTTATCCAGTGTAAAGGCCTTGCGATACCACCCGACGCCACCGGGCAAGGCTCCTCCCCCGGTTCCCGAGGGGTTGTCTTGGCTGAAATCGCCTTCCACGGCCCAATCGTGGGGCAGGTCGAGGCGGCGCCAGCGGGAGTCATCGTAAGCCGGTTGGGCAGCGGCCGTGTCATCGACCAGGCAAAAAGCCCAGTCGGCCGTAAAGTCGATGCGGCGGCCGTCAGCCCCGTGGTCAGGCGAAGACGAAGTGCAAGCGGCAGAAAGGAGTGCCAGCAGGCAGGTCGAAAGAAGAAAAAGTATCTGTTTCATAACCATTGTTATTTACATCATACAAACATGACCGGACAAAGACCAGATGCTCTGTCGGGCGTTCAGAGCTTGACTGTCTGTTCATGACCATCATATTTTACGACAATTCCACGTGCACCGAGGTCGAAAGGACGTGCTTGGTCTGGAGTAACCTTGACGATGTTGAAGGTGCGCTCCTGCAACATGCCCGGGTATCCACCCCGACGTTCTCCCAGAGTCAGTTCTCCCTTAGCTTCGTCATAGGCAAAGGGAATGAGGGCATACTGGCCTTTCTCGTAATTGTAATTAGTCCCCTCGTCTTCGTAAAGCGTAAACGCCCCGTCCTGTCCGGTGTACACGTAGAGGGTAACGACATCGGCCGGTTTTTCATCGCTGTACTGCATGTCAGGGCCGAAGGGAATGATGGCTCCTTCGCGCACGTAGAGCGGGATGCGTTCATAGGGTGCATCCACAGCCAAGCGCTGCCCACCGTCGGTGTGTCGGCCGGTATAGAAATCATACCATCCGCAACCGGCAGGGAAGTAGACGTCGCGCCGCCGAGCCCCGTACTCGTAAACAGGTGCCACCATCAGGGCGGGGCCGAACATGAACTGATCGCCCACGTCATAGGTCTGACGGTCGGCCGTGAAATCCATCACCAACGGACGCATGATGGTGTAATCCTTGAAATAAGTCATGCCTGCCAACGAGTAGATGTAAGGCATCAGATTGTATCGCAACTTCGTATAATAAACAATAGAGCGGTAGGCAGGATGCCCCTCCGGAGCAATGTTCCATACTTCGCGGTACGGATACTGGCCATGTGCACGGAACAGAGGGCAGAAGGCACCGAACTGATACCAACGGGTGTTTAGCTCACGCCATTCTTTATAATCAGCATTCTCACGTCCCGTCCGGTTAAACTCTTGCTGCCCGGCCACATAACGGTTCTCCACACAAAAGCCTCCGATATCCATCGTCCAATAGGGAATACCACTGACGGCAAAGTTCAATCCGGCTGAAATCTGGGCTTTCATGTCCTCCCAGCGCGTAGCAATGTCGCCACTCCACGTAGCCGTGGAATAACGCTGCAAGCCGGCAAATCCTGAACGAGTCAACAAAAAAACACGACGATTGGGGTCTACCCCACGCTGCCCGTCGTAGATGGCTTCGGCATTCATCAAGGCGTATGCATTAAAGAACTGCGCCGAAGGGCCAAGATAGGTAGGACCGCACAAGTCTTTACGATACTGCAAGTCTGTACAGTCACGCACATTGGGTTCGCTGGCATCCATCCACCAGGCATCGATGCCCAACGGGTAATAATGCTCATACATCTGCTTCCAGAACAACTTGCGGGCCTCAGGTTGGTAAGCATCATAGAAGCCATACGTATAACCCGGGCCAACCCAGTCCTTCAAGCTGTCCTTGACAGATTGCATGTACATCCATCCCTTGTCGGCAAACTCCTTGTAATGCTCGGTACTTGTATAAAACTTGGGCCATACAGAAATCATCAAACGCCCATTCATGGCATGTATGGAATCAACCATCCTCTGCGGGTCAGGAAAACGCTTTCTGTCAAACTCATGGCTACCCCATTTATCCTGCTCCCAATGCAACCAGTCTATGACAATGTTATCAATAGGAATCCGCCGTTCACGGAACTCTTTCAATGTAGAAAGCACTTCTTCCTGCGTATTATATTTCTCACGGCTCTGCCAATAGCCCATCGCCCACTTCGGCATAATCTGCGACTTTCCCGTCAGCGTCCGATAACCGCCGATTACGTCATCCATGTCCTCACCATAAACAAAGTAATAATCTATCTCATTCTGCATCTCGCCCCACCAGGCCAACTTATTCTGTTCGTCCTCAGAAACAGGTGTCAACACACGAAGTCCACAATAAGAGACTCCCCCATCCGGTTGCCAGTCAATTTTAATAGGAACACGTCTGCCCGTCTCTAACTGTACAGCAAATTTATAACTATTAGGGTTCCACGCCGTACGCCAACGTTCAGGCACCACCAACTCATTGTCTATATAAACCTTTGTATATCCGGCATAATATAGAATGAAACGGAATAACCCACTTTCCGAAGGCTCTATCTCCCCCTCATACGTAACATGCGCCCCCATGAAAGGAAAATCCTTGGGCAAATTAACGACACGGTTTAAATCACCACGCACCAGATGCTCGAAATACAGGGAATCTTCACGACGCACCAACGTCTCTGCACCCGATTTAGCATCAGGCACATAAGTCCCTGTCAAAGCGCCTTCTTTCCCAGACTTATCATACAAC
>DXCK01000067.1 GCA_019116045.1 Candidatus Bacteroides merdipullorum | reverse complement strand
CCCATACATACATCTATTGGGGAGAAAAGGCGATGTGCGGAGTTATTTCGCCATGTCAGACATAGGCCTGTTACCTTCTTACTTCAAAGGTGAAAGTTTCCCATTGGTATTGATAGAAAGCCTCATGAGCGGTACCCCAGTCATAGCTAGCGATATCGGAGAGATACGTAACATGCTTACCAATGAAGCTGGAGAAATGGCCGGAATCGTATTCAGTTTGAACGACGGAAAAGTTCCGGTAGATGTTTTGGCACAGCACATCCGAGAATTAGCGTCCAATGAAGCATTATATCAAAAGTTAAAAGCCAATATTCCTAGCATTGTACAGAAATTTGACATATATAACACAGCTCGTCAATATCTTAAAGTTTATGAAGAGGCATTACATTCGAAATGATGTTAAATAGTCCGGCAGGAAAAAAGCTACACTTCAATGTGTAGCCTGCCGTATATTTTTCGTACCTTTGCCCCGCTATTCAACAGATCATTATGCTGAAACAATTCTTCACTCTCTTAGGTCGTTACATCAAGCCCTACCGGAAGTATGTGACTTGGGCCGTAATATTGAACTTTGTGTCACAATGGCTCAACGTGTTTTCTTTTGCAGCTATCATTCCAATCCTAAATATCCTATTTAAAATAGACAAGAAAGTCTACCAATACCAGGAATGGGACTGGGATCACATAGACAAAGATGTAATTGTCAACAATGCTTCTTGGTGGATTAATAACTTCATCAACGAACATGGTGCTTTCCTAACGCTAGTCATGTTGGGAGGTTTGCTCATTTTCATGACCCTGCTGAAGACAACTGGTTATTTTGCATCGTCGGCTGTCATGGTTCCGCTGCGTACTGGCATTGTACGCGATATACGCATCGAGGTATATAATAAGGTACTGAAACTCCCTCTCAGTTTCTTCTCCGAAGAACGTAAAGGCGACATCATTGCCCGCATGAGTGCGGATGTCACAGCAGTAGAAAACTCCTTAACCAGCTCCATTGACATGCTGTTGCGAAACCCCATCGCCTTAATCATCTATTTTTTCACGTTGTTCACCATTAGTTGGCAAATGACGTTATTCGTTATTGTAGTACTGCCTTTGGCGGGCTGGGTAATGGGCGTCGTCAGCCGCAAACTGAAACGCCAGTCACTGACGGCACAAGCACAGTGGGGAGACATCATGTCGCAACTGGATGAGACATTGGGGGGTCTGCGTGTCATCAAAGCTTTCATTGCAGAAAGAAAGATGTCTGCTCGTTTCGTGAAGATCAACAACGAATTCCGTAATGCTGTCAATACCATGGTCATCCGCCAAAGCTCGGCTCACCCCATGAGCGAGTTTTTGGGAACGTGCGTCATCGTCATCGTATTGTGGTTTGGCGGCTCCCTCATCCTGAACACAGTTTACGCACCAATAGATGCCGCTACGTTTATCTTTTATATGGTTATTTTGTACAGCATCATCAACCCGCTGAAAGAATTTGCCAAAGCATTCTATAACGTTCCTCTGGGATTGGCCAGCATGGATCGCATTGACATGATTCTCAAGGCAGAGAACCCTATCAAGGATCCCGTTAAGCCATTGCCGTTGAAAGGCTTCGACCAACAAATTGAATTCCGCAACGTCAGTTTCAGCTATATACCAGACCGCCCGGTGTTGAAGGACATTAACCTGGTTGTGCCCAAGGGGAAAACCATTGCTTTAGTGGGACAATCCGGTTCTGGCAAATCAACGATGGTCGACCTTGTGCCACGTTATCACGACGTGCAAGAAGGCGAGTTGCTCATTGACGGAAAGAACGTGAAAGACGTGTCCATCCAAAGCCTTCGCTCGCTCATCGGCAATGTAAACCAAGAAGCTATACTATTCAACGATACTTTCTACAACAACATCACCTTCGGCGTAGAAAACGCTACAATGGAGCAAGTCATTGAAGCCGCCAAGATAGCCAATGCACACGACTTTATCATGGAGACGGAACATGGCTATGATACGATGATTGGCGACCGGGGCGGCCGCTTGTCCGGCGGACAGCGCCAACGTGTGAGCATCGCTCGTGCCATTTTGAAGAATCCGCCCATTTTGATTTTGGACGAAGCCACCTCGGCTCTCGACACCGAGTCTGAACGCTTGGTGCAAGAAGCTTTGGAACGCCTGATGAAGTCGCGTACCACCATCGCTATTGCTCACCGCTTGAGTACCATTAAGAATGCCGACGAAATCTGCGTACTTTACGAAGGGAGAATTGTGGAGCGGGGCACACACGAAGAGCTTATCGCCCTGAACGGATATTACAAACGGTTGAACGACATGCAAAGTTTGTAAAAGGAGACACATGGCACGTGTAAGGCCCGAATGGCTTGCCAGCAGCAAGCCATTTCCTTTTTTAAAAGATTCATCAGTTTAGACTATGCAATGATAATGACAGGTAAGAGAGGTTACGTCAGTCTTTTGCTACTATTTCTTTGGAGCGGTCTTTTACAGGCGGCTTCCGTTTCGTTCGCCCCTGTCGTGCGCAACTTTTCCGTCTCCGATTACCATGCCAGGATACAGAACTGGGCGGTTGCACAGGATGCGGACGGCGTCATGTATATCGGCAACAGTAAAGGTATGCTGGAATATGACGGAAATACCTGGACATTGCACGAGCTACCCACGAAGGAAATTGTCCGTTCCATTTATGTAGCCGACGATGGAAGAATCTACGTAGGCTCTTACGAAGAATTTGGCTACTTCGAGCGTACCTCTCCGGAAGGACTCACGTACCACTCGCTGAAAAGCGAATTAGGCGAATTCAAATTTCATAACGATGAAATCTGGAGCATACTGCCGGCGGGTAATAAAATCATCTTCCAGTCGTTCTGTTCCTTCTTCTTTTACGACGGGCACCGGGTATGGGGAGAATACCGGGGAGAATTGCCTCTGAATCTGTTCCAGGTGCATGATACCCTCTACACGTGGCTCATCGACAAAGGGCTTTTCATCTACTCCGACGGACTGCTGAAACCATTGTTCTCCAACCAAGACATCAAAAGCCCGGTGGTGGGTGGCCTGCCTTACAGAGAAGGAGTACTGTTCTTCACGGTCAACGCCGGTATCTTTTACTATCATGACGGGAAACTGGAGTCTTGGCAGACTGCATGCGATGCCGACTTGAAGCGTTACAGCATCAATCGTATCTCCATGAGCCAAGATTCTTGCTACATCGTAGGAACCCTGTCTAACGGGCTATACGCCATCAACAAATCGGGCGGACTGCAATGGAAACTGAACACTGACGGCGGACTGCTCAACAATACGGTATTGGGCATCTGCTGCGACAGCAGCAACAACGTCTGGGCCGCCTTGGACAACGGCATTGCTTACGTTCAGAACACGCTGCCCATCTCTTACTACACGCCGCCCTACGACAAAATAGGAATGGTCTACGACGTACTGGTACACAAAGATGCCATGTACATCGCCTCCAACCAGGGACTATATTATTGGAAAGACGGGAAAATCACCCTGGTTCCGGGGCTGGAAGAGCAGGCATGGTTTGTAGATGAATACAACGGCCAGGTGCTTTGCGGGCATAACAAAGGCACATTCCTCATCACGCAAGGCAAAGCCCATCTGCTATCGAGCGTCACCGGCGCTTTGTGCATGCGGGAGATTACGCTCAACGGGCACTCATACTTATTGCAAGGCAGCTATTCGCCGCTGTGCCTCTTCAAGCAAGACCACAACGGCAGGTGGGTATTCTCGCACATCGTGAGAGGATTCAGCCACATGGCCAGTAACATCGAGACCGACCACCGGGGCAACATCTGGGTGGAGCACATGAGGAAGGGACTGTTCAGGCTACGCATCAGCCCTGACCTGAAAGACCTGCAAGAAGTGAGACCGTACATGAAACTGGGCAATGTAGAAGACTCGCATTTTACCCTTTTCAAAGTGAACGGCCGCGTGGTATTCTCCAACGGAGAAGCGTTTTATACTTATGAAGACGTGAATGACTCCATCGTCCCCTACGATTCGATGAATGAGCAACTTGCCGAACTCAAAGACATACAGAGCGTGAAGCACGGGACCGGAAACGATTACTGGTTCCTGAACGACCGGATGGCTTACCTGGTGGAGTGCGAGATGAACCAATTCCACATCCGTTACCGCATCCCCTTCGCCTTGTTCGAAGACCAGTTGCTGGAAGAACGGGCCACCATCAGCTATGACGCCCCCCAAGGAACAGCCTACTTATGCCTCAACAACGCCGTCGCCCGCATCATCTCGAAAGAGCTTCCCGCCCATACTCCTGCCCCGCCCCAAGCCGTACTGTCCATACTGCGCATGGAGGCCAAGGACGAAGAAAGTGGCGAAGAAAAACTTCTGGCGGTGGGGGCGGACAACCGGGTGGAGGGACACCTGAACACCTGGACGTTCACCCTGCGCTATCCGGCGTACAATAATTACGCCTACAAGGTGAGATACCGCCTCCAGGGTTTCTCCGAACAGTGGACAGAAGCAGGACGCAAACTGTCACAAAGCTACGCGCGCCTGCCTTATGGCGACTACACGTTCCAGGCAGAAGTGTATGACGAAAACGGCACCCTGGCCTCCGTCGAGTGCCCCTTTGTCCTGCTGCCTCCCTGGTACCTTTCCGGCTGGGCGATAGCCGGCTATATCCTGCTGGGCATAGTACTTCTGCTCTGCCTGCAATATACGTTCTACTGGGCCATGAAACGGAAAAAAGACCACGCCATGGAGCACCAGCGCATCTTGCACCAAGCCGAACTGGAGAAACACGAAAAGAAAATCGTGGAGCTGGAAAAAGAACGGCTCGAAACCGACCTGCGCACCAAAAGCAAAGAACTGGCAGGCATGGTGATGACAAACATCGTACACCAGGAATTTCTGAACCAACTGAAGGAAGAGATACAAAAGCAACGTCTGGCACCCCAGTTCACGCGCAAAAGCCTGGACAAGTTACTTTCGCTGGTCAACAACAACATTGTTTCCGACGAAGAAAACTGGCAAGTCTTTCAAGCCAACTTCGACCGCATCCATGAAAACTTCTTCCGCAACCTGAAGCAGCAATACCCGTCGCTGACCTCCGGCGACCTGCGCGTGTGTGCCCTCTTGCGGCTCAACCTGCCGACCAAAGAAATAGCCAAACTGCTGAACCTCTCCATCCGTGGCGTAGACGCAGCCCGCTACCGCCTGCGCAAGAAGTTCAACCTCGCCCCCGAAGACAGCCTGACGGCCTTCATGATTAACTTCAAATAAACCACTGCCAGCCCCGTCCGCGCGGCCACCGCCCGAATCCCGCCAGCCGCCACGAAGCACAGCCGCCCTTGCCGCCCGCAAGAGCGCGACCCTGTGTGCGCAAGCAGCAAACCCACCAAGAATCTCCCCACCGCCCCGCCCACCACCAGACCTGAAAGACACCGCCCCGCCCCAATCAGCCTGACACACAAGGCAGCAGAGCGAGGAAAAGGAAAGGCATCCACACAGTTCCATCATCACACTGTACATCAGAAAATTAGCATCGATTAAAGTAGTAAAAAAGTACCTCCGATTTGGGTTACGGTAGTAATGTGTTAGGCGTTTAATTGGACTCAAAACCCATAGTTTTATAATTTTGCCCGAAGAGTTAGCTAATCTAAGTTCTAATATCAATTAAACATTCTTTCGTAATGAGAAAAAATCTCTTTGTAATTAGTGTGCTGCTGCTGATAGCGGTATTCGCGTCGGCACAAAACAAGATTACCGTCTCGGGCACGGTTACCGACCAGGCGGGAGAATCTATTATTGGAGCGTCTGTCCACGTAGACGGGCAGAACACGCTGGGTGCTATCACAGACATAGACGGGAACTTCCAGATAGAAGGCGTCCCGTCTGATGCTATGCTGGTGGTTACATACATCGGCATGAAAACTCAAGAAGTGGCCGTCAACGGGCGCAATTCTTTCAAGATTGTCATGCAGGAAGACTCGAAACTGATAGACGAAGTCGTAGTCGTCGGCTACGGTACGGCCAAGAAGCGCGACCTGACAGGCTCTATCGTCACAGTAGGAGGCGAAGACATTGCCCGCAAACCTGCCACCAACCCGCTGGCCTCCATCCAAGGTAAAGTAGCCGGCGTGCAAGTAGTCAACACCGGACGTGCCGGACAAGACCCTGAAATCCGTATCCGAGGCACCAACTCCATCAACGGCTACACACCGCTGTACGTCGTAGACGGTCTTTTCACCGACAACATCAACTACTTGAACTCGGCCGACATCGAATCGATGGAAATCCTGAAGGACCCCTCCTCGCTGGCCATCTTCGGTGTGCGCGGTGCCAACGGCGTCATCATCATCACCACAAAACGCGCCAAAGAAGGTAAAACACAAGTCAACATCAATGCGTCAGTTGGCTGGAAAGCCATCTACGACCGCGTGGAACTGACCAACGCCGCCCAATTCCGCGAACTGTATAACGAGCAACGCATCGAGCAAGGCGTAGACCCCTATGACTACACCAACTGGGGAGGCGACACGGACTGGCAAGACGAAATGTTCCGCACGGGCTTCCTGACCAACAACAGCATAAGCATTACCGGCTCGACAGACAAGAGCAAATTCTATCTGGGTTTGGGCTACGTGATGGAAGAAGGCTCCATAGACACAGAAAAGCTAAACAAGTTTACGGTCAACCTGAACAGTGAATATGAAGTGACAGACTTCCTCCGTTTCGGCTTCCAAGTAAACGGCGTACGCGCCAAATACCCGGACGCCAAAGGCGTAGGCTCCGCACTGAAGGCAGCCCCCATTGCCCCCACGCACGATGCGGAAAGCGGATTGCTGCACACAATGCCCGACTTCCAACGCGCACAAGTATGGAACCCGCTGATTGATACCGAGCTGCGCGGCGCACACAACAAGTCGGAAAACTACCGCCTGACCGGAAACATCTGGGGCGAGGTAGACATCCTGAAGAACCTGACGTTCCGTGCCACCTTCTCGCTGGACTACGGTTCGAGCCAATCGCGCTCTTATTCCCCGCTGGTATATGTCTACAATCCCGACCTCGAGGGAGGCCCCGGTGCCGAAAGACTGGTAGACCGCGAAAGCGTCAGCCAAAGCAAATCGAACACAATGGCCGCACAGTCTGACTACGTACTGACCTACACCAACCAGTTCGGCGACCACGGCCTGACGCTGACCGCCGGTCTGACCACCAACTACAACTCCAGCTCCAGCCTGAGCGGCGGTCGTGACCAGATGGCCGGCTATGGCATCGAAATCGGCAACGACGTAGACAAATGGTGGATTTCCAGCATCAGCGACTCATCAACAGCCTCCAACGGCGGCTCGCAGTGGGAAAGCTTCACCATGTCTTACCTGTTCCGAGCTCTCTACAACTACAAGAACCGCTACCTGTTCAACGCCTCTTTCCGCCGCGATGGTTCCTCCAAGTTCTATACGACCGGCAACACCTGGGACAACTTCTACTCGTTTGGTGCCGGCTGGGTGATGAGCGAAGAGAAATTCATGCAAAACCAAAACGTCATCGACTACCTGAAGCTGAAAGGCTCTTGGGGACTGCTGGGCAGCCAGAACGCCGGCTCCAACTATCCGGCCTATGCCAACATCGTCAGCTCCGGTTCTGCCGTATTCGGCGACAACATCATCAGCGGTCTGGGACCTGACAAACTGATTTCCGAAGACCTGGGCTGGGAACACAACTACTCGTGGGAAGTAGGCTTCGACATGAACCTGTTCAACAACCGCCTGGCCATCTCGCCCGTCTTCTACAACAAGTCCACGCGAGACATGCTGGCAACGATACCAGGCATCTCGGGCACCAAACCGGGCGTGCAGAACATCGGCGAAATCCGCAACCGGGGCTTCGAGCTGACCGCTTCGTGGAACGACCGGATAGGCGAAGACTGGACATACGGCATCAGCGCCAACCTGACGACCATCGACAACAAGGTTTTATCACTGGCCACCAAAGACTACGCCATCATCAGCGGCCCCTCGCGCACGGAAGAAGGTTACCCCATCGCCTACTTCTACGGCTATAAAGTGGCAGGCGTCTACCAGAATGAAAACGACATCCGCTTTTCGCCCATCAACACCCTGGCAACCGTGGCACCGGGCGACCTGAAGTTTGCCGATATCAACGGCGACGGCAAAATCACAACCGACGACCGTACCATGATTGGTAATCCGACTCCCGACTTCACCTACGGCTTCAACGTCAACGTAGGCTGGAAGAACGTCTACCTGAGCGTCGACATGATGGGCGTCTACGGAAACGAAATCTACCGCAACTGGGACAACAGCACCTTCGCGCAATTCAACTACCGCATCGAACGCCTGGGACGCTGGCACGGTGAAGGCACATCCAACTGGGAACCTATTCTCGATCCCTCGCGTGCCATCAATTACGAAGATTCGGAATATTTCCTGGAAGATGGAAGCTTCTTCCGCATCCGCAACATCGAAGTGGGCTATAACTTCGATACCCGCCTGCTGAGCCGCATCAAACTGCAATCGTTGCGCGTCTACGCCAACGTGCAGAACCCCAAGACCTGGAGTCGCAGCTCGGGATACACGCCTGAAGTGGGTGGCGGTTCCACATCATTCGGCATAGACAGCGGCGGTTATCCGATGCCTACCGTATATACATTAGGCTTCAATCTTTCGTTCTAACAGACATGAGCAACGTTCAACAAAACTAAAGGAATCCATATTATGAAAAGATACAAGATTTACGCAATAGCCCTCTTGACGGGTTTATTCCAGACAGCGTGCAGCGACATGTTCGACAAAAAACCGCTGGGCGCCTATACCGAAGACGATTTGACCGGCGGTACCTACGAAACGGAAGTCTTCAGCATGTATGCCGACTTGCGTGGTTTCCACCTGACCACAGGCAACACAGCCATGGCCATCCACAGCTACCGCTCGGAAGACGCGGAAAAAGGCAGTACAGCCTCTGACGGCGCTGCCACCGGACTGATGTACGATGACTTTGAATACTCCGCCAGCGACGGCATGTTGCAAAGTTACTGGACAGCCAACTACAACCTCATCCACAAGGTAAACAGCTTGCTGGACGAGATGAACCAGAACGAAAACCTGACGCAAGGCGACCTTGTCAACGAAGGAGAAGCCCGCTTCATGCGTGCCTTCTGCTATTTCAATCTGGTGCGTGCTTTCGGCGAAGTGCCTCTGATAGACTTCAAGGTGAACGAAGCCGGCGACGCCAACGTCCCCAAGTCATCCGTGGCAGACATCTATAAACTGATAGACAAAGACCTGCAAGTAGCAGAAAGCAACCTGCCGCCCACATGGGAAGCCCAATACGTAGGCCGCCTGACGTGGGGCGCCGCCCGCTCACTGCACGCCCGCACCTACATGATGCGCAACGACTGGCCAAACATGCGTGCCGCTGCCGAAGCTGTGATAACCTCCGGGTTATACGACCTGAACACGCCCTACGACAAGATTTTCCGCGAAGACGGCGAAAACTGCTCGGAATCTATCCTCGAACTGCAATGTACCGCCACCGAAGCCCTGCCCGGTTCTAACGAAATCGGCAGCCAGTATGCCAGCGTACAAGGCGTGCGCGGAGCAGGCGACTGGAACTTGGGCTGGGGACATCACACGCCTACCCAGAACCTGGCCGATGCTTTCGAAGAAGGCGACCCGCGCAAAGACGAGACACTGCTCTACTTCTACCGCACGGGCGAAGACCCCAGCACCTGTCCGGCCAACGAGCCTTGGGGCGAAAAGCCCGTGGCCAACGCCGACGTGCTGAACAAATATTACAACAAGAAAGCCTACACCAATCCGGAATGGCGCACCCGCTTCACCAAAGGAGGCTATTGGGTCAACGTCCGTCTCATCCGCTTTGCCGACGTGGTGCTGATGGCAGCCGAAGCCGCCTGCGAACAGGGCGACTTGAACACGGCCAAAGAATACTTGGAGAGAGTGCGTGCCCGAGCCCGCGGCACAAACATCGGCATCCTGCCTGAAGTAACCACAGACGACCAAGCCGAATTGCGCGATGCCATCCGCCACGAACGCCGCGTCGAACTGGGCATGGAAGGTGACCGTTTCTACGACCTGGTACGTTGGGGCATCGCCGCCGAAGTGCTGCACGCTGCCGGCAAAACCGGTTATCAAGAAAGACACGCACTGCTGCCTTTGCCTCAAAACGAAGTGGACAAATCGAATGGAGTATTAATACAGAATCCTAACTATTAAAGAAAAACGATTATGAAGAAACATTATATGTCATTGCTGGCTTGCTGCCTGACAATGTTTATGCTGCAATCTTGCTTCCAAGACATGGACCATCCAGGGTTCGACTATCCGGAAAGCACGGGCGAGGCTCCCGACACCCCTCTGCTGATGTATTTGCCTTTTGACGAAGAAGACATCCGCGACAAAGGCGAGTGGGGCTTCATCGTGGCCGACAACGGAAATGCCAAATTCTCGACTGATGCCGCCAGCGGCATGTCCTACCAGGGAGCTTCCGACTCTTACATACTGGCACGCACACCTTCCATTTTAGGAGACGGACTTTTAAACTTGGGTAGCTGCACAGTAGCCTTTTGGATGAAGGCAGAAAAAAACAATCCGGCCTACGGCATTTTCAGCATCCCTAACACCAAAACATTCTGGGGAAATTTCGATATCTATCTGGAAAACCACAACAGCCAGACCGAGGCCTTCTTCAAGGTACACTTGTACACCTGCAACGCGACACAAGACAACATAGAGAAATGGGTAGAAGCTAAAGTTGAAAACGTGTTCGGCACAGAATGGGTGCACATGGCTTTCGTCTATGACGGAGACACCTCCATTATGACAGTGTATCGCAACGGAGAAGTGGCCCTTACATCAGACTTGGCAGGCTACGGCCCGCTGAAGTTTAAAGACACAGGCGAAACGCTGGCTGTCGGAGCTTTCCAGTTCTCGACCACTCCCAGCCTGACAGAAGGCACAGGTGCACAGACATGGGCCTCCAATTTCATCGGACAGTTAGACCAATTCCGCTTCTACAACACAGCCCTCTCTGCCGACGATATCCGCGCCTTGCACGGAAACAAAGAATAAGACAGCATGAAAACGAAAACATTCTATCTTATACTACTATGCTTGGGGACATTACTGACTGCATGTAGCAGTAGTGAGGACGGCTCAGAGAGCCGTCCCCCTTTCAAGTTGGAAAGCATCACAATCGGCGAAGCCGTCAATCAGGCAAACTTCACCGACGTCCCCCTCGATGCCTCCATCGAACTGCAATTCTCGGACGAAGTGGATGAGAGCACCGTCAAAGCAAACATCCTGCTGACCACCGAAGGCACAGATGTAGAATACACCTATACCCTTCCATCGCCCGAAAAGGTAAACATAATCCCTTCGGGAAAGCTGAAGAACTTCACGACCTACAAACTGGTGGTGAACCCGGGAATAAAGTCTGTATCGGGAGCATTGCTGGAGAGCGGACAAACATGCACCCTGCAAACAAGCATAGACAATTCGGATAAATTTGAACGTATCCCGACGGAAGAACTGCTTACGCTGGTACAAAAACAAACATTCGATTATTTCTGGAAATTCGGACACGAGCATAGTGGCATGGCCCGCGAGCGTAGCACCTCTGGCAATACAGTCACAACCGGTGGAACCGGATTTGGCATTATGGCTATGCTGGTAGCCGCAGAACGAGGTTTTGTGAGCCGAGCAGAAGCCTTGCAACGCGTCCAACGGATTGTCACTTTCCTGGACGAAGAATGTGAAAGCTACCACGGTGCCTTCTCTCATTGGATAAATGGAGAAACAGGAGCCACTCAGCCATTCAGCCAAACAGATAACGGTGCCGACCTGGTAGAAACATCCTTCCTGTTCGAAGGACTCCTCACAGCCCGCGCCTACTTTGACGGGGCAGATGCCGGCGAAACCAAACTCCGCGAAGACATCACCCGCTTGTGGGAAGCCATCGAATGGACTTGGTTCCAGAAAGACAGCGAACAAGTACTTTATTGGCATTGGAGTCCCAACCATGGTTGGGCACAAAACCTTCCCATCCGTGGTTGGAACGAATGTCTGATAACCTACGTATTGGCAGCCTCCTCTCCCACCCACCCCATCAGCCGGGAGGTCTACGAACAAGGATGGGCTAAAGGAGGAAGCATCCAAAACGGCAATTCTTATTACGGCATAACCTTGCCATTAGGCTCGGAGAAAGGCGGTCCACTGTTCTTCACGCACTACTCTTTCCTGGGGCTATGTCCCGAAGGATTGCAAGACCAATACGCCGACTATTGGGAGCAGAACCGTAGTCACACACTTATCAACTATAACCACTGTGTGGAAAATCCTAACGGATACGCCGGATACGGTTCCTCGTGCTGGGGACTGACAGCCAGCGATGGCGATGAAGGCTATTCAGCCTGGTCACCCACCAATGACCACGGTGTCATTGCCCCCACGGCTGCCTTGTCTGCCTTCCCCTATACACCGGAAGAATCTACAGCCGCTTTAGAATTTTTCTACTACAAACTGGGCGACAAGTTGTGGAAAGAATATGGTTTTGTAGACGCTTTCAACTTGGGTAAGGATTGGTACGACAGCCAATACCTGGCCATCGACCAAGGCCCCATCATAGTCATGATAGAGAACTATCGAAGCAAATTGCTTTGGAACTTGTTCATGAACATACCGGACATACAGACCGGACTGAAGAACTTGGGATTCACTTCGCCTTACTTGAAGTAACAACGTACGAAAGGGTTGCCCTTTCTGTCAGACGGAAGAAATGCCATGTATGGCTACCGCCACGTGCGGACAGCCTGTTTCAATAGGGAAAAGGATAATAGGCATAATCTGTCAAGGCCATCTGACAAGGGCAGCCCTTTCGCTTTCATTCATCTAATCACCAATACATATATTCTATTAAGTAAGTAGTGGTTGATATTTAGTTTATATGATGTGTATCTGTCATGTTGAGCATTGTTCTCCCCCGCCAAACGGGGGAGGTAAGAGGGGGTGCGCAGCGAAGTCGAAACATCTCCTTCTTGCGCTGCCAGACGGACAGAGACCTTAGGG
>DXCK01000066.1 GCA_019116045.1 Candidatus Bacteroides merdipullorum | reverse complement strand
AAAAAAAGTTAACGAAAAATTTGGAGTTTACTCCAAAATATAGTATCTTTGCTCATGTAATATTATAAATCTAAATTTCTATGGCTAAAGGAAGCGGAATTATCCGCAAAGTTTCCGGAAAAGTAGGCGATTTAGTCTACTTTGTCCGGGGTGGACAACAGATTATCCGCGGCGTCTCCACCTCAACGAAGAACCCGCGAACGGATGCACAAATGATGCAACGTATGAAATGGCCGAACGTATTGGCCGTTTACAAAGTTCTGCAGCCCTACCTGAAGGACTGCTTTGAAACCAAGCCCAGCGGGCAGACGGACTACAACCGGTTCATGGGGGTCAACCTCAGTTCGACGCCGGTCTATCTTGAAAAAGACGAAGCCCGTCTTGGAAGTGCTATCGTGGCGCCCTACGTCATCTCGCAAGGTTCGCTGCCGTCCATCCAGGTGAACGGGGCGACGCCGGCGACCGACATCGCGCTGGGCACGCTGACCATCGGCGACGCTACCACCGTCACCGAGTTCGCGCAAGCGGTGGTGCAAAACAACAGCGGTTTCCGCTTCGGAGACCAACTCTCGTTCTTCAGACTCCAACAAGAAGAGGACGCCCAGGACGGACATCCGTACATCACCGTGTCCGCCATCCGCGTCTGTCTCGACCCGGCAGACTCCTCCACGCTGCGCAGCGTGGCTCCTGCCTCGGGCTTCAGCACCGTCAGTGGCACACTGGGTGCGGACGCAGCCCTGTCGGGAGCGGGAGTGGCATGGGTGCACAGCCGCAGCGTGAAGGGCAAGACGCGCGTCAGCTCGCAGCGGCTTGTGGTCAGCAACGACCTGCTGGACGAGTACTCTTCGGCGGACATGTTCGACGTGGCCACCAGATCCTACGGAGAGTCCACGTCGGTCTTCATCCGTCCCGACGGGACATCCGACGGTGTGACCTCCGAAGGGGGCAGTTCGTCGGACGATGACGACGACAGCGGACAAGGCACTTTCGGGTAAGGTGCCCCGCAGAAGAGAAACTGATTGCCACCCCGTGCAAGGCGCAAGCACGGGGTGGCTTGTTTTCATGCCCTGTCTTTCCTCATCTTCACCAGGGCCCAGCGGTTCTTCTCCTTACAGCCGAGGAACGTGAAACCGCATCGTTCTCCGGCTTCCCGTATCAAAGGAACATCGTCCGTGTAGAACCCGCTCAGATAAATAGCAGCCCCCGGCGTCATCCGATCTCCGTACAAAGGCATGTCTTGCAACAAGATATTGCGGTTGATGTTGGCAATGACGGCATCAAACGGGCCTAAATCTTTCAGGACAGAGGCGTCGCCCAGGCGGACATCGATGCCATCGACACCGTTCAAGGCAATGTTTTCCTGCGAATTGCGCACGCACCATTCGTCGATGTCCACCGCCGTACAACGGGCCGCCCCACGCATCCGTGCCAAGATGGCCAGGATGGATGTACCACACCCCATGTCCAACACATGCCGTCCGCTCAGGTCGTCCTCCAAAAGTGCCCCCATCATGAGGCTGGTCGTCTCGTGATGTCCCGTTCCGAACGCCATCTGGGGATTGATGACAATGTCATATTCGGCCTGCGGGACGCCGTGGTGGAACGTACTGTGCACCACGCACCGGTTGTCACCCATGACAATGGGTTGGAAGAAATTCTTCTCCCATTCCTCATTCCAATCTTTATCCTCTGCTTCGCTGGCAGTATAAGCGATGCGGACATCCGGCAGGGGAAAATCGGCAAGAGCCGTTTTCAGAGCATCTTCCTGGTAGATGCCAGCCTGGATATAAGCAGCCAAAGAGCCTTCGTCCTGTTCCACGAAACTTTCAAATCCGGCGTCGGCCAACACGGCGCAAAGCACGTCCCTGGCGGTCTGGCTTTGCGGTTCGGCAGTGAATATAAACTCTAAATATTTCATTGTAGTATAATTGTTTGTTAAATACACAGCTATTGCATCGAAATTAAACCTTTTATTGCTATCTTTGTCTAAAGGTTATACAAAAGTAATCAGATTGTTTGAACCCATAACACAGAAAGGTATGAAAAAGATTGTTTTTTTATCGCTTGTGGCTCTGTGCCTGCCTTGGGCGTTGGCTGCGCAAAGCGTGGTGGACGACCTTTACTATGTGCCTTCCAAAAAAGAAAAGGCTGAAAAAAAACATACTGAAACACCGCTTCAAGAAACGGACGTACTGACAGAAAAGCCACTCAAAGAAACGGTCGTAATGACACCTGCCGATGAAGTCGTCGTCCGGTCGAACGCCCCGATGAGCGTACATGCCAACAGCGGCTCGACCACGGTTGTCGTGCGCGACACCCAAGGCAACGCACGCGACATCGACGAATACAACCGCCGTTACGACGCTTCCGATTATGAGTTTTCTGCTCAGAATGACACCCTTTACATTGATGAACGGGAGAATGACGGATTGGATGGCGAATGGGTAGGAGGCGAGTTTAACGGTACTGCCGATGACTACGAATATGCCACACGCATCATCCGCTTCCGCAATCCCCGCTACGCCATCAGCATCAGCAGCCCCATTTATTTCGATGTGGTCTATGGACTGAACACATGGGACTGGAATGTTTATACAGATGGCTTCTATGCTTATGCATTCCCCACGTTCTCCAATCCCCTGTGGTGGGACTGGCGTTTCAATTCTTTCGGCTGGTGGGGATATCCTTATTATGGTTGGCATTGGGGATGGAGCAGTTGGTATGACCCATGGTATTGGGGTGGAAGCTGGGCATGGCACCATCCGCCTTATTGGCATCATCCGTGGCATCCGGCTCCTGGTTGGGCTTACCATCATCCGCATCGGTGGGGCAACGCCTATACCGCCCGCCGGTCGTATAACGTGCGCGGCGGAGCATCGGGTGGTGGACGGCGGCCTTCCATTATCAATGGAGGGAGCTCACGGCGCACATCATCTGTCCGCCGGGCTTCAACTTCCAGCAGTAACCGGCGTGTCGTTGGAACCCGCTCTTCTTCTACACGGAGAGGTGCGACAACCACACGTTCAGGAATATCCTCGTCTACGCGCAGAACCTCGACTTACACACGTCCCAGTAACTCATCCACTATCAATAGGGGAACAACAAGCGTAAGACGCTCTTCTACGTCTGGCAGCACATCAGTCAGACGCAGTTCATCCACTTATAACCGGGGTTCCAGCACTTCGTCGACAAGACGTAGCTATATGAACAACTCTTCTAACCGCAGTACACGGTCGTATAGCACGCCGTCACGCTCAAGCAGCAGCTCTCGTTCCAGCTTTTCTACCGGTGGCGGAGGTTCCTTCAGATCGTCCGGCGGCGGAGTGCGGAGCAGCGGTGGCTCCCGTTCGAGTGGAGGGGGCTCCAGACGAAGATAAACAACGATTAACAAAGACATGATGTTTATGAGAACAAAGACATTGATACTGTTTTGCACTTTGCTCGTGGCAATAAGTGCAAACACACAGACTATATATGATGCCACCAATCTGACTCAAAGAGACTTGAATGGGACGGCTCGTTTTGTGGGCATGGGCGGTGCGATGAGCGCTCTTGGTGGAGATATTTCTACCATCGGCACCAACCCGGCAGGCATCGGCATCTATCGCAGCAATGATGTGATGACATCTTTCAGTTATTCGCTTACTGGAACAGAAAGTGACTATTTGGGCACTAAATTCGAAACGAATAAAGCGAGATGGAATTTCGACAACATTGGTGCTGTAATTGCGACCAAGATTGGAAATGTCACCCCGTTACGCTATGTCAACTTCGGTTTCAACTATCACAAGACAAAATCCTTCTATAAGAACATGACAATGGAAGGACTGATGGGAGGCATAGACATGGCGGACGGAACGTGGGCACCCATCTCGCAAGTGCGCTACATGGCGCAGCAGGCCACGGATGCTCATTACGAAGGGATGGATTTTGGTTCAACCGATATTTATTATAATGGCGACGCCGGATGGTTGGGGGCTATCGGCTATCAGGGATTCCTGACGGAAACGAACACGGCAGGGAATATTTTCTACCCCATTGTCCCCTCAGAAGCCAATAGTTATTTCCACTCGGAAGAACGGGGAGGAATAGACCAATATGACATCAACTTGTCCCTCAATGTCAACGACCGTTTCTATTTCGGATTTACCGTAGGACTGTATGATGTGGATTACAATAAGTATTCCCTCTATGACGAAAGCTATGAGAATGGCAAAGGCTACGGGTTGGAGACCTTCAAGCGCATCCACGGTTCCGGATTCAATGTCAAGCTGGGAGCTATTATACGCCCCTTCGAATATTCGCCTTTGCGCATCGGATTGGCGGTACATACCCCTACGTTTTATAGTTTAACCTATACGACGGGTGCGCTGCTGACAAGCGACCTGTTGATGACAAACGATAATAACGAGGAATCTATGGAACGCATTACGGTGGATACCTACGACATCCTGGGCGGCCGCGACATGGACCGCGACTTCAACCTGCAGACACCGTGGCTGCTCAATGCCAGCCTGGGCTATACCATAGGCACAAATTTGGCCTTGGGAGCAGAGTATGAATATGAGAACTATTCTTCGATGAAATTCAAATACCCCGAAGGAGGGGACATGGAACAAGAAAATGCCGAAGCAAAGGCTTACCTGAAAGCCGTGCATACCCTTCGTGTGGGGGCGGAATACAAACCCACGCCAGCCTTCTCCTTGCGGGCTGGATACAATTATTCGACGGCGGCATACACGGACGGTGCTTTGAAATACCTGCCCACCAACGCTATCGACACAGATACAGACTATGCCAACAGCCAGTCGATGAACACGTTTACCGTAGGCATTGGCTATCGGTGGTCGTCCTTCTACATGGACCTGGCCTACAAATACTTGAGCTATAAGTCAGATTTCTATCCTTTCTTCAACGAAATGAGTGAAGATGCGACCTACAACTACGTAATCACCGGAAATCAGGACTTCTTTCTGACCACTCCCCAAGCCACTAAAGTGACCAATACGCGCAGCCAGGTACTTCTGACCTTAGGCTTCCGTTTTTGATGGGAGCACGCTTCCAAGGAGCTTGGAAAGCTCTATCCAAGGAACTTGGAAAACCTTTCCAAAGAGCTTGGAGCTGACACAAAATAAAAAAGGATGTGCCGTAAAGCACATCCTTTTCTTTTTCTTCACAACGTTGTCTCGTGTGGTGATTACTTCTTGAAGTAACGGTTGTATAAGCCTTCGAAACCTTTGCCGTGGCGAGCTTCGTCCTTAGCCATTTCATGAACAGTGTCATGGATAGCATCCAGATTCAAAGCCTTAGCACGAGTAGCAATGCGTTTCTTGTCTTCACAAGCGCCACACTCGGCCTCCATACGTTTCTCGAGGTTCGTCTTCGTATCCCATACGCAGTCACCCAGCAGTTCAGCAAACTTGGAAGCGTGCTCTGCCTCTTCCCAAGCATAACGCTTGAAAGCTTCTGCAATCTCAGGATAACCTTCACGGTCGGCCTGACGGCTCATGGCCAGATACATACCAACCTCGGTACATTCGCCCATGAAATGGTTGTTCAGGTCTTTGATCATTTCATCATCGCAACCTTTTGCCACACCAATTACGTGTTCATCGGCAAATACCAGCGGACCGCCAGCAGCTTGTTCTTCTACTTCTACGAATTTGCTGGCAGGAGCCTTGCAAAGAGGGCACTTTTCGGGAGCTGCATCACCTTCATAAACATAACCACATACTGTACATCTAAACTTTTTCATATTAAATTCCTCCTTAAAAATTAGAATTAGTTAATCAATTATTATCTATATAACCTTTTTCTTGCATACATTGTTTACAAATACCCTTATAATAATGGTGAATTTCTTGTATTTGATGTCCATCGCGCTCCATCTCACCTGGATGTGAATCACTTACCGTTGGCGCAAGATCATATATCCGTCCACAACATTTACACAAGAAATGAGCATGTGGGGTGGTTATCGCATCATAACACGTGTTGCGGCCGTCTATTGTCAACGTTTGTATGGCTCCATTCTCTGTCAACAACTTCAATGTATTATATACTGTTGTTTTAGAAAGAGTAGGCATGGAAGGCGAAAGCGCCATGTAAATCTCATCCACCGTAGGATGTGTACGATGCTCCATCAAATAATCCATGATAGCTATTCGCTGCACGGAAGGCTTGATATGATGACTTTGCAATCGTTCTAAAACATCCATTATTTCAGGTTTGAAATTGTTACATTTTTATTTTCATTGCAAAGAAAGAGATTATTCTTTAATTGGCCAAATATTTTTGGAAAAAAAAGAATGGGATGTCTGATTTTTTGTGAAAAAGTGTACCTTTGTTTCGATAATCAGGTTTCAAGCATAAGTAGATGTTGATATTTAGTTTATACTAAAAAGGAATGATTACTTAAATAAAAAGCAAAATAGGAATTATGAATTATGGATTCGTGAAAGTTGCATCGGCAATACCTCATGTAAAGGTAGCTGATTGCGCATTTAACGCCACACAAATTGAGAAAGGAATTATTATTGCAGACGGAAAAGGAGTGGAAATCATTGTTTTTCCCGAATTATGTCTGACCGGATATACATGTGGAGATTTGTTTGCTCATCAACTTCTATTAGAAAATGCAGAAATAGGTTTAATGCAAATCCTAAACAACACACGCCAGTTGGATATTATCTCCATCATCGGTATGCCCGTAGCATTGAACGGTATCTTGCTGAATGTAGCAATAGTCATCCAAAAAGGGAAAATATTGGGAATCGTTCCAAAAACCTATCTGCCTAACTATAAAGAATTCTATGAGAAACGGTGGTTCACTTCGTCTGCTCAGGTTGACGAGAAGAACGTGCGGCTGTGCGGACAAAACATCCCTATGAGTAGCAGCCTGTTATTCGATACGTCAAAGACGACATTCGGCATTGAAATCTGTGAAGATCTTTGGGCTCCGATTCCACCAAGTTCGAATTTGGCGCTGCAAGGGGCAGAAATCATTTTCAACTTATCAGCAGACAATGAAGGAGTGGGAAAACATTCTTACCTGTGCTCACTCATTGCCCAGCAATCGGCACGATGCATTGCCGGTTATGTATTTAGTTCATGCGGCTTTGGAGAATCTACCACCGATGTAGTGTTTGCCGGAAATGCTTTGATATATGAAAACGGTGCCCTGCTAAACTCAAACAAGCGTTTTTCTTTTGACGAACAAGTCGTAATCAGTGAGATTGACGTAGAACGTTTACGCATGGAACGCCGTGTGAATACGACATTTGCATCGTGCCGCGCATGTGTGGTGCGGGAAGTGCCGATACGCATTTCCACGGAAGGCGTCAACGAACGAGAATGTCAACTGACCCGTACGTTCGACCCGCATCCTTTCGTGCCGCAAGGCGCTGCTCTGGATGAACGCTGTGAGGAAATCTTCTCCATACAAGTGTCAGGTTTGGCACAACGATTGGTTCACACTCATGCCAAGTCTGCCGTTCTCGGCATCTCGGGAGGGTTGGATTCCACGTTGGCCTTATTGGTGTGCGTACAGACGTTTGACAAGTTAGGGTTCTCGCGGAAGGGAATTATCGGGGTGACGATGCCTGGGTTCGGGACTACTGACCGTACGCACGGCAATGCTGTCGACCTTATGACCTTTTTGGGAGTGACAGTACGGGAGGTGAGCATCAAGGAGGCTTGTATGCAACATTTTAAGGACATCCACCACAATCCGGAAGTGCACGATGTGACGTATGAGAATTCGCAAGCCCGTGAACGGACACAAGTCCTGATGGACATTGCCAACCAGACGAACGGACTGGTGATAGGCACGGGTGACTTGTCGGAGCTGGCCTTGGGATGGGCGACGTACAATGGCGACCATATGTCCATGTATGGAGTGAATGTCAGTGTGCCCAAGACGTTGGTTAAGCACTTGGTAAAATGGGTGGCGGAACATAGCACGGACGAGGATTCTCGCCGGACATTGCTCGACATTGTGGATACTCCCATCAGCCCGGAGCTGATTCCAGCAGACGAGAAGGGGAATATCCAACAGAAGACAGAGGATTTGGTAGGCCCTTATGAGTTGCACGACTTCTTTCTTTATTATTTCATGCGTTTCGGCTTCAGGCCTTCGAAAATTCACTATCTGGCGAAGCGTACTTTCCAAGGAATGTATGACGAAGAGACTATCAAGTATTGGCTCCAGAAGTTCTGCTCGCGCTTTTTCAGCCAGCAGTTCAAGCGTTCGTGCTTGCCTGACGGGCCGAAGGTGGGGAGCATTTCGCTCAGTCCGCGCGGGGATTGGCGGATGCCGAGCGACGCATCTGTGGAAGCATGGCTGCGCGATTTAGCGTCTCTTTAGCCGCCTGCCGGCCTGCTTCGATGATTTCTTCGGCCCGGAAGAACTCCATCATGTCGTAGTCATCGCCGCAGAGACTGATAAGGAGGTCGGGCGGTGTCTGGGCCAGTTGATAGCGGGTGATTTGCTGCATCATCAGGCGTGAAGAGCGGGTCATCAGTTGGTAGGGGTTGAGTTGCCGGCGTGCCTGGCAGTGCGGTGCGGGGGCGTTGACGTCGACAGCTACAAGCTGGTCGCCGGGAGTGCGCGTGATGTGCGCCAGGGGCAGGGGGTTGAGTATGCCGCCGTCGACGAGGCGCTGGCTGCCGCGCCGGAAGGGGCGGAAGAGCATCGGGATGGAGATGGAGGCGCGGATGGCGTCGAACAGGCTGCCACGGTCGAACTTCACTTCTTCACCTGTCGTGATGTCGGTGGCGAGGGCGGCGTAGGGCAGGGGGAGGTCTTCGATGTTGACGTTGGGCAGCAGGCGGGAGAGCTCGCGGATGAAGCGGTCGCCTTTGACCAGACCGTCTCGGCTCAGGCTGAGGTCGGCCAGTTGCCACATCTTGCGGCGGTTCCAGGTGCAGAGCCATTGTTTGCAGGCTTCGAGGCGGCCGGTGGCGTACATGGCGCCGACGAGGGCGCCCATTGAGCTGCCGGCAAGCGAGGTGATGCGGTAGCCGTGGGCGAGGAGTGCTTCGATGACTCCGATGTGGGCGATGCCGCGTGCTCCGCCCATGGAGAGGACGAGGGCGGCTGAAGGGGTTGTTTCCATAGGCTATATGAATGATGTGTAGTATGTATATATAATAATGTGTAGTATATAATATAATAATGTGTAACCCGGGGAATGCCGCGGGGCCTGGAGGCGGTGTGCGGACGGGGCCGGGGTGGACAAAGGTACGGATTCTTGCGGTTTTTTCCGGTGAATTGCTTGTGTTTTTCTGAAGAAAGAAAGGAGATAGGGAAGGATGAAGATGCTGTTTTTGAATGTCAGCCCGCGCAAAGAGGGGAATGTGGCACGGATGCTGGAGGCGATGGCCGACGAGGCGAGGGGAGGGGGAGCCGAGGTGGTGTGCGAACGGGTGTCGCAACTGTCGGTGCGGGCGTGCACGGGGTGCATGGTGTGCCGAAGCGAGGGGCGCTGCGTGCTGCCGGGGGATGACGCGCAGCGGGTGCTGGAGTTGCTGCGGTGGTGTGACGTGCTGGTAGTGGGTACGCCGTGTTATTGGGGCAATATGCCGGGGACGTTGAAGGTGTTGTTCGACCGGATGGTCTATGGCATGATGGGTGAGAGCCGCCGGGGGATGCCGCACCCGCTGCTGGGGGGCCGGCGGGCGTTGCTGGTGGTGACGTGTACGACGCCGTGGCCTTTCAACGTGTGGTTCCGCCAGTCGCGGGGGACGGTGCGGGCGTTGCGCGAGGTGTTGCGATGGAGCGGTTTCCGGGTGGCGGGCTGCATCGAGCGTGGTGGGACGCGGCAGCGTCCGGTGGACGGACGCGACCTGGAGCGTTGCCGGCGGGCAGTGAGGCGGCTTTAGGGGCGGTCGCGCCCGGCTGCGATGCGCCAGACGCTGGCACTGATTTCAACTTTGCTGATGCCTTGGTGCCAGAGTGCGCGGTAGACGGAGGTGAGGTCGCGCCGGATGGTGAAGAGCTTGCCGCCGAAGTGGGTGAGGGTGAAGACGGTCTCGCCGCCGGGATGGTGCAGGGTGTAGCGCGTGCCGTTGGTGGCGAAGGTGCCGCGCACGTCGGTGCCGTCGGGCAGGAAGTAGGTGAAGATGCCGCGGCCCAGCGCGGTGAAGCGCAGGTAGAGCAGGCCTTTTCGGAAGGGGCGGCTGCTGTGGAGGTGTTGCTCAAGCGCGGGGCGCAGCGAGTCGTTCCCCTCGAAGGTGAGGTCGAAGTACTCGTCTTCCACCTGGTAGTATTCGTAGCGGCCGTTGTTTTGTTCCGGAGTGTCGTATTTCTTCAGGGCGGCCAGCGTCTGGCTGGTGTGGCGCCGGCGGCGGAAACCCCAGAAGCGGGCGCTGAAGACATTGGCGAAATCGGACTTGAAGCGGCTGCTCATCGTGTCGGAAGCCGACGGCGTGCGGAGTGCCGGGAGGGGACGCAGCGGCCGCGAGGGCGTGAAAAGTTGGCGCCCGGAATTGCGTTTGTACAGGTAGATGCCCTGGTAGGGGTCGAGCGAGAAGAGCGGGCGGCGCAGGAAGGTGTCGACGGCTGTCTCGGGGAAGGGCGAGGGCAGCGTCTCGTCAAACCACAGTTCGAGGGCGTGCGCCCGGGGCGGTTCGGCGCCGAAGTCCATCGAGCGCAGGGCGTCGGGATTGAGGCGTAGCTCGCCCGGGCTTTCGAGTTGTCGGCGCAGACGCAGCGAGTCTTGCTCCGTCCATTGCGCGCGGCACGGCCCGCCCGCCGTCAGCAAGGCAGCCAGGAGCAGGAGAGGGGTGCAGGGATTTTTCTTCATTTCGTCCGGTTTTTTCCGCCAAAGTTAGGACAGGGCGGCAGGCGTGGCAAATTTTCTCTACCAACTGCCCCGCAGGCCGGACGAAACGGGCAGCAGAAGGTTTTTTCAGAAGACGGCCGCAGGCACCCCGCAGGGGGGCGCCAGAGAGCCGGTGCAGAGGGTGTCTGACTCCGGTCACAGACGGGCAGGAAAGGTTAATAAAACAGGTTTATTTATCGCACGACGCTTGCGCGCCTTCATGTCTTTTCCTGCAACAAGTCTTCCAGCCTGACCACCTCGTCGCGGTACTGCGCCGCCTCGATGAAGTCCAGCCTCTTGGCCGCCTCCTGCATCAGCTTCCGCGTGTGGGCGATGCTCCGCTCCAGTTGTTCGCGGCTCATATACTGCACCACCGGGTCGGCAGCCACCGTCTTCTCCGGCTCCATCCCCGCATACGGCCTCGGCTCCTGCCTCTGCTCCCCGCCGGTCTTCCCACTGTCCGCCGCCTGCGCGAAGACACTTACAGGCTTCGACTTGTGCAAGGGCTGCGGCGTGATGCCGTGTTCTGCGTTGTAGCGCAACTGCTTCTCCCGCCGGCGATTCGTCTCGTCGATGGTCAGGCGCATGCTCTCCGTCACCGTGTCGGCATACATGATGACGCGCCCGTTCACGTTGCGTGCCGCACGCCCAGCCGTCTGGGTCAGCGAGCGATGCGAGCGCAGAAAACCCTCCTTGTCCGCGTCCAAGATGGCGACAAGCGACACTTCGGGCAAGTCCAACCCCTCGCGCAACAGGTTGACACCAATCAAGACGTCATACACCCCCTCGCGCAAGTCGGCCATGATTTTCACCCTCTCCAGCGTCTCCACGTCGCTATGTATATAGTTGCACCTCACGTGGTTGTTCAGCAGATATTCCGTCAACTCCTCCGCCATCCGCTTGGTCAGCGTCGTCACCAACGTCCGTTCCCCCCGCTCGATACGCACCTGAATCTCCTCCATCAAGTCATCAATCTGGTTATGACTCGGCCTGATTTCGATGACCGGGTCCAGCAATCCCGTCGGGCGGATAACCTGCTCCACGACGATACCCTCCGACTTGGCCAGCTCATACTCGGCCGGTGTAGCGCTGACGTAGATGACCTGCCGCGTCATCTCCTCGAACTCTTCAAACTTCAACGGGCGGTTATCAAACGCCGCAGGCAGGCGGAAACCATACTCCACCAGGTTCTGTTTCCGCGCCCTGTCCCCGCCATACATGGCCCGGATTTGCGGCACGCTCACGTGGCTCTCGTCAATGACCGTCAGGTAATCCTTCGGGAAAAAGTCCAGCAGACAGTAAGGTCTCGTCCCCGGAGCCCGGTTGTCGAAATACCGCGAATAGTTTTCTATCCCCGCACAATGCCCCAATTCGCGTAACATCTCCATGTCATACGTCACCCGCTCCTGCAGCCTCTTGGCCTCCAGCATCTGCCCCCGCTCCTCGAACCACTCCACCTGCTTCCTCAAATCATCCTCAATCTCATGGATGGCCCTCAGCGTGTTCTCCTTCGTCGTCATGAAGAGATTGGCCGGGTAAATCTTATACTCATCCATCCTCCCCGTGCACACTCCGCTCAGCGGGTCCACCTCCTCAATCCCGTCCACCTCGTCACCCCAGAAGTTCACCCTCAGCAACGTGTCAGCGTAAGCCAGCCAGATATCCACCGTATCCCCCTTCACGCGGAAGCGTCCCCTGTTCAGTTCCAAATCATTGCGCACGTACAAGCTGTCCACCAGCCGCCGCAAGAACACATTCCGACTGAACGGCTTGCCACACCTTATCTCGATGACATTGTCATAAAAATCCGACGGATTCCCCATGCCATAGATGCACGACACAGACGACACCACCACCACATCCTTCCGCCCCGACAGCAACGAAGAAATGGCCGCCAGGCGCAGTTTGTCTATCTCATCGTTGATAGACAAATCCTTTTCTATATACGTATCGGTCGAAGGCAGGTAAGCTTCCGGCTGGTAATAATCGTAATAAGACACATAATACTCGACTGCATTCTTCGGGAAAAAGCCCTTGAACTCGCTATACAACTGGGCAGCCAGCGTCTTGTTATGGCTCAAAATCAATGTCGGCTTATTCATATTGGCAATGACGTTGGCTATGGTAAACGTTTTCCCCGACCCGGTCACTCCCAGCAAAGTTTGCGCAGGAAGCCCCTGCCGCAACCCGTCCGTCAGTTGTGCGATGGCCTCGGGCTGGTCGCCGGTAGGTCTGTAACTCGATGTCAATTCAAACTTATTCATTTTTCCTATAAACAACGGCAATATTCGGCAAAATCTTTGATATAAACAAAAAAATCACTTATTTTGCGGTAGAACTTTTACAGATTCATCCATTCGAACGAACCGACATAAAAATAATAACATCGAAATCAGAGAAACAACTATGATAGCAAAACAACTTTCTATTTTTCTGGAGAACAAATCCGGCAGACTGACAGAAGTAACAGAAGTCCTGGCTGAAAATGGTATCAACCTGTCCGCCCTTTCCATTGCCGAAAACGCAGACTTTGGCATCTTACGAGGCATTGTTTCAGAACCCGACAAGGCTTATGCCACATTGAAAGACAAACATTTTGCCGTAAATATCACCGACGTGATTGGCATAAGCTGCCCAAACACCCCCGGAGCATTGGCCAAAATCTTACGCCTCTTATCCGATGAAGGCGTATTCA
>DXCK01000065.1 GCA_019116045.1 Candidatus Bacteroides merdipullorum | reverse complement strand
TGTGTCAAAATATAAAATGGCACGCAGATGACGCAGATGCGGCAGATGACCACTGATTATACTTCGTTGATTTACAGTTAGACAAATCTGCGAAAATCTGTTTAATCTGTGTTATCTGCGTGCAGGCTGCGAGAGTCATCGCCGCCGCGCAAAGTAAAAGAATAGGTTTCATAAGTAGATGTTGATCTTTAGTTTATATGATGTGTGCCTGTCATGTTGAGCATTGTTCTCCCCCGCCAAACGGGGGAGGTAAGAGGGGGTGCGCAGCGAAGTCGAAACATCTCCCGAAAGAAACGATTCCCTTGGGCAGTGCATGTAGTGAGATTCTTCGACTACGCCCTACGGGCTCCGCTCAGAATGACAGATACATCGATAGTATAAACTAAATAGGAATGATTACTTAACGCAGATACAACCGATGACCACTGATTTATTGAATAAAGAATTGGTGTAATCCATTCCTCTCCTTCTGGAAGGAGGGGTGGCCTTTAGGCCGGGGTGGTAGGACAAGAATGGGATTGGCCAATATTTCAGCCTTCAAAGCTTTGATATCCAGTTCTCCTTAAATGGTTTGACTTCACAAAAGTAAAAAAATGCTGAGAATGTCAACGCTTTCCCGCAATTTCCTCCTGTTCGTTTTCGCTAATAAGAGATGCTTCACATACGTTCTGTTGAAAAATTTGTGCGGGGAGAAGTCAAAGCCTATGCTCCTCACGCAAGGCTTTTATGTCCACATCGGCAGGCAGCTTCACGCCTACTTTCATGCTATCTACGTAGGGAGTTATCTCGTCTTTCATTGTCGCATCAGAATTTTGCTGCAAAACGTTTTTAATGGCAGCAATCAGCTTCTCCAGCAATCTCGTGTCCCGTTCATCTATACTGTTAATTGTCGTCAGTAGAGACTGTTTTATACTTATAGCTTCCATATCCTTATATAATTTTTCTGTCTACAAAGATACGGTTTTCTCTCTAATTTCCACACTAATTTTTCAAAGAACACTCTTCGTCATGTATCGGGTTCCTTGACAGGCGGGAAAACAGACGTGAGGGTGTGCCGAAATACAAAATTGCACACAGATAAGTAGATGTTGAAAATTAGTTTATATGATGTGTGCCTGTCATGTTGAGCATTGTTCTCCCCCGCCAAACGGGGGAGGTAAGAGGGGGTGCGCAGCGAAGTCGAAACATCTCCTTCTTGCGCTGCCAGACGGACAGAAACCTTAGGGAGATTCTTCGACTACGCCCTGCGGGCTTCGCTCAGAATGACAGATACATCGATAGTATAAACTAAATGTCAACAACTACTTAGTACTAAGTCATTTTCATAATCAGAGAAAACAAAAGTAGGAAGAAAATAATTTTTATTTTCCTCCTACTTGATTTCTCAGTTCTATGTTCTCATTCTATGTTTATCCCGTACTTATATTTCGTGCCTGCCTCCCAGTAACTCTTCACCGTGACAAGGGAGCAGGATTCAGCCCCGTAGCGTAAATGCCACACCCGCATCGTGCAGTGGCCGCAAAGAGCAGGGAGAGGGCAGCGTATGAATTGTATATCGCTTCATGATGTTCGGTGTTTGGGATTATTGTACTTTCTGTAACATGGGCGGCTCGTTTCCGCTGCTGGACTCATATTGCCAGCCCGTGTCGGACAGTGCCTTGTTCATCTGTGTAACGGCATCCGTCCAGTCGCCGTCCACTTTCTCAGTATCGCCGGTGCCTGCCTGATTTTCTCCTATGCCTGTGTTGGGATTGCTTCCCCAGTAGCAAGCGGTGATGATACCGCCACCAAACATGGAGTCCTTGAAGTTCCGTCCCGCCACGCCGCCTGTGTATTCATCCGGACCGTTGACAGTTCCCTTGGCATGGTAGCAGGCGGTCAAGGTGCCCGAAGCATTGTTTCCCGTTACGCCGCCTACATAGATAGAGCCGGTTCCGGTGCCTGTGCCGGTCACGTTGCCCGTGGCATAGCAGGCGATAAGAGTGCTGAAAGAATTGCTTCCCACCACGCCGCCGGCATAATTGTTGTCTGAATTGTTACTTTCAAGGGTCACGTTTTCCGTGGAATAGCAGGCGGTCAGGGTGGCACCAGAATTCGTTTGACCTACCACGCCGCCGACACTGCCCGTTCCCTGCACTGTGGCCGATGAGCTGCATCCGGTGATGGAACCGCCCCATTGATAGCCCACCACGCCACCTACGCTGTTGTAGGTACTGTTTCCGCTGACGCTGCCCGACACCGAGCAGTTTTCAATAGCTCCATCGTTATTTCCCGCTACGCCACCGACATAGGCATACTGGTAATCGCTTGTTATCCGCACGTTCTCCAACTTTACGTTCTTCACCGTGCCGCCAGAGCCGATGTAGCCGAACAGACCCGCATATTCGTCACTTCCCGTCACGATCAGCCCCGATATGGTATGGTTGTCGCCGTCGAAAGTGCCGGTGTATGAGTTTCTGTAGTCTGTGCCTATCGGTGTCCATTCCCCCGTCAGGGTGATGTCGGCGGTCAGGGTACAGTTTAGCGTGAGGTCGTTTTGCACGGCCTTATTCCATGCCAGCAGGCCATCGGCGGTATAGACTGTGTAGGTCTTGCCGTCCTCTGATACGGTGTAGCCCTTGTCTTTGTTCAGCGTGATGTTGTAGAAGCTGCCAGCCTTGGGATTGATGGAGGCAGAGAGTTCGCGCTCCTTGTCATCGCCGTTCGCCATCAGCTTGGTTATCTCGTAGTCAGGCACCACGTTCGCCTCCCAGCAGGTCACGCCGTTGTATTCGCACTTCTTCATCTTTATCCAGCCCTTTTGTGCGTCCTCGGTGTTTATCTTACCTTGCGTATGAGTACAAGTTGTGTAGGTGTATAGCTGGAGGGAAGTTACCTCATCGTTGGCGATGTCATTCGAGGGCGTGACACGCACCTTGGCCAACGAGTGGGTGAAGATCAGTTCTACCGGCTTCTCATAGTTGCCCCTGCCCTTGCCGTGCAGCAAGTATGCCAAGCCGTCTGTTTGGTCGCTGAGATCGAGAGGGGTGTTCGTGGCAGGATACCAGGCATTGACGGTGTGGTCGTCACGGTCGCTCCAGTAAAGGGGTGCGTTGGAGGTGACTGTGCCGCCGGCCTGCACGATGTAGGTGGCTGTCTCTGTGCTGCCTTCTATCTGCACGTCTATCTCTTCATCGCCGTCCCACTTGCTGCCCGTGCCGTCTTCGGTCTCGCTGACGCGGGTCTGCGGTGCGCCCCACGGCTGCGCTTCGCCTCCCTCCACGCTGAGGGTGACGGCGGCTATCTGCAAGGGGTATTGTCCTTCGGGCAACCGGGTATCGTCCGTCAGTCCGTCCTGCGTGCAGGCAGTCGCTGCAAAGAATATCGCAGCTACGGCGATTGGATGGATAAAGTGTTTCAATTGCTTCATATCGCTTCTAAGTTTAATTGTTTCTATAACTTACAAGCGTTCCGAACGAAAGAATGATAAGGAGGGGAATGATTATTTCAGCAGCTTCCGGTTTGTGTCTTCCAGAATACGCATTTGCTGTATGGCTATCTGGTTCAGCTTGATGAGCCGTTCGTGCTGTGGTATCCCCTCGTTGATGAGCACGGCGTTCAGGCTCTCCATGTTCGACAGGCATATCAGTTCGTTTACACCGGCATAGTCGCGGATGTTGCCTTTTAGGTCGGGATGGGCGTCGCGCCATTCGAGCGCCGTCATGCCGAAGAGGGCGACATTCAGCACATCGGCTTCACTGGCGTATATGCGACTTGCCTGCTGTGCTGTCACTTCCGCCGGAATGAGGTTCTGCTTGATGGCATCGGTGTGGATGTGGTAGTTTATCTTGGAGAGTTCGCGCTTGGCCGACCATCCCAGGAAAGCCTGTTCCTGCTCTTTCAGCCTCTGGAACTCCTTGACAAGATACAGTTCGAATTCCACGGAAACCCAACTGGCAAACTTGAAAGCAATGTCACGCTGTGCATACGTCCCGCCTCCGACACCGTTTCTCGATAGGATGCCGACAGCTCCGGTCAGTTCCACCCATCTTGAAGGACTCATGGTGAATGCATTGCTGCCCGCTTCTGCCAAAAGGGGGTCGAATTCGACCCCTTTGAACGCGGGGTTGTTCAGTTGTTCCCACAGTCCGAGGTATTCCAGTGTGTTCTTCAACCGCATCCAGTTTTTCACCACGTCTTTGGGCTCGGCAGGATTTTTCTGGCGGGCGATGTCCGTGATGCAGATATAGTCAATGCCGTTTTGCTGCAAGGTCCTGATGGTGGAGCCTTTCACTTGGAGGGACGATTTCTTTGCCATAGTTTTCTTTTCCTTTTGGTTACGGACACAAAAGTAACCTTTTCCCGGCAATAATCATTTGGTTTCCTATACAATCTTTCAAAGAACGTGCAAGCCGAGTGCAGAGCCAAGCTTGCTTGGGCTATGCCGAGGCGCAGCCGTTGTTCTAAAAAGAACGCTTGTTTCGTGCTGCCGCCGCCTGCGAAGGCGACCGTCGCACCATAACTCATCTATGGGCAGCTCCGGCTTGACGCTTGCGCCGGGGCAGCGGTGTGTGGGTCAGAGGTTCACATTAACGTTTTCATTCACCTTGTCCCATGCTTTGATAGAGGCATTTACCTCCACATTCTTGTGGCTGATGGTGATCTCGTAGTAGTATTCCTTGCCGCTTTGGAGCTTGCCGTCCTTCACGGGAAGTGTGGCGTTATAGATGTTTCCGTTCAATAATATTTCCATTCTGATGCTCGCCACATCCTGTGGGAAGAAGATGGACGAGGTAAGGCTTCCTGACAGGGTTACATCTGCCGCAGAGTTGGCGGTGGTTGCCGTCTCGCCGTTGGTGGTGTTGAAAGTACCTCCCAGCAACAAGTCTTTCAGTGTGTAGCTGGTCGGGCCATCAATCGGGATGGTGACACCGTTTCCTTCTTTGAAATTGAGTTTAATCCGGCTCATGCAGTGGCTGAATGCGTTTGCGCCGGTGAATTTCACCTCCGGGCTGCTGGTGCTGCCCGTGGCACCGTTGGCAAAGAGGAAGTCATGCTGGGTCTGCACTTTCTGGGCATCGGCATCGGTAGTGGCGGCTATCTTACCCTCTGTCATTTCGTCGTCATCCTTGTACGGATAATAGGCATGGAAGGTTACTTCGTCCGTGTTATCGAAGAAGATAATATCATTACTCGCGGGGCCGAAATTGCCGTCTCCATTATTCGTCACATAGGGGACGTTGTTGTACGAGGAACCACCGATACAGGTAATGCCGATGCAGTCGCCTTTATCCCATTTGGTTCCGTCCGTTCCGCTGACACGGGTAGTGGCGGTCACGTTGTCACCGATAGCGGCAGTAAACTGGGCGGC
>DXCK01000064.1 GCA_019116045.1 Candidatus Bacteroides merdipullorum | reverse complement strand
TGCGTTCCCACCCCCGGCTGGTTATGCTTAGCAAGGTGTTATGCTCGTTTACATAGATAAAAATGTTAGCTAAAATAAATCTGTATGAGAGTTTACATACGAAAATATTTTAGCTGTAATATTTTTCTATGTAAACTCTCATAGAAAAGTATTCTAATTGTAATACTATCCTATTTGAACTGCCACAATACCTGGGTAAGCATAGATTCCCCTGCCTGCCACTGCCGGCAAGCCTGTACCTGCCCCCTTATACTGTCGGCAGGGTGCGTGCGTAACGAAATAATGCTTATCTTTGCGGCAACCAAACGTATGACTTTATGACGCGAATCGGACTCCTGTCGGACACCCACGGGTGGTGGGACGACAGATATTTGCAATACTTCGAGCCTTGCGACGAAATCTGGCACGCCGGCGACATAGGCTCCTTGGAGGTAGCCCAGCGATTGGCCGACTTCCGCCCCCTGCGCGCCGTCTATGGCAACATCGACGGTCAGGAGTTGCGTCGCCTCTACCCGCAGACGCTGCGCTTCACCGTCGATGGGGCGGAGGTCGTGATGAAGCACATCGGCGGCTACCCCGGGCGCTACGACCCGTCCATTGCCGGCAGCCTGCTGGCACGCCCGCCCCGCCTGTTCATCAGCGGACATTCGCACATCCTGAAGGTGAAGTACGACAAGACGCTCGGCCTGCTGCACATCAATCCCGGAGCGGCCGGCCGCCAAGGCTTCCACACCGTCCGCACCCTGGTGCGCTTCTGCATCGACCAAGGGCAGTTCAGCGACCTGGAGGTCATCGAATTGGCTGACCAATAGCCATCTTTCCGCCCGAAAGTTTGGCCATGTCCGTCCTTTTTCCCATCTTTGCAACCTGAATAAGCAACGAGAGCCGTGGGGCGTCGTCCTCCTTCTTAGTTTTGTGCTGACCCATGAGTAATGTATTACCCTAAAAGGAACTAAGATATGAAAGGAATTATTCTTGCCGGCGGCAGCGCCACCCGCCTCTATCCCCTCAGTAAAGCCATCTCCAAGCAAATCATGCCCGTCTACGACAAACCCATGATTTACTACCCCCTGTCCACCCTGATGCTGGCAGGCATCCGCGAGGTGCTCGTCATCTCCACTCCCCGCGACCTGCCCATGTTCCGCGACCTCCTGGGCACGGGCGACGACCTGGGCATGAAGTTCTCCTACATCGTGCAGGAGAAGCCCAACGGCCTGGCGCAAGCCTTCGTCCTGGGCGCCGACTTCCTCGAGGGAGGCCCCGGCTGCCTCATCCTGGGCGATAACCTGTTCTACGGCCAGGGCTTCAGCGGCATGTTGCGCCGCGCCGCCTCGCAGGAGAAGGGCGCCTGCATCTTCGGCTACTATGTCAAAGACCCCCGCGCCTACGGTGTCGTCGAGTTCGGCCCCGACGGCCGCGTCCTCTCCCTCGAAGAGAAGCCCCAGCAGCCCAAGAGCAACTACGCCGTCCCCGGACTCTACTTCTACGACCATACCGTGACGGAGAAAGCCGCTGCGCTCAAGCCTTCTGCCCGCGGCGAGTATGAAATCACCGACCTCAACCGCCTCTACCTGGAGGAAGGCACCCTGCGCGTCGAACTTTTCGGGCGTGGCTTTGCCTGGCTCGACACCGGCAACTGCGACAGCCTGCTCGAAGCCTCCAACTTTGTGGCCACCATCCAGAACCGCCAGGGTTTCCGCGTCTCCTGCATCGAAGAGATAGCCTGGCGCAAGGGTTGGATAGACCTCGACCAGCTCCACCACCTGGGCCAGCAGATGGGCAAGACCGAATACGGCCAATACCTCATGGAACTGGCTGACTCGCACAGATAAACAGGGATTTAGTTGACAAGTTGACGAGTTAACAAGGCCACGAGGGCAGAACTTATCCCTTGTTGACTCGTCAACTTGTCAACTCGTTAATTAAATTATTACAAGACCTTGTTGTCTTGTTAACTCGTCAACTATTAAATTATCATTTATTAATATGAAGACTTACCTCGTAACCGGCGCCGCCGGATTCATAGGCGCCAACTACATCAAGTACCTGCTGCGCATACACGAACACATCCGCATCGTTGTGCTCGACGCGCTGACCTATGCAGGCAACCTCGGCACCATCGCTGCCGACATCGACAACGACCGCTGCATCTTTGTCCGCGGAGACATCGGCGACCGCGCCCTGGTGGACGACCTCTTCGCCCGCTACAAGTTCGACTACGTGGTCAACTTCGCCGCCGAGAGCCACGTCGACCGCAGCATCGAGAACCCCCAGCTCTTCCTCATCACCAATATCCTGGGCACGCAGAACCTGCTCGACGCCGCGCGCCGCGCCTGGGTCACCGGCAAGGACGAGACGGGCTATCCCACCTGGCGTCCCGGTGTGCGCTACCACCAGGTCAGCACCGACGAAGTCTACGGCTCGCTGGGCGACGAAGGCTACTTCACCGAGCAGACACCTCTCTGCCCCCACAGCCCATACAGTGCTTCGAAGACCAGTGCCGACCTCTTCGTCATGGCCTATCACGACACCTACCACATGCCCGTCAGCATCACCCGCTGCTCGAACAACTACGGCCCCTACCACTTCCCCGAGAAGCTCATCCCGCTCATCATCAAAAACATCCTGGAAGGCAAGCAACTGCCCGTCTATGGCAACGGCAGCAACGTGCGTGACTGGCTCTACGTCGAAGACCACTGCAAGGCCATCGACCTCGTCGTGCGCCAGGGGCGCGAGGGCGAAGTCTACAACGTGGGAGGGCACAACGAAAAGACTAACCTGGAGATTGTCCGCCTGACCATCGCCACCATCCACCGCCTGATGGAGTCGCACCCCGAATACCGCAAGGTGCTGAAGAAGCAAGTGCTGACGGCCGACGGCGACATCGACATCTCGTGGATCAACGACAGCCTCATCACCTTCGTCAAAGACCGCCTGGGCCATGACCAACGCTATGCCATCGACCCCACCAAGATACGCGAGGAACTGGGTTGGTATCCCGAGACCACCTTCGAAGTGGGCATCGTCCGCACCATCGAGTGGTACCTCAACCACCAGGACTGGGTGGAGGAAGTGACCAGCGGTGACTACCAGAAATACTACGAGCGCATGTACGGCAACCGTTAACAGAGTGCCACGCTCAGCAGTATTCCCAAGAACAGCATATTGCGCGAAGTCTCGCCCAGTATGCTGTTCAGTTTTTCCCCCTGCCGGATGCGGCACATACCGCGCCACGTCATCAGGTGCATGTACAGATAGATGCACGGTGCCCAGATAAACTCCAGCCACGTCAGCCTCCCGCTATACACGAACCACAGGCAGAGCAGCACGGCCACTATGCCCAGCGCCAGGTAGAACTGCCGCCCGAACGAGGCTCCGAAGCGCACAATCAGCGTCATCTTGCCGCTCACCCTGTCTTGCTCTATGTCCCGGTAATTGTTGATAGTCAGCAGCGTGTCTATCACCACGCCCGACACCAGCGACAGCACCAGCACGTCGACATTCAACACACCCGTCTGCACGTAATACGTCCCTCCCACGGGCACCAGCCCGAAGAACACCAGCACCAGTAAGTCTCCCCAACCCCGGTAGGAGAGCAGGGTGGTGTATAAGAAAGCAAAGAGCAGGCATACCACTCCCAGTACCACCAGTTCCCAGCCCCCTTGTGGCAGTTCGTTCCACGTCAGATACACCACAGACAGTCCGCACAAGCAGGCCAGCAACAGCGTCACGCCGATGCCCAGCTTCATGTTGCGGGGCGAAATCCACCCTTCGGCACAGGCACGTTTCGGCCCCAGCCGGTCTTCGCGGTCGGTCCCTTTCTGGTAATCGAACAAATCGTTGATGAAATTGGCTGCCACTTGCATCAGGCAGGCAAAGAACAGGCACAGCACCGCTTCCGCAGTCTGGAACTTCCCGTCGGAAAAGGCAAGCCCGCTGCCCAGCATCACGGGAATCAGGGCTGCCGTCAGCGTCTTGGGGCGTGATGCCAGCAGCCAGGCGTAAACTGAATTGGGTCGGATGGTCTTCATAAGGTTCTGTTTTTATGTCCAAAGATAAGTGAAAGTGGTGAATTGTGCAACAGAAATTCCTTATAAGTAGTTGTTGATATTTAGTTTATATGATGTGTATCTGTCATGTTGAGCGGAGCGCAGCGAAGTCGAAACATCTCCTTCTTGCGCTGCCAGACGGACAGAGACCTTAGGGAGATTCTTCGACTACGCTTCAACCCCCTCTTTGCTCCCCCGTTTGTCGGGGGAGAACAACGCTCAGAATGACAGACACATCGATAGTATAAACTAAAT
>DXCK01000063.1 GCA_019116045.1 Candidatus Bacteroides merdipullorum | reverse complement strand
AGGAGCTGTTGCGCTATGGCTGGCTGAGGGCATACGTGCATCAGGCAAACTACACGTCCATGACCGAGGACTCTTTGGTGCTCCCCGCCTTCGATTACTTCACGGCGCAAGGCGACACCGCCCGCCTGCTGACCTCTTATCTGTTGAAGGCCGCCTACCTGCATGCCCGCAACCGCCACGCCGGGGAACTGGCTGTGCTGGACAGCGGCAGCGTGCGGGCCCTGGCTTTGGGCGACACGGCCTTTGCGGGCGACCTGCTGGCGGAGAAGGGCGAGTGTTACGTCTATACATACAAGGATTATCCCCGCGCCGCCGCTTCCTACCGTGCGGCTCTGGCGCTGCGCGAGAGTGCCGACAATCACTTCTCGCTGGGCATCACCCTGGGTCTGATGAAGGCCGACTCGGCCACGTGGCACACCGACCGCAGCGTGCAGATGGCCATGCAGCGTGGCGACACCGCCTGGGCCATCCACTATCTGCGCAACCACGCCCAGATGATGGTTTACGTCGCGCCCGACTATCCCGCGGCCATCCGACTGTTCCACCGCCTGATGGCCCTGACCGACAGGGCGGACGTGTTGGACATCTCCTGCTTCACGCTGAACGAGTGCTTCTTGAAGCTGGGGCTTCTGGACTCTGCCCAGTACTATTTGGACAAAGGACAGGCGTACTACCACGGCAGGCATAGGAAGTTCGTGACGGCCGAGAACCAGTTTGGATACCTGCAAGGCCTCATCGACTACACCCGCACGGGCTCCTTCGACTACCTCGACCTGATGCGTTACAACGACTCGGTGGGCAATGCCCTCTACGCTCTGCACAGCGCCATCCGCCAGAAAGACCATACGCGCGACGACCTTTCCGCTGCCAACCTCCGCCTGCTGGTCGACCGCCAGCAGATGCAACTCTGGCTGCTGGGCGCGCTGCTGCTCCTGCTGCTCACGGGCGGGGCGGCCTTCTACTACCTGCGTCGTCGCCGCGCCCGTCTGATAGAGGCCGAAGAGCGCATCGAGACCCTCGACCGCCTCTTGGCCGAGGCATCTGTCGCCGCGCCTGTCCCGGCCTCCGTCCCTGCCGACGACGACCACCTGCTGCGCCGCACCCTCCTGCAACAGTTGGGGCTGATTCGCCTCGTGGCCGGGCAGCCCACGGCGCAGAACCAGGACTTGCTGCGCCGCTTCTCCACCCTACCGCATCCGGGCGTGGACGGCGAGGGATTGCTGGTGTGGGACGACCTCTATCCCCTCATCGACCGCCTGTACGACGGCTTCCACGCCCGGCTCGTCGCCCGCTTCGGCACGCTGCTGACCGACAAGGAACAGCAACTCTGCTGCCTGCTCCGTGCCGACTTCACGACGAAGGAAATCAGCGTCCTCACCGCCCAAAGCGTCCCCACCATCTACCAGCGTAAGACCAACATCCGCAAGAAACTCGGCATGGACGAGAAGGGGGACATCATCCGTTTTCTGGCTGCATAATCCGACTACTTCCGCCGGTGGGGGTGCGCACCCTTAGGCGGGTAGGGGTACGTACCCTTAGGTGGGTAGGGGTCCTTACCCTTAGGCGGGTAGGGGTGCACCCCCTTAGGGGGTGTGAGGGTACACACCCTTAGGCGGACAGGATGCCTGTTCCGAAGCAGACAGGTCGCTTGTCTCGAAGCGGGCGAATCCGTTGTCGGGCGGCTTGCGCGGCGGGGCAGATAGACGGCATATAGCTTCCGCACCCTCCGATATAGAATGACAGCGATGGAAGGACTTGATTATCAGTCTTCCCCTTCGGTGTGATATAGACTTTTTAATCGTACATATAGACCGTTTGAGAGGCGTTTCCGGCCTAACTTTGCAGGCAAAGAAACTCAAACAGATGCTTGATATGAAACAATTCATTCTCTCATTGCTGTGCCTCCTCCTGCTGGCGGGCACGGGCGCTTTCGCCCAACAAACTTTCTCGGGACAGGTAGTCGACGAACATCGTCAGCCCTTCCCTTACGTCAATGTCGTACTGCTCGCTCCGTCCGACTCCGCCTTCGTGGCCGGGACGGTGAGCGACGACCGGGGACGCTTCTCTCTCCGGGCCCCGGAGACGGGCTTGTTGCTGCGTGTTTCCTTCGTCGGATACACCACTATTTATAAGGAAGCAGACCGTCCCGACCTGGGCATCGTGATGCTGCAGCCCGACGCGCAGATGCTGGACGGGGTGACCGTCCGCGCCAACCTGCCCAAAGTGCGGCTGAAAGGCGACGCCCAAGTGACCACCGTGCAGGGCAGCGTGCTGGAGAAGGCCGGCACGGGCAATGACCTGCTGGACAAACTGCCCGGCGTCTCGGCGGACGAAGGCACGGTGAATGTCTTTGGCAGCGGGCAGGCGGAAGTCTATATCAACGGCCGTAAGATGCGTGACCCTTCGGAGCTGGACCAACTCGCCTCCGACAATGTCCGCAGTGTCGAGGTCGTGCGCAACCCCGGCGCCCGCTACGATGCCTCGGTGCAGGCCGTGGTGCGCATCTACACCCGCAAGCCTCAAGGGGAAGGCTTCGGTGTCAACAACCGCTTCTACACCGCCTGCCACTACGGGTGGAGCGTGCTCGACCAACTGGACATGAACTACCGTCGCGGGGGCTTCGACCTCGGCGCCATGCTTTTCGCCTCGGACAGTCACGACGAGGACAACAAGGGGCTGGTACAGGAGACGTTTCTCGACCACGATTGGCGGCAGGAGAGCACGATAAACAGCCGCAACCACACTCAGAACCTTGCGGCCCGCCTGTCCGCAAACTACCAGTTTAACGACCGCCACTCCGCCGGACTCCGTTATGACTTCGACCGCACGCCCCGGGACAAGTGGGACATCCTTCCTCTACCCACCACCGTCTATCGCGACGGCGAACCCTGCGAAACTAGCCTCAGCAGCGGGTGGGAGGACCGCCTGAACACCTCCCATGCCGTGAACGCCTACTACGCCGGTCGCGCTGCCGACTGGACCATCGACTTCAACGCCGACGGCTATTGGACGGACTCGAAGACCCCGCAAGACATGCTGGAGCAAGTCACCTCGGCCACCGGCACCACCGAGCAGCCGGTCACCAACCGCACCGTCAGGAACAGCCGCCTCTATGCCGCGAAGCTCATCGTGAGCCATCCCTTGTGGGAAGGGAATCTCTCCTTCGGCGGCGAATATACGTACAGCCACATCGAGAACAGCTACGTCAATGCCGAAGGCATCCTCCGCAACGACGACAGCCGCATCCGCGAGAACGCCTGGTCGGCCTTCCTGGAGTATGCCAAGAGTTTTGGCCCCTTGCAGGCACAGATGGGCGTGCGCTACGAACACCTCGTCTCCGACTATTACGAGCAGGGGCGGCGCATCGGCGAGCAGAGCCGTACGTACGACAACGTCTTCCCTTCCGTCTCCTTGGCCCTGCCCGTGGGCGACATGCAGTTGCAGCTTTCCTATGCCGGCAGCATCAACCGCCCCGGCTACTGGCTGCTCCGTAACAGTGTCACCTATATCAACCGTTATACCTACGAGAGCGGAAACCCCGCGCTGAAGCCCTCGCTGATGCACCGCCTGTCCCTCGACGCTTCGTACCGCTGGGTCTACCTGAACTTGCGCTACCTGCACGTGCGGGACGGCTTCCTCTATCACAGCGGCACGTATAGCGAAGAGTCCCCCGCCATCAGCCTCGTCCAATACGTTAACACCACCGATGCCGACCGTTTCTACGCCACCCTCACCCTGGCTCCCACCATCGGTCTCTGGTCGGCCCAGTTCACTGCCATGCTGTCCAAGCAATGGTTCTACGTCGATACGCCTTGGGGTTGCGAGAACTTCGGCCGTCCCGTAGGCTCCTTCCAGTGGGACAATAACTTCCGCCTGCCCGTCGGCTTCCAACTGGACGTGGACTTTTGGGCCGAGACGCGGGGCCACGACGAGAGCTATCGCGTGCTCCGTCCCTTGTGGAGCATGGATGCCTCGCTCTACAAAGGCTTTCTCGCCGACCGCCTCAGCCTCCAGCTTCGGGCGACCGACCTCTTCAACTCCAGCCGGGCCCCGCTGACCCTGTACAGCGGTAACCGCCTGATGACCATCGACCAGGAGGCACGCCGCCGCGTCAGCCTCACCCTGCGCTATAAGTTCAACGCCGCCAAGAGCAAGTACAAAGGTACCGGCGCGGGGCAGGAGCAGCGCAGCCGCATGTAGCGACAGCCTCTGGCGATGCTTCTGTATGTTATGCAGCATATTTCGGTAAAATATTGTCTCCGAAGTATGGCTACATTCTTTTTTTCTCACTACTTTTGTGCTATCAATTTAATATCACTTTACTTGTATAGTTATGGAAACGAAAGAGACTAACTTCAGAGGCTTCCGCCTGAACGGGTTCGGGATGCTTTTCCTTCATTTAGTTGTGTTTACGGCCTTCATTGTGGGCTGTTTTTGGATGGGTGGCACGTGCCTCTATGTCTTGGGCGGCGTGTGCATTTTGTGCTGGCTGATTCTGCTGGCGGGCTACATGCAGTTGGAGCCGAACGAGGCGCGGGCGATGGTGTTCTTCGGACGCTACAAAGGCACGTTTAAGGAGACGGGTTTCTACTGGGTGAATCCGTTCTACGACAAAAAGAAACTGTCCCTGCGCGCCAGGAACCTGGACGTGGAGCCTATCAAGGTGAACGACAAGGTGGGTAACCCGATACTCATCGGCCTGGTGCTGGTGTGGAAACTGAAGGACACGTACAAGGCGATGTTCGAAATCGACTCGCAGACGATGGCTGCCGCTTCCGTCCCCGCCGGCAACGGGAAGGAAGTGACCCTCAACGCCGGCAACACCGTGGCCGGACGGATGAACGCCTTCGAGAACTTCGTGCGCGTGCAGAGCGACGCTGCCTTGCGGCAGGTGGCCGGGCTGTATGCTTACGACGACAACGAGGGCGAACCTGGTGAACTAACCCTCCGCTCGGGCGGCGAGGAGATTAACGAACAGTTGGAGCAACGCTTGAACGAGCGCCTCGTCATGGCCGGCCTGGAGGTGGTGGAGGCCCGCATCAACTACCTGGCCTACGCACCTGAGATTGCCGCCGTCATGCTGCGCCGCCAGCAGGCATCGGCCATCATCGGTGCCCGCGAGAAGATTGTAGAGGGGGCCGTCTCCATGGTGCACATGGCCCTGGAGAAACTGGAGAAAGACAACATCGTAGAGTTGGACGAGGACAAAAAGGCGGCGATGGTGAGCAACCTGCTCGTGGTGCTCTGTGCCGACGAGTCCGCCCAGCCGGTGCTGAACACGGGAACGTTGAACCATTAATACAATCCCCTCCGCTATGAGACCAACTGCTTTACTTTTCATCGCCTTCCTGACGTGGATGTGCTTTGTCGCGCCCGTCGATGTGAAGGCACAGAAGCCCGACTTCCTGCCGCAAGCCCGCCGGGCGTATGCCTTGTTCGTCGCCGGTCGGGGCGACAGCCTGCACACGATGCTCAGCGCCGAGATGCAGGCTGCCGTGACGGCGGAGGCTCTGGGCAGTATGTACGGACAGTTGGAACAGCAGTTCGGGCCCTTGCAGTCCGAGGGCGAGTGGCAAGCCGTGGAGGCGGCGGGGCTGACGGTCTGTTTCCGCGACATGACCTTCCAACGCTATGCCCTGCGCTTCCAGGCCGCGTTCGATGCCGAAGGACGCATCGCCGGGCTGTACGTGAAACCGGCGCCGAAACCCGTGGCTGTCGCGGCCTCGTCGCCCGCTTTCGACGAGCGGACGATGGTGGAGACGGACACGGTGGTGGCCTGTGGTGCGTATCGGCTGCCCGCCACGTTGACCCTGCCCAAAGTGTCTGACGGTAGGCGGGTGCCCTGCATCGTCTTGGTGCATGGCTCCGGACCGCAAGACCGCGACGAGACCATCGGTCCCAACAAACCCTTCCGCGACCTGGCGTGGCTCTTGGCTGCGCGTGGCATCGCCACTTTGCGTTACGACAAGCGCACGCGGGTCTACGGCAAAGATTTCGTGCCCGAAGGCCGCGAGGCCGACTATGACACCGAGGTGGTGGACGACGCCCGGGCGGCCATCGACCTGGCCCGCCGTTTGCCCGGCGTAGATGCCGACAGCGTCTACCTGCTGGGTCACAGCCTGGGCGGGATGCTGACGCCACGTATCGCCCTCCGTTCCGAAGGAGCCTTGGCCGGTGTCATCCTGCTGGCCGCCCCGGCGCGCCCGTTCGAAGACCTGCTGCTGGAGCAGGTGGCCTACCTGAACAGCCTCGCCCCTTCGGCGGAAGGCCGTCGGCAGGAGACTGAGCTGAAGCGGCAGGTGGCCAACGTCAAGCGGCTGGGCACGACTGCGTTTTGCGACACCATTGCCTTGCCTCTGGGGCTGCCCCGCTCGTATTGGGTCGACGCTCTGGCCTGTCACCCGGTGGAGGAGGCCGCCCGCCTGACGTGTCCCCTGCTGGTGTTGCAGGGCGAGCGCGACTACCAAGTGACGATGCACGACTTCGGCCTGTGGCGTGCGGGGTTGTTGAGGCAGCGGAACGCCGTCTGCAAGTCCTATCCGCGCCTGAACCATCTGTTGCAGGAAGGCACTGGCAAGGCCACGCCCGACGAATACCAGCAGTCCTCGCCCGTCCCGGCTTATGTGGCCGATGACCTGGCGCGCTTCATCCGCACCGGCCGCGTGGACTGAGGATTTGCTTCTTGTTTTTTCACTATTCATTCATCATTCTTCATTCAGACCGTGGCAAAGAAAGAATCGAACATAAAGACTTTTGTATTGCGCGTGGATGCTGCCACGATGGACGCCCTCGAAAAGTGGGCTGCCGACGAGTTCCGCAGCATCAACGGCCAGCTTCAGTGGATTATCACCGAAGCCTTGCGTAAAAACGGACGCCTGAAGAAATCACGTCGTCCGGTCGCCCCGCCTGACCCTCCCGCTGCGGAAGAGGAAACAGGCTGACCTTGCTGTCCGCACGGGCCGCGTTTCGTGCGGACAAGGGCCTTCCTTCGTGTACGGAAGAAGCATGGCGTCTCTCCGCTTCGTCTATTTTTATGTAGAACATCATGTAATCAGCTTATGAAACTCATCCATCTGGGGCCCGATGCCCCGCAAAACCTTCCCAACCTCCGTTTTCGTCCCGCCCCGGCAGACCGTCTGCTGGAGCTGGCGGCTCTGCTGCCGCTGCTGGCCAACGCCATCTACGTCCTGGTGCAATGGCGCCGGCTGGGTGATGCCCTGCCTTCCGACTGTTACACTTCGCTGCTGACGGCCCTGCTGGTGTTTCTCCTGCTGCTTGGCGCGGGCTACCTGCCCCTGCGTTTCATCAACTTCCCCTTTCGCCTGAAGCCGACCAACGTTGTCCGCCAATACGTGTTGGTGCTCCGCTTCTGTCGGGCGATAAACATCGTGTTAGGGCTGATGTTTCTTTCCGCCACATTGGCCGTCTTTCATCCCTGGGCCGATGCCGCCCGGGCGGGTTGCCTGGTGCTGCTGATACTGGTTTTTGCAGGCTACTTCTGCTTGGCCTGGCGCGCCCGCTGACGTCCGCCGCCCCTTTCCGTCCCTTTGTCTTTCTTCCCCTGATTCCTTCCCGCCGTTGTTGCCGGAAGGTCTCAGGGGACTTTTTTAGGGAGAAATGCGCCATACCTATTCGTTGTCATTTTCTCCGGATTATACCATTTTTTAGGTATTGCCCCACTTTTTAACTCCCTCTACCTTTGCGGCAGGAAAAATCAAAAGAAAAAAGACAATGAGACAAAAACTGTTAATGATTCTGTTGGGTGCGTTGCTCGGTCTGGGCACTGCCCGGGCAGAGGGGGTGGAAGAGGTTGGCAAGGCCGATGCTGCCGCTCACAACGACACGGAGAAGAAGGAGACGAAGAAATCGCGCTTTACCATCGGCGGCTATGGCGAGGCGGTCTACAGCCGCAACTTCTACAGCGACAGCTACCTGCGTTATACCAGCGCCGCTGCCCACAAAGACGAGAGGCACAGCCGCTTCGACTTGCCGCACGTGGTGCTGATGCTGGGCTATGACTTCGGCAAAGGCTGGTCGTTCGGCACCGAAATCGAGTTCGAGCACGGCGGCACGGAGAGTGCCATCGAGATTGAAGAAGAAGAAGGTGGTGAGTACGAGAGCGAAATCGAACGCGGCGGGGAAGTGGCCCTGGAGCAGTTTTGGATTCAGAAATCCTTCTGTCCCCAGTTCAACATCCGCCTGGGTCACATCATCGTGCCCGTGGGTGCCACGAATGCCCACCACCTGCCCACCGAGTTCTTCGGCGTCTACCGTCCCGAGGGCGAAAACACTATATTCCCCTGCACCTGGCACGAGACGGGCGTCAGCCTTTGGGGCCAGACGGGCGACTGGCGTTACGAAGCCCTGCTGATTGCCGGCCTCGACTCGGAGCGCTTCGGACGCAAGGGCTGGATTCACGACGGTTCGGCATCGCCCTACGAGTTTAAGATTGCCAACTCCCTGGCAGGGGCTTTCCGCATCGACAACTATTCCATCAAGGGCCTGCGCCTCTCTGTGAGCGGCTATGCCGGCAACTCTTTCCACAACACCCTGAAAACGCCCTCCAGCAGCTACGACAACGTGAAAGGCACGGTGCTGATAGGTGCTTTCGACTTCCACTTCGACCGCTGGAACTGGGTGGCCCGCGGCAACTTCGACTACGGTCACCTGTCCGACTCTGACGTCATCACGGCCTACAACATGGACGGTACCAACACTTCGCCCAGCCCCAAGCAGTCGGTGGGCTCTGCTGCCCTGGCTGCAGGCATCGAGGTGGGCTACAACATCTTCTCGCAGATTAACAAGCTGCATCAGCAGGGTCAGAAGTTCTACCTCTTCGGACGCTACGATTACTACGACTCCATGTACGACACGGCGTCTTCCATCGTCGATTTCCAGTACTGCGGACGCCACCGCGTGGCCGTGGGTGTGAATTATTACCCCATCAAGGACATAGTCTTGAAAGGCGAATACTCCATCGGGCTGCTGAAGAGCCGCTACAACAACGAACCTTCGCTTTCGTTCGGCGTGGCCTACGCAGGCTTGTTCAACATGTAATCTCAGAATAACAATCATTTAAACATCCTATCAACAATGAACATGAAAAAGTATCTGAAAATGCCGCTTTACGTGGCAAGCCTCGCCCTGATGACTGCGGGCGTGGCATCTTGTAGTGACGACGAAGGCCCCGGCACGAGTGCGCGCGACGAGCGCGAAGCCGCCCTCCGGCTTGTAGTGGCCGACTACGTGGACCGCACCGTGATTCCTACCTACGAGCAACTGGCGGATGCCTCCGTCGAACTGCACACGGCGTGTCTGGCCATGTACAACGCCGGCGTGGGCAACGTTACGTCGGCCCAGGTGGAGACGGCCGGCGAGGCCTGGAAGAAGGCCCGCGAGTATTGGGAGCGCAGCGAAGCCTGGCTCTATGGCCCGGCCGGTGACTACAACGTCGACCCCCACATCGACTCCTGGCCCTTAGACCAAGGACTGCTGGACGACCTCTTGGCCAACAGCAGCGAGATGGCCAAGATGGACGCGGATGGCGTGTACATCTCTTCTCAAGACTACGGCCTGCTGGGCTTCCATGCGCTGGAGTACATGCTCTTTGCCATCGAAGGCTCGGGCATGTCGCAGACGTCGGTGCCCCACAGCACGGACTATACGGCCGAAGAGCTCAGCTACATTGCCGGCGTGGCGGGCGACCTGCGCAACCACTGCATCTTTCTGGAGGCAGCCTGGGTGGGCGAGGACAACATCAGTTCGACCAAGCAGGACATCTTGACACAGGTGCGCAGCGTGGCCGACTTTGCAGCCAACAACACTTCCATCCGCACGGTGCTGAACGACCTGGCCAACGGCTTGTGTTATGCCGACCTGATGAAGAATCCGTCCGAAGGCGGAGGAAACGACTTTGTAAATTACCTGAGCGTTATTCAGGCCGTAGTGACCGATGGCATCCAGAACATTGCCAACGAGGTGGGCAACGTGAAGATAGGTAACCCGACGGGCATGGGGACGGGCGACGACTTCGAGTACGACCCCAACTACATTGAGTCGCCCTACAGCCTCAATTCGATTAACGACTTCAAGGGTAACATCATTTCCATCGAGAATGCCTACATGGGCATCCAGTCGTCCAAGGACTACAACAGCGGCGAAACCCTCATCCGTCCGGTGGACCACTCGCTCAGCGCTTACGTGGCTTCGCTGGATGCCGACCTCGATGCCCGTGTGCAGGCAGCCATTACGGCGGCCTACGATGCCATCAGCGAGATGCAAGAGCCGTTCGTCGTGACCTGCTCCTCGTCCGGCCCGTATGTCGAGGTGAACCGCGCCGCCATCACGGCCTGCAACACGCTGAACGACATCTTCGACGAAGTGCTGCGACTGATTGAGGACCAACGTTGACGGAGGTACGCAGAGCGCAAGATGCTGAACATGAAACCTGTCGGCGGACATCGGCCTGTGGGGGCGGGTGTTCGCCCGCAGTGCTTGAAACTGATATGTCTAACTAACTAAACCATTCATTATGTTATTGAAAAAACACAGCTTTTATCTCATGGCCCTGCTATGCGCAGGCTTGTCGCTGGCGGCTTGCCAGGACGACGAAGTGTCGGACGAAGTGCCCGGAGGCGGCGAAGAACCCACAGATTTGCCCGACTGGTACTACACGGGCGGCGAACTGGGCACGTCGTTCGTCTCCTCGCAGACGGCTTTCGAGCAGCCCACGCCGGTGGTCGACGCCGACGCCAACATGACGGACTGCTTCAACCGCGGCGAGCAGCTTTTCGAAAAACCGTTTACGACCAACTTCTCCGGCGTGCGCCACGGTCTCGGCCCGGTCTATATCCGTACCTCTTGCACGCATTGCCACCCCGGCTACGGCCACGGGAAAAGCCAGCCCGAAGGCTCGTTCAACACCACGCAGATTGGCAACGGCTATCTGCTGGTAGTATATAACCCGGCCACCAATGCCTATGTGTCGTGGCTGGCCGGTATGCCCCAGACCAAGGCTGTAGCACCCTTCAAGGCGCCGTTGGACGAGAGCCAGATTAGCCTGACGTGGCACGAGTACACCGACGCTTGGAACAATGAGTTCCCCGACGGCGAGAAGTATGCCTTGCGCTACCCGGAAGTGGAGATTCCCCAAAGCGCCATCTATGTGGCCAACAAGGGCTACGACGTGGGCAGCTACGAGGTGCGTCTGGAGTCGACCATCGGCATCTATGGCACGGGACTGCTGGATGCCATCAGCGACGAAGACCTGAAGGCGGAATACACCAGGCAGGAACAGGACGGTTACCTGAAGAACGGCCTGAACCCCAACATATTCGCCAACGGCGAGTGGACCGGACAGTATGCCAACACGGCGCAGGGTGGCGACGGTACCAAGTATCCCTACCGATACACGTATGCCTTGAGCCGCGGGCCTCTGCAGGATGCGGCCGGTGCCAATGCTTTCTGGAACATCACCAACGCCACGCGCAGCGACCGTCGCTTCCATTACCTGGATGCTGCGGGCACGTACGCACTGTATTCGTCTCAAGACCCGGAGGTGCAGGCCGGATTCAGGGAATACATCGAGGAGGCTGACCCCGAACGCAACCACGCCGACTGGCACATCCAACGCCCGGACGGCACGTATGATGAAGAACAGAACATCTACAACTACCTCACTTCGAAGGAACTGGACGTCGAGGTCTCCGACCAGAACTACATCGACCTCATGGTATGGCACCGCGGCCTGGCCGTGCCTGCCGCCCGCAACGTGGACGACGAAGAGGTGCTCCGCGGCAAGCAACTGTTCGAGGAGCTGGGCTGTGCCTACTGCCACAAGCCGTCGTGGACGACGGGCAGCGACGAAATCCGCGACCCGGCCCGATTCTTCGTCGGCGAGCGTGCGGACCAACTGCCCCGCTATCCCTATCAGAAGATTTGGCCGTACAGTGACATGGTTCAGCACAAGCTGCACATGGTGAACGACATCCGGACAGGTTGGTGCCGTACCACTCCGCTCTGGGGACGGGGCTTGCACCAACGGTGCACGGGTGCCGAGTATGCCGACCGCCTGCACGACTGCCGTGCGCGCACCACGCTCGAGGCCATCATGTGGCACGGTACGAGCACGGAGAGCGACGCTTACGAGACGGTCGCCCAGTTCCGCCAGTTGTCGAAGGAGGACCGTGACGCAGTGGTCAAGTTCCTCGATTCCATCTGAGCAGATTCTTTCTCTTATATGCCAAAGGGACATCCGGAGGGGCACGAAGGCTCTTTAAAGGAGGGCACGAGTGACCTATGAAGATACCCCACGGGTGACCCCTTGAGGTACCCCACGAGTGACCCTTTGTGATACCCCACGAGTGGGGTATCGGAAGACCTCACGAGTGGGGTCTTTTCGCGTCTGTTTAAGAACAAAAACTATCCGTATGAAAGGACTGAAATACCTCTCTTTTGGTGGGGCAGCCGTGCTGGTGCTGGTGCTGATGACAGCCACGGTGCTCGAGAAGCTGCGCGGCACCGCCTTCGCGCTGGAGGCCGTCTACGCTTCGCCCTGGTTCGTCGGGCTGTGGGCAGTGGTGGCCGTAGCCTCGGCGGTATATGTGGGGCGTCGGCTGTATCGGCGTGTGCCTACGTTCGTGCTCCACGTCTCGTTCCTGCTGATTCTGGCCGGGGCATTGGTGACCCATCTGTTCGGGAAACAGGGGGCGGTGCATCTCAGGCAAGACGCCGCCGAGCCGCTCCGCACGTTTACCTTGTCCGGCGGTGGGGAAGAACCCCTGCCCTTCGGGCTCTCGCTCAGGGAGTTCCGGCTGGAGTATTACCCGGGTACGACGGCGCCGATGGACTTCGTCAGCCGTTTCACCGTGACGGAGGCCGACGGCACGACGCGCGAAGGCGAAGTGTCTATGAACCGTATCTTCCGCCACCGCTACTACCGCTTCTACCAGTCGCGCTACGACTCCGACGGGCGGGGCGCCACCCTGTCCGTCGCCTACGACCCGTGGGGCATCGGCTTCACCTACACGGGCTACGCCTTGCTGCTGCTCGCGTGCATCCTCTTCTTTTTCGACCGTCGCAGCGAGTTCCGCCGCCTGTGCCGCCATCCCTTGCTGCGCGGGTCGGTCGCTTGTGCTTGCCTGTGCCTCCTGTCGTTGCCTGCCGTTGCCGCCTCCGCGTCTGATGCACCCCGTGCCCTGCCCCGCGAGACGGCTGCCGCCTTCGGACGACTCTATGTCTACTACAACGACCGCATCTGCCCCCTGCAGACCTTGGCCAAGGACTTCACCGTGAAGCTCTGCGGGAAACCTTCCTATAAGGGCCTGACGCCTGAGCAAGTGCTGACCGGCTGGTTCTTCTACTACGACGACTGGAAGGCCGAGCCCGTCATCCGTATCCGGAGTGCGGCGGTGCGCTCCCTACTCGGCGTCGAGGGACGCTATGCCCGCCTGACCGACTTCGTGGGGCGCGAGGGCTATAAGCTGGACGAAGACCTGCTGCAACGCGCGTCCGCCGGCGAGCGGCACGCCTTGGAAGAGGCCAACGAGCAGTTCAGTCTGGTCAGCCAGGTGGCGGCCGGAAGCCTTTGGCGGCTCTATCCCTTCGTGGAGACGGAAGACAGTCTGTCAGGCAGGCGACACCTCAGATGGCTCTCGCTGTCCGACCGTCTGCCCCGCGCGATGCCCCTCGACGAGCAGTCGTTCGTGCGCGGCAGCATGAACTACGTGGCCGAGCAGGTGGCCCGCAAGGACTTTGTGCGGGTGGAGAAGTTGGTCGGGAAGATTCGCACCTATCAGGAGCGGACGGCGGCAGGCTACCTGCCCTCACCCCTGCGCTTCCGTGCCGAGACACTCTACAACCGCCTGAACAACAGCCGTCCGTTGGCCTTCGTCTCGCTGACGATAGGATTGTTGGCCTTCGTCTACTACTGCCGTCGCCTGGTGCTCCGCCGCCGGGGGCAGACGTGGGCGGGCCGCGTGTTGGCCGTGTTGCTGCTGGTCGAGTTGCTTTTCCTCGGCACGACGATGACGTTGCGCGGTTTGGCAAGTGGACACCTGCCCCTGTCCAACGGCCACGAGACCATGCAACTGCTGGCCGCCTGTGCCCTGCTGTTGGCCTGGTTCTTCCGCCGTCGCCTGCCCTTGTCGGTGGCCTTCGGCTTCCTGCTGAGCGGTCTGGCCCTGTTGGTGTCGATGATGGGCGAGGCCAATCCCCAAGTGACGCACCTGATGCCTGTCCTTTCGTCGCCCCTGCTCAGCCTGCACGTGGTGGTCATCATGCTGGCCTACGCCCTGCTGGCCTTCGTCATGCTGAACGGCGTGGCGGCCCTGGTGCTGCACCTGACAGCACGCGGCGAAGGCTCCCGCACGGAGGTGGAGCGCCTGCAGGTGCTCAGCCGTCTGTTGCTCTGTCCGGCAGTGTTCCTGCTCGCCCTGGGCATCTTCATCGGTGCGGTGTGGGCCAATGTGTCGTGGGGTCGTTACTGGGGCTGGGACCCCAAGGAGGTGTGGGCACTCGTCACGCTGCTGGTCTATGCCTTTGCGCTGCATCCGGCCTCATTGCCCCGGTTTCGCCGGCCGTTGTTCTTCCACGTGTTTGCCGTGCTGGCTTTCTTGTGCGTGCTGGTCACGTACTTTGGGGTGAACTTCCTGCTGGGCGGGATGCACAGCTATGCTTGAGTCGGGGCAGGGGGCGTGTCCGCAGTATTACCTATTTGTAATGACCGGCACGGAGCATTATACCTAAATCAAGCGATTGCGCAGTCCGGCAGGAAGCTGTACCTTTGTCGCGTGAGATTTGAATGAATTAGTTAGTCATAATTACGTAACCACTTTTATGAAGATAAAAGAGTTCCCGCCTTCCGATGTGATATCGCGAGGCGGGAATGTTTTTTCGGCTGCGGGGGAAATAGTGACGAGCTACAAGCTACGAGCTACGAGTGGAGGAAGCGTTCGGAAACGTTCTTCAATACGACTCGTAGCTCGTAGCTTGTAGCTCGTCACTCATCGTCCGGTTCAGAGCTGTTCCTTGATGTCTTGCAGTTCCACCAGCTTGTTGACGATGGCGTAGATGGTGAGTCCGGCCGGTGAGTGTATTTGCAGCTTGCGGGCGATGTTCCTGCGGTGGGTGATGATGGTGTGTACGGAGAGGAAGAGCTTGTCCGCGATGGCCTTGTTGGTCATGCCTTTCACCACGCACGTGATTATTTCCTTCTCGCGTTGGCTCAGCACGTCGGCTCCGCCCGTGTCGTCTTCCTCCTCCTCGGTGTGCAGCAGGCGGCTGATGTGTTCGCTGATGGCGTCGGTGTCGTCGCAGATGGAGAAGTGTCCGTCGTAGGCTTTCAGCACGTTGGGGTCAATCACCGAACTGACCAGCGCCATGAACTTGGTGTTTGCCGCCCGTTCGTGTGAGGCCTTGAAGGCCAGCAGGTCGAACCATCCGCCGAAGGTGGGGTTGGCGATGACGATGTCCGGCGTGTGCATCTGCATGTAGTGTGACAGCGATTCGGGCGAAGCAATCTCGACGGGTTGCGCGTTCAGGTTGGGGATGCGCTTCAGCACGGCGGCCAGTCCGCTGCGTATGATGACGGAGGTCTCTGCGACGACTATTTTCAATGATGGGCTATTGTTCATCTTTCAGTTTCCTTTCCATTTGCGTCACGGCGGGTACGAAGAGGAAGTCCTCTACGCGGCAGTGCGAGGCGAGGTCCTGCTCGCAGTTGAAGATGTCGAACAGCACGGCGTTCAGCAGGTTGTTGTTGCCCGTCTCCGGATAATATTTGATGATGATGTTCTTCAGTTCCTTCAGCTTGGTGTCGATGCTGTTGTGCTTGCTCACGAAGGTGGCTATGCTGAAGCGGTCGGACAGGCGTCCGGCCAGCAGCCCGTCGACGTAGGTGAAGACGGCTTCGTTTTCATACTCCATGTGGCGGCGCACCTCCTTGGCATATTCGTCGAAGTAGCGCAGGATGAGCATCGCCACGCCATCGGGCGCCGAGCAGTCGATGGCCTCGATGAGCTTTCGGCGTATGGCCGGCAGGTTGAAGTCGAGGAAGTAGGCGTGCGCGCGCTTCAGGTAGTCCATCAGGGCGGCGAGCGAGAAGTCGGTGCTGTCTTCGTCGTACGTGCACTGGTCTTCGCTGATGAAGTTGGCCACGGCCAGGAACGTGCGGTAGTCCACGCCCTGCGCCTGGCAGACGTCTTTCACACTCTTGTCGCCGAAGCCCAGCGACAGGCCGAAGCGGCTCATCACCATCAGCAGCGAGTAGTTGTCGCAGATGAGGTCGCTCATCTTGTCCGTCGCGCGGTATTTATGCGGTTCATTCATTGCGGTTTACTGGTTACTTGGTTTCGTTTCAACCCACAAAGTAAGGCATTTCCGCCGACATCTGCAATCGCCATTTGTAGGTATTTTCCGCGCGCGTCCTACCTATTTGTGCCGATGCCCCTCTACGGCGTCCAAGATGCCTGGACACCCTGTCCAAGATGCCTGGACACCCTGTCCAAGATGTCTGGACACCCTGTCCAAGATGTTTGGACGCCCTGTCCAAGATGTTTGGACGCCCTTTCCAAGATGCTTGGAAACCCTTTCCAAGATGCTTGGAGATTTCCTTCGGACACGGGCCGCGCCTCTTCCGGGGGCGAGCCTTGCCTCTTCCGCACACGGGCCGCCGACCCTCTGCTGCCGCCCGTCAGCCGTAGCAAACTAAAACCTTTAGTTTAGTTTAACTAAAAGAATTAGGTAATGAACTAAATATTTTAGTTATTTGCACTCAAAACCGAGAAACGATGAAAAGACTGACTGCAAAAGAGGAAGAAGCGATGGCCTTGTTCTGGGAGAAAGGCCCGCTGTTTGTGAAGGAGATGCTGACATTCTACGCCGACCCGAAGCCCCACTTCAACACCCTGTCCACCGTGGTGCGGGGGCTGGAGGAGAAGGGCTTCGTGGCGCACAAGACGTTTGGCAACACCTATCAGTACTACGCCACGGTGACGCGCGACGACTACCGCCGGGGCACGCTGCGCGGCGTCGTCAGCAAGTATTTCGACAACTCCTACCTGGGCGTCGTCTCGTCGCTGGTGCAGGAGGAGAAGATTTCGGTGGAAGAGCTGAAGCAACTGATTAAGCAAGTGGAGGAAGGAGGATGTTGACGATGGGCATCTTTTTAGTCTACATCCTCAAGTCCGCCCTCTGCCTGGCGGCGTTCTACCTGTTCTACCGCCTGCTGCTGAGCCGCGAGACCCTGCACCGCTTCAACCGCGTGACCCTGCTGGGTGTGCTGTTGCTGGCGGCCGTGGTGCCGTTGATAGAGGTCAGCACGGAGCAACCCACGGGCGTGGGGCAGGGGATGCTGACGCTGGAAGAGTGGCTGGCCCTGGCCGAAGCAATGTCCGAAGCGTCGCCCGCCCCCGTGCAGGAGGCGAGGGCGGTGTGGCCGCTGGTGTTGCTGGTGCTTTACAGTGCAGGCGTGCTCTTCTTCCTGGGGCGCAACGTCTGTTCGCTCTTCCGCCTGGGCCAACTGTTGCGAGGGATGCACCGCGAGGACATCCGCCGCTATGTGCCCGATGCGCCCCGTGTCTGGCTGCTGGTGCACGGGCGCGACATCGCCCCGTTCAGTTGGATGCGGTGTATCGTCATCGCCCGCCGCGATTTGGAGGAAGACGGCCGCCCCATCCTCGTGCACGAACTGGCGCACATCCGGCGCGGCCACTCGTGGGACTTGCTGCTGGCCGACCTCTGCTGCTTCGTGCAATGGTTTAACCCCGCCGCCTGGCTCTTGAAGCAGGAGCTGCAGACGGTGCACGAATACGAGGCCGACGAGGCGGTGCTCTGCGCCGGCGTCAATGCCAAGGAATATCAACTCTTGTTAATAAAAAAAACTGTTGGCACAAGGCTCTACTCTATGGCCAACAGCTTGAATCACAGTAAACTTAAAAAGCGTATCACTATGATGACGAAAGAAAAATCAAGTAAGTGGGCGTGCGCGAAGTATCTCTACGTACTTCCGCTGGCAGCCGTAGCGGTTGCCGTCTTCGCCCGGCCCGAAGTATCGGGAGTCAGCAACCAGCTTTCCAGCGCCAAAGTTACGGATTTGGCGGCGATTGTGAAAGAAAACAAGGTGGAAAAAACACCTCTTCTGCCGCCGGAGGCTGCCTCGGCCGCCCCGACTGTGGCCGAGACCCCGGCATCGGCCGACACCGTTATACAGGTGCCCGAGTTCCCGGGCGGCCAGCAGGCTTTAAAGAAGTATCTGGATGACAATCGGCGTTCACCCTTGGTCGACACCCGGCGCGGGACGGTCATCGTCAGCTTTGTCATCGACGAAGAAGGGCGTGTCACTCAGCCTAAGGTTACTAAAGGGATTGCCGAAGCCTTTGACGCCGAAGCCATCCGCCTCGTCAACGAGATGCCCCGTTGGACACCCATGATGAAGGACGGGAAACCCGTAGCCTCCACCTATGTCGTGTACGTCGATTTTCCTTCGACGCTGGCCGAGAATTTCTCTCAGGTGGAGCAGGTGGAACCTCCCTTGATAGTGGTCGACGGCAAACCGATGGACGAGGCTTCTTTCTCTAAAGAGATAACGCCCGACCGCATTGCGAGCGTCATTGTCCTGAAGGGCGAGCAAGCCGCTGCCTATGGCACGCGCGGGCAGCAGAACGGCGTGATGGTGGTTGTCACGAAGGGGGCCAAGGCACAGAACGGCGGGCTGAAAGGGCAAGTGGCCGGTGTCTACGAGGTGGTGGAGCAGGCTCCTGCCTTTCCCGGCGGTCCGCAGGCGATGAGGAAGTTCATCAAAGAAAACTTGCAGTATCCACAGATTGCCAAGGAAAACGGCATAGAGGGTCGCGTCATCCTCCAGTTCGTGGTGGACGAGACGGGGCAGGTGACCGACCCGAAGGTGGTGCGCAGCATCGACCCGTCGTTGGACGCCGAGGCCATCCGCCTGGTGAGCTCCATGCCCCGCTGGACGCCCGGTCAGCAGGATGGCAAGGCGGTGGCCGTGCGCTACACGATGCCTGTCACCTTCTCGCTGGGCAAGGACGAGGCGCAGCCCCAGAAGCAGTCCGTATGGGCCATCGACGGAAAGGTTGTGCCTTACGAAGAGGTCAAGGCGTTCTCTTCTGAGGACATCTTTGAGATACGGGTACTGAAGGGAGAGCAGGCCGTCAAGAGGTATGGCGACCAGGCCAAGGACGGAGCCATCGAAGTGACTACCAAGGCTGCTGCTGAGGCTCAGGAGAAGATGATTGTGGAAGGCGTGGTGGTGGATGAGAAGGACGAACCCATTGTCGGCGCCATCGTGAAGCCGGTGGACGGCCAGGGGGAGGGCGTCGTGACCGATACCAAAGGCCGTTTCTACCTGCGCACCTCGAAGGACGCTGAGATAGAGAGCCTCTTCATCGGCTTTCAGACAGCCCGCTTCAAAGCCCAACCCAAGGTAAAGATAATCTTGAAGGCAGAATAGCGGTTCTTTACTCTACACGCTCGCGCAGGTAGGCCAGGATTTCCGCTTCCTGGTCGGGGTGAAACCACCGGATGGCGGCGTCGCGCTTGAACCACGTCATCTGCTTGCGCGAATAGATGCGCGAATTTTGCTTGATTTTTTCGACGGCGAAGGGCAATGTCCATTCGCCGTCGATGTATTTGAACAGTTCCTTGTAGCCCACGGTGTTGAGCGAGTTGCACGCCCGCAGCGGGTAGACACGCCGCGCCTCGTCCAGCAGCCCGTCGGCCATCATCTGGTCTACGCGCCGGTTGATGCGGTCATACAGTTCCTCGCGGTCGCGTGTCAGCCCCACTTTCACGATGCGGAAGGGCCGCTCCTTGGATGTTTGTGTGCGGAACGAGGTGTAGGTGCGCCCCGTCATGTAGCAGATTTCCAGCGCGTGGATGACGCGCTTGGGGTTCTTCAGGTCGACCACGCGGTAATATTCCGGGTCGCGCAGGCGCAACTCGGCGCACAGGCGGTCCAGTCCTTCGGTCTCGTATTTTTGCAGGAGCAGTTGGCGCGTGTCCGCGTCGACGGTGGGAATGTCGTCTATTCCTTTACATACGGCGTCGACGTACATCATCGAGCCGCCCGTCAGCACTACGGCGGGATGCCGGGTAAACAATTCGTCCAGCAACTTGAGCGCATCGGCCTCGTATTGCGCGGCGCTGTAATAGTCTGTCAGTTGGAGCGTACCGACGAAGTAATGCTTCACCCGGGCCAGTTGCTCGGGCGTGGGCGCAGCCGTGCCTATGGGGAGGTCGGCGTACAGTTGCCGCGAGTCGGCCGAAAGAATACAAGTACGGAAAGCTTCGGCCAGGCGCAGGCTCAGTTCGGTTTTCCCGACGCCTGTGGGGCCGATAAGTACGATGAGGACGGGCATTGGGTGCATAGTTCGTGTTTCAACCAGAAAAATCTTATCAGCAAGGGTGCAAACGGTTATTCTTCTGCCTGCAGACCTGTACAAATACTGTCTATGTGTTGCACGAAGGTCTCGCTGAAAGCATACGTGCCGGCTTTCCGTGCGGCTTCGTTGTAGCGGTGGACGAAAGCGGGGAAGTCGCCCAGGCAGTCTATGACAGCTTGCTGGCCCAGTTGGTCGCGGATGAGGAACACCATGTAGTCACCCGTAGTATGGCCTTCGAAGTGGGCGCATCCGGCGGCGGCCTGGTATTGCTTGGCATCCAGCTTGCCTGCCAGATAACCACAAGTCAGCGAATCGAGTTGGCGAAGCACGTTAGGGCTGTCGAAGTAGTCATCGTTGTACATCTTCACAATGTCCGGTCCGTAAGCCCCCAGTTTGTCTGTGGGCATCGTGCCCTTGTTGATAAGGTCGGCTGCACCTTCCAGTTGGTTGCGCACAATGGCTTGGAGGGCGGCATCGTCGCAGTCTCTGTGGTAACGTGCGTTCATCAGCAATCCCATGTACTGATGGTGGAGTTCGTGGGCTATGCCGTTGACCAGCCCTTCCGGGCCGTCTTCGAAAGCGGTGTTATAGTCGTAGAAGATGACGCCGTTGCCGGTACGTCCTTCGGGGTCGAAAGCCAGGTAGTAGCATTTCATGGGCGGCAAATCCAGGGTATCTGCCCCGGCGGGAAGGAACTGGAGCACGCGCTCGTGGGCCTGCTGCATCACTTGGCCGAAGTCGGCTGTGTGGATGAACTCATATAATTCATTCAAGCGTTGCTTGGTCAGGTAGAAGTTGTACGTGAAGAAGTCTTCGTCCGAGCTTTCTTCGCCCAACGGCCGTGCGACGATGCTGTCCAACTGTGTCTTGCGTGCCGGATTGAAGGCCAGGTCGAAACCATTGCGGATATTGCGTTGCCACTCGGTAGAGTCTGTCCAGTTCCATACCTGGAAGAAAGTGCGGTAGCCCTCGGTGGCAAACAGTGCGCGCCAGTCTTCATCCGTAGGTTGGGTGCCGTTCATGGCTTGATGCGCCATTTCCATAAAACGTTGAGCCGACTCGATGGAGTATTCTTCGCTTTCTACCGGTATCTTCTTTTGTGAACAAGAAATAAATCCTAAGCCTATGCACAAGGACAGGCTTAGGATGACAAATGCTTTCTTCATTTTCCGCTCGGTTTATACTTTTCTTTTAGTATCTCTCGTCGTCGTACGGATTGCCGCCACTTCCTTCGTCGAAGCCGCCAAAGCCGTCCTTGTCGAAGTCATCCATATCGAAGTCCTGGTCGCCGTAGAAGTTTTCGTCCAGGTCGATGGCTGCTGCGTTGGTTTTGGCTTCAAACTCGTTGAAGTCCATCAGTTGTTTGGGAGCGTCGCCCTGCTTCTTGGTGCATTTGGCACCCGTCATGTGCTTGCCGGTGATGATTTCAGAAAGTTCGATGAAGAAGCAGCGCTCCGTCATGATGTCGAACACGTAAAGCAGCTTTTGCTTTTCGTCTTCCACCAGTTCACTGATGCGTGTGTCGCGCATCACCCAACTGTCCATTTCCGGATTGTCGTCCATTTCCTCGAGGGTGATTTCTTTCTCTTTTTCCCAATCGTCATCGCAGATGAAGAACGACGTGAGTTGGTCGTCGGTATAGCCTACTGACTGAATGATAGCCTCGTGCAAGTCATAGAACGTGGCTTCCGGGTCTATCTGTATTTCTCGGAGGAAACCTTCCGCTTCGTCCGAGATAAGGGTAAATCTGTATATCATAGTTGTAAGTCCGTTGGTCTTTTTCAGTAATTATTTGCTGCCCGGGATAATGCCTCGTGCCGATTCGCGTATGAAGGTCACGATGTAGTTCAGCTCCGGAGTCATTTCCATTTCTTCCTCAATCTTCTTCAGAGCGTCTGTCGTGTTCAAGCCGCTCTGGTAAATGATGCGGTAAGCGTTGTGGATTTGCTCGATGGTTTCGTTGGAGAAGCCTCGGCGACGCAGTCCCACGATGTTGATGCCGGCATAGCAGATGGGGTCGCGTCCGGCAATGATGTAGGGCGGAACGTCTTTGCTGAAGCGGCAGCCGCCTTGTATCATGCCATATCCGCCCACGCGGCAAAACTGATGCATCAGCACGCCGCCACTGATGATGGAGTTGTCGTCTATGACGATTTCGCCTGCCATCTTCGTGGAATTACCAATGATGCAACCGTTTCCTATGGTTGCGTCGTGGGCCACGTGCACTCCTTCCATCAGCAGGTTGTTGTTGCCTACTACCGTTTTCCCTTTGGCTGCTGTACCACGGTTAATGGTTACATTTTCGCGGATCAGGTTGTTGTCTCCTACTTCGGCTGTGGTTTCTTCGCCTCTGAACTTCAGGTCTTGGGGCACGGCGCCGATGACTGCTCCCGGGAAGATAGTGTTTCCATTGCCTATGCGCGCTCCGTAGAGGATGTTGACATTAGGCATGATTTTGTTGTTATCGCCTATCACCACGTTCCTGTCAATGAACACGAAGGGTCCAATCTCTACGTTTTCGCCTATCTTGGCTTCTGGATGGATGTATGCTAAAGGACTAATCATATTGGAAGTGTTAATAATGAAGAATGAAGAACCTCCGTTTTGTAAGTAATCCAGGGGAGTTCTTCATTCTACATTCTTCGTTATTAATTATTTGTTTTTGATAATTTGCGCTGTAAACTCTGCTTCGCACACCACTTTTTCGCCAACGAAGATATAGCCTTTCATGGTGGAAATGCCGCGGCGTATGGGTGCCAATAGTTCTACTCGGAAAAGAAGGGTATCACCCGGCACGACTTTGTGGCGGAAACGTACGCCGTCTATTTTCAGGAAATAGGTGGAATAGCGTTCGGGTTCATCTACCGAGTTCAGTACCAGCAGCCCGCCGACCTGTGCCATAGCTTCAATTTGCAGTACGCCCGGCATGACCGGCTCTTGCGGGAAGTGTCCTTGGAAGAACGGTTCGTTGGAAGTGACGTTTTTTACGCCCACGATGTAGTTGGCCCCCATTTCTATGACTTTGTCTACCAGTTGGAACGGATAGCGGTGGGGCAACAGCTCGCGGATGCGGTTGACATCCATGAGCGGCGGACGGTTGCAATCGTAAGAAGGAGCCTGTATTTCGTGTAAGCGGATTTCCTTGCGCATCTGGCGGGCAAACTTGTTGTTGATGGTATGTCCTGGGCGTGTGGCTATGATACGGCCCTTGATGGGTTTGCCGATGAGCGCCATGTCTCCGATAACATCCAGCAGTTTGTGGCGGGCACATTCGTTAGGCCATACCAGCGGTTTGTGCATGATGTATCCCAGTTGGGTGGCATCCATGTGAGGAACGCCCATGACGTCAGCCAGCTTGTCGAAGTTTTCCTGCGACATTTGGCGTTCGTAGATGACGATGGCATTGTCCAAGTCGCCGCCTTTGATGAGACCAGCTTGTAGCAGGGGTTCTATCTCGCGTACAAAGACGAAGGTGCGGCTGGCGGCTATTTCGTCTTTGAACTTGGCCATGTCTTCCAATGTCGCAAATTGGTTGGGGATGATGGTAGAGTCGTAAGAGACCAGTACGTTCAGGCTGAAGTTCTCGTCGGGCAGGACGATGATGGACGAGCCGGTCTGTTCGTCGCGGAACTCAATTTTAGACTTGATGATATAGAAGTCCTTGACCGCGTTTTGTTCTACCGTTCCCACGCGTTCTATCTCGTTGACGTAATATTGTGCGCTGCCGTCGAGTATGGGAAATTCGGGACCATTTACTTGAATCAGGCAGTTGTCTATGCCCAGGGCATAGAGAGCGGCCATGCCGTGTTCTACTGTGCTGACTTTTACATCATTTTTGGCAAGTACCGTCCCGCGGGTCGTTTCCACTACGTTGTCTGCTACGGCTTCGATAAGGGGCTGTCCTTCTAAGTCGACGCGTTGTATCTTGTAGCCGTGGTTCTCGGGTGCGGGGTTGAAAGTGACAGTCAGGTCGAGTCCTGTGTGCAGGCCTTTCCCGCTGAGCGAGAAGCTATCTTTCAGAGTCTTTTGTTTCAACATCGGTCACTCTTTATTTAGTTGTTTCTTTAATTCAGTTAGTTCCTTGCGCAGTGCGTTCAGTTCGAAATACATGTCGGGCAGTTTGCGGAAAATGGCGTGCGACTTGAAGAAAGGCTTCTCTTCCATGGGGGGAGCGCCGATGAGGCGTTGGTCGCTTTTTATGCTGCTTGGCACGCCGGATTGTGCGCCCAGCACTACGCGGTCGCCGATGTGGATGTGCCCGGCAATGCCTACTTGTCCGCCGAACATGCACCATTCGCCCACTTTGGTCGAACCGGCTATTCCTACTTGTGCGGCCATGACCGTGTGTGAACCAATCTCGTCGTTGTGTGCCACCTGTACCAGATTATCCAGCTTGGCTCCTTTGTGTACGATGGTTGCGCCCATTGTTGCGCGGTCTATGCAAGTGTTGGCTCCGATTTCCACGTCGTCTTCCAGGATTGCAATGCCTATTTGGGGGATTTTTTCGTAGCCTTGGGGGGTGGGGGCGAAGCCGAAGCCGTCGGCGCCCACTGCACTACCGGCATGAAGGGTGCAGCGGTTGCCCACCCGGCAGTCGTGGTAGACGGTGGCGTTGGCATAAAGCGTGCAGTCATCGCCAACTTGCGCACCGTCGCCGATGGTGACGTGGGGGTGAAGTACGGTGCGGTCGCCGACCACGGCGTTTTCGCCCACGTAGGCAAACGGTGCTATCCACACGTCTTTGCCGACTTTGGCCGTGGGGGCGATGAAAGCCAGCGGGTCGATGCCTGTCTTCCGGGGCTTGCTCTGTTCGTAGAGGGTGAGCAGGCGGGCCAGGCTATCGTAGGCGTTGTCCACTTTGATAAGTGTGGCTTTGATTTCGTGTTCGGGCACGAAGTCTTTGTTCACCAGGACGATGCTTGCCTTTGTTTCGTATATATAAGGTGTGTATTTGGGATTGGAGAGGAAGCTGAGTGCTCCCGGTATCCCTTCTTCTATTTTGGCAAAGGTGTGTACCGTGGTATTTTCATCTCCCACGACCTCGCCGTGGATGAATTCGGCTATTTGTTTGGCAGAGAACTCCATTGTTATTCTTGTTTGATGGTTTCAAAACACAAATATCGTGTTTTTTTTTATAATTCTCTCTACGTCGGGGAATATTTTAGCAATTTGCACTGTTTTCCTTCGTCGTAGGGTGGGAAAAATATGTTTTTTTTATCAATTAGGCTATTTGTCCAGCCGCCAGTAGCAGAGGTAATACTTTTTGGCTTTACGCGAGAGCAGGGCGATGTCGAACATGTCCGAGGCTTCGGCAATGCCTCGGGTGGTGCCGTCGCTGTATAGGATGTCTATGCTGTCGTCCGCAGGGTTGTACATGTTGGTTTCGAGGTCTGGGGTAGAGAGGAAATAGTGTGCGTTGTCGGCCGGGATGTCCAGCGTCTGGGCTATCTGTTCCTGCAAGGCTTGTTTGCGTGCGTCGGGGAATGGCTCGGTGGAGACTTCTACTTTGAAAAGTTTTCGGTTGACCATGCCATCGCTCAGGATAGAGAGGACTTTGTCCGTGTGGTGCGTCCATACCTTCAGGGCTGTCCAGATGTCGTTGTCGTCCAGTAGGAGGAAGTTTTCCAGGCAATCCAGGTCGGCGTGGAAGCGTTCGCGTCCGATGTCGTTGTAGAGGAAGAAGCGCAGGGCGGGCGATGCAAACAGGTCTTCGCCTTGTGCGGCCAGTTCTTTGGCACGGCACAGGGTGTTGAGCAGCAGCCGTTCGTAGGCCACGGAGGTTTTGTGCAGGTACACTTGCCAGTACATCAGGCGGCGGGCGGTGAGGAAGTTTTCGATGGAGTAGATGCCTTTGGATTCCACTACCAGCCGGTCGTCGCGCACGTCAAGCATTTTGATGATGCGGGCCGAACCGATGTTTCCTTCGGTGACTCCTGTGTAGAAGCTGTCGCGGCGCAGGTAGTCCAGGCGGTCCATGTCCAGTTGGCCGCTGACCAGTTGATGCAGGAAACGTTTGGGGTATTGGTCGCGGAAGATGCGGATGGCCAGCGAGAGTTGGCCGTTCATTTCGCGGTTGATACGTTCCATCAGCATGAGCGAGATTTCTTCGTGGGCGATGCCTTGCACCAAGGTGTGTTCCAGTACGTGCGAAAAGGGGCCGTGCCCTACGTCGTGCAGCAGGATGGCGGCCTCGACGGCTTCGGCTTCGCTGTCGAAGATGAAGTTGCCCTTGGCCGTCAGTTCGCGGATGGCTTCGCTCATCAGGTGGAAGGCGCCGAGCGAGTGCTGGAAGCGGGTGTGTTGTGCGCCGGGGTAGACTACGGACGAGAGGCCCAGTTGGCGGATGCGCGTCAGCCGTTGCATGACGGGGTGGCACACCAGGTTGTAGAGCAGGCCTTTGGGTATTTTGATGAACCCGAAGACGGGGTCGTTAATGATTTTGCTTTCGTAGGACATAGGTTTCTGTTTGGGGGGCAAAGATACGAAAAAGATGTCAATGCTGTTCGTTTGGCCGGGGGAGGAGGGGAGTCGGGAGGTAGAAAAAAGAGAATCAGATGGAAATCTTGCGATGACCATCTGATTCTCAGGAGAGCGGAAGACGGGACTCAAACCCGCGACCCTCAGCTTGGAAGGCTAATGCTCTATCAACTGAGCTACTTCCGCAATTTTTAGTGGGCAAAGATGGATTCGAACCACCGAAGGCGTAAGCCAGCAGATTTACAGTCTGCCCCATTTGGCCACTCTGGTATTTGCCCGTTCCACATTCTCGAACAGTAGGAAGCACCTCTCTTTCTCAAATGCGGTGCAAAGGTAAGCACTATTTTTTTAATGTGCAAGCAAAATCTATCATTTTTATTGCGGTGACGGCACATTCGTCTCCTTTATTGCCCAAACGGCCTCCTGCACGGTCTTCTGCCTGCTGCATGTTGTTGGTGGTGATGAGGCCGTAGATGACGGGGACGTCGCCCGTGGTATTCAGTTGGGCGATGCCTTGCGTGGCACCCATGCACACGTAGTCGAAGTGCGGAGTGTCGCCACGCACCACACAGCCCAGGGCGATGACGGCATCGACGTCGGTCTGCTTAATCATTTGGGCAGCGCCGAAGGTCAGCTCGAAGCTGCCGGGCACGGTGCGGACGAGGATGTTTTCTTCACGCGCACCGTGTTTTTTCAGCGTGTCGAGCGCACCGCGCAGCAGGGCGCCGGTGATGTTGTAGTTCCATTCGGATACGACGATGCCGAACTTCATGCCCGATGCGTCGGGGACGGACTGGAAGTCGTAGTCCGAAAGGTTGTGGTATGCAGTTGCCATCGTCGCGGTTATTTCTTCAGCAGTTTGGCCTGTTCGATGTACTTGTCGATGTCCATGGCCTGGTAGGAGGCGAAGTATTTGTCCTTGATGGTGGTGTACGCCTGGATGGCTTCGTCATACTTGCCTTGCTTCACCAGGATTTCGCCGGCTTGCTTCAGGAAGATGGGGCTGAGCGTGTTGTTGTCGGCCTGTGCGGCAGCTTCCTGCAGGGTAGCGGCAGCTTTGTCCAACTGTCCCAACTGTGCGTAGCAGTTGCCTATGGTGCCTTTGATGGCAGGTGCCACCATCTGGTCGTTGCCGTCGAACTGGTTCAGGGCTTCGATGGCTTGTTCGTTCTGTCCCATCTTGGCGTAGCAGATGCCCATGTAGGCTTGTGCCAGGTTGGCAGCCTTGGTACCGCTAAATTCGTCGGCCACCTTGGCGAAGCCTTCGTAACCGATGCTGTCGCCGTTCAGCGCTTGTTCAAATTGGCCGGCCTCGAAGTATTCCTGTCCTTTGAACAGGGCGGCCTGTGCCTTTTCCTCGCGCGGGGCGGCATAGAGGTGTTTGTACATCGACACGCCGGCCACGATGACGATGATGGCCACTACGGCGCCGATGATGGTCTTTTTGTTTTTGATAAGAAATGCCTCGGACTGTGTCAGTGCTTCTTCCACGTTGAGGGCTTCGTTGGTCTTCTTTTGTTCAGCCATTGTTATGTATTCTTTTTGTTATTATTCTTTCTTGTACGTTGGTTTTCGACCCGCAAAATTAGTTCTTTTCTCAGTACGAGCGAAATTTGGGGGCATCTTTTTTCGGTTGTCGGATAGAAAACAGCGAAAATCTTTCTACTTTTGCGCTTTATAAAGGGAGGAAACTGTTGCCGGGCCGTTGTGCGTGGCGGTCGTTCTCCGTCCGCACACGGGGCGCGGTGCTTTCGCACAGGGGGCGGCGCGTGGTGTGAGACGGGTTGGAGGCGGGGTCTTCTCCGGGGTCAACTGCATATAACAACTATGATACTGAATCGCATATCTATCCTTAATTATAAGAACTTGGAGCAGGTGGAGCTGAGCTTTTCGCCCAAGCTGAACTGCTTTTTCGGGCAGAACGGCATGGGGAAGACCAACCTGCTGGATGCCGTCTATTACCTGTCGTTCTGCAAGAGCGCGGGCAATCCTGTCGACTCGCAAAACATCTTGCACGAGGCCAATTTCTTCATGATCCAGGGCTTCTACCAGGCTGCCGACGGCACGCCCGAGGAAATCTACTGCGGCATGAAGCGGCGGCAGAAGAAGCAGTTCAAGCGCAACAAGAAGGAGTACACGCGCCTGTCGGACCACATCGGGTTCATCCCCCTGGTGATGGTCTCGCCGGCCGATGCCGAGCTGATTGCAGGAGGTAGCGACGGTCGCCGCCGCTTCATGGACGTGGTCATATCGCAGTATGACAAAGAGTATCTCAACGCCCTCATCCGCTACAACAAGGCGCTGGCGCAGCGCAACGTCTTGCTGAAAAGTGAGCAGCCGGTGGAAGACGGCTTGTTCGACGTCTGGGAGGAGATGATGGCGCAGACCGGCGAGGTGGTCTATCGCAAGCGCGAGGCTTTCATCAGCGAGTTCATCCCTATCTTCCAGTCGTTCTATTCCTTCATTTCCCAGGACAAAGAGCAGGTCGGCCTGTCGTACGAGTCGCATGCCGCGCGGGGCAACCTGTTGGGGCTGTTGCGTGAGAGCCGCGAGCGCGACCGAATCATGGGCTATTCGCTGCGGGGCATACACAAGGACGAGCTGAACATGCTTCTGGGTGACTATCCCATCAAGAAGGAAGGGTCGCAGGGGCAGAACAAGACGTACCTGGTGGCGCTGAAGCTGGCGCAGTTCGACTTCCTGAAGCGCACGGCGGGCACCGTGCCGCTGCTGTTGCTGGACGACCTGTTTGACAAGCTCGACGCCCGGCGCGTGGAGCAAATCATCAAGCTGGTGGCGGGCGACGGCTTCGGGCAAATCTTCATCACCGATACCAACCGCAGCCACCTGGACCGCATCCTGCAGGGAGTGGGCGGGGATTATAAGATATTCTGCGTCGAGCAAGGACGGGTGGCCGAAGCGGCCGAAGGGGAAGGAGGGGCGGCATGAAGCGCAACGACGCCCAGAGCATCGGCCAGCTCATCCGTGCCTACTTGCGGCAGGAGAGCCTGGAGTCGCCCCTGAACGAACGCCGCCTGGTCAATGCCTGGCCCGAGGTGGTGGGGCCGGCCATTGCTTCGTACACCGACGGCCTGTTCGTGCGCAACCAGACGCTCTACGTACACCTCACCTCGTCCGTCCTGCGGCAAGAGCTGATGATGGGGCGCGACCTGCTGGTGCGTAACCTGAACCGGCACGTCGGCGCGCAGGTGATAACGAACATCGTCTTCCGCTGAACAGCCTACCACTGGTTCATCCGCAGGGTGTCCGTCACCTTCATCTTCAGTTCCTTCAGCGTTTGCAGCGCCCGGTCGTAGTAGGTCGGGTCTTCCAGGTCGGCATTGTTGTGGGCGTCCAGCCCGACGATGGCGGTGCAGCCCTCGTTGGCAGCGATGTGCCAGAACTCGGGGCAAGGATACGTCTCCAGCCCGTGCGCTTCGTTGTAGGCTTGGTAGCCGGTGTTGTATTCCAGCGGGATGCCCAGCCGGGCAGCCGTGCGGCAGATGTGTCGGGCTACCAGCGTGCAGTGGCGGTCCCACTGGGGATACGAGCGCATGAACAAGTCGGGGTGGGCCAGGCAGCAATATACCCCCGTCTCCATGCCTTCGATGGCACTTTCTTCATACAGGTCGAGCATGTCGCGCGAGTCGCAGTGGTGGCCGAAGTAAGGGAATTTCTCGTCGGTGTGGTAGAAGTGGTTGCCGAAGATGACGTAGTCCAGCTCATACTTCTTCACCTGTTCCTTCAGCCAATGCATGTACTCGGGGAAATACTCACATTCCAGGCCGATTTTGATGTCAATCTGTCCGCTGTACTTCTCGCGCAGGGCGCGCAGGCTTTCCACATAGTCCGGCAGTTGGTCGGGCAGCATGCGCATGTCGGCCACATAGTTGGTATGATATTTCCACGGCGTGTGGTCTGAAAAGCCCAGCACCTCGTAGCCGCCCTTCAGGGCACTCTTCACGTAAGCTTCGTCGCTGCCTGTGGCGTGCAGGCACCGCGTGGTATGGGTGTGATAGTTTGTTTTCATGTTTCGTTGTATTTATCCTGAATAATCGTTCTTGTCTCAATTCCGGCAGCTTATTCTCCGCCGCAGATGATTTCGTCCATCCGCACGTCGTGCGCCTCGGCCGGGATGCTCTCCACCACTTGGAAGGGGAAGCACAGCCCTATTTTGTAAGCCTTCAGGCGAGGTAGCAGACGGTCGTAATATCCCTTGCCGCGTCCCAACCGGTTGCCTTCGCGGTCGAAGGCCACGCCTGGAACGATGGCCAGGTCGATGGCCGCATAGTCTGTGAAGGCTTTGCCCGTGGGTTCGGCGATGTGGAAGGCCCCAGTCCGAAGACTGCCGTCATCTGTGTAGACACGCAGTTCCAGGTCGTCGCCCACGACAACGGGCAGCAGGATGCGTTTTTCCCCTGCCCACTGGCGGACGAAGGCGTGCGTGTCCGGCTCGTCGGGCAGCGAGTGGTAGAGCAGCACCGTGCGGGCTTCCTGCCAACGCGGGTGTGCCACGACCCGTTGCCAGGCTTCAGCAGCTTGTCGTGCGCGCCAGGCGGAAGAACTGTGACGGGTCTTCCGTAAAGAAATCTCCTTGCGCAATTCTGTCTTCGTCAGCATCGTTCTCTTCTGCGTTTACGGGCGTTTCCGGTGCCTTGGGGAAGGCTTCTCCTTTCTTCAGCACGTCGAGGGCTTTCTGCACGGTGGCGTCGCTCTGGTTGACAAAGCGGATGTATTCCTCCCGTCCCAGCATGTTGTAGATGATGGAGGCGTAAAGGTTGCGCTCCAACAGCTTGCGTGACTTCTGTATCAGCAGGTTGCGGCGTTTGACGCCCTTCTGGTCGGCGTAGCGTACAAACTGTTGCACCAGGTTTTGCTTTTGCAGATAAGCGTGCAGGTCTTCTGCGGTGGTATATTCGTTCAGCTTGGCGCGGTTCTTGTCGGTGTATTCGAAGCTGTATTGGAGGATAATGCCTTTGTTGTTCACTTCGATGAGCCACGACGTGACGCCCGTGGTGTCTTGCGGCACGAAGATGTCCGGCATGATGCCTCCTCCGCCATAGACGGGGCGTCCCAGCCCGGTGAAGAACTGTTCGTCCTTGTTCAGCTTGATGCTGTCTTCCGAGAAAAATTCACCGTGCTCGTAGCGATGCAGCCAATCCATCTCGTAGGCCGTATTGTCTCCGCTGTCATACGGGCGTTGGATGCACCGTCCCGAAGGCGTGTAGTAGCGGGCTATGGTGAGCCGGATGCCCGAGCCGTCGCTGAAGTCTATGGGTTGCTGTACCAGTCCCTTGCCGAACGAGCGGCGGCCTATGATGGTGCCGCGGTCGTTGTCCTGGATGGCTCCGGCAAAGATTTCGCTGGCCGAGGCCGACCCTTCGTTGATAAGCACCACCAGTGGCGTCTGCTGGCAACTGCCCGTTCCGTCGGCATAGTCTTCCCAACGTGGGTATTTGCGGCCTTCGGCATAAACAATGAGCTTGTTGGCCGGCAGGAACTCGTTCACCATGCGCGTAGCGGCGTCCATGTATCCACCCGTGTTGTCGCGCAGGTCGATGATAAAGCCCTTACAGCCTTTATGGGTCAGTTGGGCGATGGCGTTCAGCAGTTCCACGTGTGTGGTGCGCCCGAACTTGCTGACCTGTATGTAGCCGTAGTCGTCGCTCAGCATGTAGGCGGCGTCGATGGTGTTTTGCGGGATATCTCCGCGTACGATGGTGAAGTGCAGCAGCTCCTTCTCCGTGGCACGTTTCACGCCCAGTCGCACTTCACTGCCTTTGGGACCCTTCAGTGTGCGCAGGGCACGTTCGTTGGTCAGGTCCTTGCCCACGAACAGGCTGTCGTCTACCGTCACGATACGGTCGCCTGCCAGCATGCCCACCTTTTCGGCCGGGCCGCCGGGCACGATGCTATTCACGTGGATGGTGTCTTGCAGGATGGTGAACTGTATGCCCACGCCGCTGAAGCTTCCCTCCAGTTCCGAGTTGACTTCTGCCAGGTCTTTGGCGGGGATGTAGGTGGAGTGCGGGTCCAGCTCGGCCAATATCTGCGGCATGGTGTTTTCCACCAGTTCCGTCATGTCTACGGTGTCTACGTATTGGTTTTCGATGACGTGCAGCAGCGCGTTCAACTTGTTGGATGAGGCGTTGATGATGCCCAGTTTGTTGCCTCCATAGTGCTTGGCATAGAATGTCCCGATAAGGATGCCCAACACCACGCTGACAGCAATGATGAGTGGGGTGAAGCGGAAAGTATTCTTGTTGCTCATATCATGTTTTTGTTTGATGTTTCTGGTTTATGGTTGTTGCTCGGTTGCGGGCTGGTACACCACTTCGATGTGGGCGCGTTTCAGCAGCTCGATGCCGTCCTCCAGGCGGTATTTTTCGGAATAGACCACGCGCTTGATGCCGGCCTGGATGATGAGTTTGGCACATTCGATACACGGTGAGGCGGTGACGTACATCGTGGCACCGTCGCTGCTGTTGTTCGAGCGGGCAATCTTGGTGATGGCATTGGCTTCGGCATGCAGCACGTAGGGCTTGGTCAGGTTGTGCTCGTCCTCGCATACGTTCTCGAAGCCGGCGGGCGTGCCGTTGTAGCCGTCGGAGATAATCATCTTGTCTTTCACGATAAGGGCACCGACTTGTCGCCGCTTGCAGTAGGAGTTCTCCGCCCAGATGGCTGCCATGCGGATGTATCGCTTGTCCAGTGCCTCTTGTTTGGCTTTGGCTGATTCGTTGTCCATGACTTTGGCGTGTGAAAAAGGGTTATTGCGGTTGGAAAGCCATTCGTTTGGTGGTCTGCCCGTCTTCGTAGTAGATATAGAGGTTCTGGCTGTCGCCGCTGTAACGGACGACGTTGCGCAGACCAGTCTCAAAGGCCTGTGCCAGCACGTCTGTCTCTCGGTTGCCGGTGCCGTTTATGTTGGTCAGAGTCAATGTGTGCGAAGAGCCGTCTGCACTCCAGGTGCCCGTGAACGAGCGGTTGGCACCCTGTGCTCTGAAGTCTCCGCCTGTCACTTCGCCGGTGTCGCTGCCGTTGAAAGTGATGGTGAAGGTTGCCGAACTGTTTGAACCGCGCAAGTTCATGCTGGTTTGCCTGGCCTGAGAGTCTCCGTTCCAGAAGTCGAACCAGTCACCTTGGCCGTCCAGTGAGATAACATTTAGTTTCCATGTCTTTCCTGTGAAGATTTCTATCACGTCGTCTCCGTTGTCGCAGCCACCCAGCAGAGGCAGCAGGGCAAGCAACAGGAATGTCAGTTTCTTGTATAGCTTCATTGTTCCTTGTTCTTTATTTTTCCTTTTTTATTCCGTTTCTGATGAGTAATGCGTCGATGGTGGGTTCTTGTCCTCGGAAGCGCTTGTAGAGCGTCATGGGATGCTCCGTCCCACCTTTCGACAGGATGTTGTCGCGGAATGAGGCTGCCGCTTCAGGACTGAAGATGCCTTTCTGTTGAAACAAGGCGAAAGCGTCGGCGTCCAGCACTTCGGCCCATTTGTAGCTGTAATATCCGGCCGAGTAGCCTCCGGCGAAGATGTGTGAGAATTGTACACTCATACATGTGCCGGGGACGGAGGGGAGCACTTGTGCCTGTGCCCAAGCCTGTTTTTCGTATGCCTCCACATCGCCTTCGAATGGCTCGGTGCGGGTGTACCAGGCCATGTCCAGCAATCCGAAGCTGACTTGGCGCAGGCAGGCGTAGGCCACGTTGAAGTTGGCCGAGTCTTTGATGCGCTGCACCAATTCGTCGGGAATCGGTTCGTTCGTCTGGTAATGGCGGGCGAAGGTGTGGAGGAACTCCTTTTGCGTGGCGAAGTTCTCCATGAATTGTGAGGGGAGCTCTACGAAATCCCAATAGACGTTGGTGCCGCTTAGGCTCTCGTAAGTGGTATTGGCCAGCATGCCGTGCAGGCTGTGGCCGAACTCATGCAAGAAGGTTTCCACTTCGCTGAAAGTCAGCAGGGCCGGTTTGTCTTGCGTGGGTTTGGTGAAGTTCATGACGATGGACACATGCGGACGGCTGTTCTCACCCGTCTGCGGGTCTATCCATTGACCTTTGTATGAGGTCATCCAAGCTCCCGAGCGTTTGCCGGCGCGGGGGTGGAAGTCGGCGTAGAATACGGCCAGGAACGAGCCGTCGCGGTCGAACACCTCGTAGGCGTCTACGTCTTTGTGGTAGACGGGGATGTCGGGATTCTTGCGGAAGGTGAGTCCGTAGAGGCGTGTGGCCAGTCCGAATACGCCTTCCTTGACGCGGCTCAGCTCGAAATAGGGGCGAAGCATCTCGTCGTTCAGGCTGTATTTGCGGTCTTTCAGTTTCTGCGAGTAGTAGCTCCAGTCCCAGGGCATCAGGATGAAGTCATCTCCTTCCAGTTCGCGGGCCAAGGCTTCTACTTCGGCTACCTCGCGGCGGGCGGCAGGTGTATAGGCCTCGAGCAGTTGCTCCAGGAGGCGGTATACGTGTGTGCTGTCTTGTGCCATGCGGTGTCTCAGCACATAGTCGGCGTAGTCGCGGTAGCCCATCAGCCGGGCCAATTCCAGGTGGTCGTTGGCAATCTGCTTTACAATGTCCAGGTTGCTATACCCGTTGTCCGGATGTGTGCACTTGGTGTTGTAGGCCAGGTAGAGTTTGTGGCGCAGGTCGCGGTTATCGGCATATTGCATGAAGGGTACGTAGCTGGGAGCCTGAAGGGTGAACGTCCAACCTTCGGCGAGGCCTTTTTCGCGGGTGGTCTCAGCGGCGGCTTCGACAACGCTGTCTGGCAATCCGGCCAATTGGTTGCGGTCGGTCAGCACCAGTTGATAATCGTTGGTTCCTTTCAGGTTGTTTTCGCTGAATTTCAAGGTCAGCAGGCTCAGCTCTTGGCATAATTCGCGGTAGCGGTCGCGTGCCTCGCCTTGCAGGTCGGCGCCGTGGCGGACAAAGCCCTGGTAGGTTTCTTCGAGCAAGGTCTGCTGCTCGGTGGTAAGGCTGTTGCGGTCGGTGTGCTCGTAGACGTGCTTGATGCGGGCAAAGAGTTGCGGGTTGAGGCTGATATTGTTGCTGTGTTCGCTCAGCAGAGGCATTAGCACTTGTGCCAGTTGCTCCATCTCGTCGTTGGTTTCGGCGCTGTGCAGGTTGCCGAAGACGTTGCTCACGGTTTCAAGCAGCCGGCCCGAGTGTTCGTAGGCTTCGATGGTGTTGCCGAACGTCGGTTCGTCGGGATTGGAGGTAATGGCTTCTATTTCTGCCAGTTGGCGTCGGATGCCTTCGCGCAGGGCCGGTTCGTAATGTTCGGTGCGGATGCGGTCGAAGGGCACGGTGTCGTGCGGAGTGCCGAAAGGGGCGAGGAATGGATTGTGTGCCAATGTATCGTTTGTTTTCATCTTCAGTCTTTTATCGTTGTTGTATTCAACCCGCAAATATACAAAAAAAGGACGACTCCAACGGGAGCCGCCCTTTCTTTAAGGTTTTCTAACTGTCAATTAGCAGTTAACCGAAGCCATGTGAGCAATCAGGTCGAGCACCTTGTTGGAGTAACCGATTTCGTTGTCGTACCAAGAAACGACCTTAACGAATGTGTCGGTCAGGTAAACGCCTGCGTTAGCATCGAAGATAGAAGTCAGCGTGCAGCCCAGGAAGTCAGAAGAAACCACTGCATCTTCCGTGTAGCCCAGTACGCCCTTCAGTTCGCCTTCAGCAGCTTCCTTCATGGCAGCGCAGATAGCTTCCTTCGTAGC
>DXCK01000062.1 GCA_019116045.1 Candidatus Bacteroides merdipullorum | reverse complement strand
TGTCGATGGGTACGGGAACATCCGTCGCCAAAGAGGCCAGCGACATCACCCTGCTGGACGACTCGTTCCACAGCATCGCGACGGCCGTCATGTGGGGACGCTCGCTGTACAAGAACATCCAGCGCTTCATCGTCTTCCAGCTTACTATAAACGTAGTGGCCCTGCTCAGTGTGCTGTTGGGTGCTTTCTTTGGAACATCGTTGCCACTCACCGTCACGCAGATGCTTTGGGTGAACCTCATCATGGATACCTTCGCGGCGATGGCACTGGCCTCTATCTCGCCCAGCATGGACGTGATGAACGAGAAGCCCCGCAAGCGTTCGGACTTCATCATCACGCCGGCCATGCGCAACAACATCTTCGGGGTAGGGATAGCCTTCCTGGCCATACTGATGGGGATGCTGTTCTACTTCAAGCAACTGCCCGGAGGGGTGCAGGCCGACGGCGAGATGAGCATACGCTACCTCACCATCTTCTTCACCGTCTTCGTCATGCTTCAGTTCTGGAACCTGTTCAACGCAAGCGTGTTCGGCACGAACCACTCTATATTCAAGGACGCCGGCCATGCGCTGGGCATGCTCAGCGTGGCGCTCATCATCCTGGTAGGGCAGTTCATCATCGTCACCTTCGGCGGCAAGGTGTTCCGCACCGAACCGCTCGACGGGCAGACGTGGTTCCTGATTATCGCCAGCACGTCGGTGGTGCTCTGGGTGGGCGAAGTGTTCCGCCTGGTGAAACGCCTGAGACAAAAATAAGCAAAGAGGCATGGAAGGAAACATCAAGAACATTCTGATAGACTTCGGCGGCGTGCTGATTGACCTCGACCGCCGCCGCTGCATCGAGCAGTTCCGCCAGTTGGGCCTGCACGGTGTGGACGGGCTGTTGCACGACTGCCAGCAGCAGGGCTTCTTCCAACTGCACGAGAAGGGGCTGATTACGGATGCTGACTTCCGCGACCGCATCCGCAGCCTGGCCGGCACGCCGCTGGACGATGCCGACATCGACAAGGCATGGAACAGCTTCCTGGGCACCATCCCCGTCTACAAGCTGGACTTCCTGCTGGAGCTGCGCAAACGCTACCGCCTCTGCCTGCTGAGCAACACCAACGCCATACACTGGGACTACGCCTGCGCCACGGCTTTCCGGGCCGCAGGACACCAGGTGGAGGACTACTTCGACCGCATCTACCTGTCCTACCAAATGAAAATGGTCAAGCCCGACACCGAGATTTTCCGGGCCGTGCTGGCAGACGCCGACATCCGTCCCGAAGAAACACTGTTCCTGGATGACTCGGAGACTAACTGCCAGAGCGCACAAGCGCTGGGCATCCATACCTATACACCGCAAGCCCATGAGGATTGGAGACATCTGTTCCAATAACAGGCCGGGAATGGCCACCATAGGGTTCTTCGACGGCGTGCACTGCGGGCACTGCTTCCTCATCCGCCAGGTGGAGCGCGAGGCGGCTGCCCGGGGATTGGCCTCGACCGTCATCACCTTTCCCACGCACCCGCGCCAGGTGTTGCAGGGCGAATACCACCCGCGCCTGCTCACCACGCCGGCCGAGAAGCTGCAACGGCTGGAGCAGACGGGGGTCGAACAATGCCTCTTGCTGGACTTCACGGCACACCTGGCCACACTCTCGGCACGCGACTTCATGGAAGTGCTGAAGCACCGCTACCGCATCGGAGGACTGCTCATCGGCTACGACCACCGCTTCGGCCACAACCGCAGCGAGGGGTTTGACGACTACGTGCGCTACGGCCGCGAGCTGGGCATCGAGGTGCTGCCCGCCGAGGCTTTCCGCCTGCCGGACGGGACGGCCGTCAGCTCGTCGCTGGTGCGCCGCCTGCTGTCGGACGGCGACGTGGCGGAGGCCAACCGCTGCCTGGGCTATGCCTACAACGTGGGCGGCACGGTGGTGAGCGGACACCGCGTGGGGCATCGCCTCGGCTATCCCACGGCCAACCTTCTGCCCGATCATCCGGACAAGCTGGTGCCGGCCAACGGAGTGTACGCCGTAAGGGTGGAAATTGGCGGCGAAAGTCACGGCGGGATGCTGAACATCGGACGCCGCCCCACGCTGGACAACGGCGACGACCGCAGCATCGAGGTGCACATCTTTGACTTCGACCGCGACATCTACCAACAGCCGCTGCGGCTGAGCTTCGTGCAACGCATCCGCGCCGAGCGCCGGTTCGGCTCGCTGGACGAGCTGGTGGCACAACTGCACCGCGACGCCGCCGAAATCCGCGCCCTGCTGGGCTGAGCGCCTTCCGTACATCCGCCGCACAGATATCGGGCCGATTCTTTTGGCGCTTTCCGCGTTTTTTCCTACATTTGCGCATCATCAACCCCAGTCCTCCCCCGCCATGAAAAACCCGCTGCGCCACCTGCCTTTCTTCTCGTCGCAAACGCAACGGGGACTCTTGCTGCTCTGCCTGCTCATCCTGGCCGTCGTGCTCATCGGCCCAAGGCTCGGGCGACGAGCCGACCCTGCCGACGAACCGACAGCCGCCACCTTGGAAGCATACCAAAAATTCCACGCCACACTGCAACAGGAAGCGACCACCGACCAATCCGACGCCGATTTCCATGCCGACGGCCTGCCCGGTGCCCCGCATCCGGAGCCTACGCTCCGCCCCTTCCCCTTCGACCCCAACCGCGCGGACAGCGCGACGCTGCGCCGCCTGGGCCTGCCGGGATGGGTGGTGCAAAGCATCGTGCGCTACCGCGAGAAGGGCGGACGCTTCCGACAGGACGAAGACTTCCGGCGGATATACGGGCTGACGGACGAACAATACAAGGCCTTGCGCCCCTACCTGCACATACCCCCCGCCGACACGCTCCGCCCAAGGATGCAGCCGTTGTGGGCAGACAGCCCCGGCGGCCACGTGACGAAACCCTACAAATACCCCGCAGGAACCGTGGTCGACCTGAACCGCGCGGACACCTCCGAGCTCAAGAGAATCCCCGGCATCGGCAGTGCCATCGCCCGCCGCATCGCCCGCTACCGGCAGCGCTTGGGAGGTTTCCACGACCTGGAACAGTTGAAGGAAATCAACCTGAACCCTGAGCGGCTGCGACTCTGGTTCTACATAGACACCGCCGCCATCTGCCGCATCAACCTGAACACCGCAAGCCTGAACGCCCTGTCGCGGCACCCGTACCTGAATTTCCCCCAGGCCAAGGCCATCTGCGAATACAGGCAAAAGAACGGCTCGCTGGACAAGCTGCACGCCCTGGCCCTCTTCGACGAGTTCAGCGAAACCGACCTCAAGCGGCTGGCTCCCTACGTCCGTTTCGACTGACCGGGCAAGAGCCGCGGCCGCTGTGCGCAAGAAGCGCGGCCGTCGTGCGCAAGAAGCACACCTGCCATGCGGAAGAGGAAAAGCCACGGTGCGCCTCGACGGAATCCACATCAAAATGCCGCCGGAATTTGTCCGTTTCAAATAATTTTCTTTACTTCGCCCCCGATTAACGTTCTTTTGTCAGCACATACAGCCCATGCGCTTCATTAAGATACTTCTGCTTTGCCTGCTGCTGCCGACGGCCGCCCTGCTTGCCTCGGCACCGCCCGACACGGCCGAGACCGACACCCTGTCCGAAGACAAGGAGGCCCTGCGCGCCGCCGCCTTCGACTGCCTCAGCCACAACCGCCTCGACCGGGCCCGCAGCTATGCCAGGCAACTGTTCCGACTGGCCGAACGCACCGACGACCGCCGCTTCAGCCTGCTCTACGGCCACCTCATCCTGGGACTGGCAGGCATCGAGTCTGACCCGGGCACGGAAACGTACACTCATCTGGAGACGGCGCGCGCACTGGCCGAACGGTTCGAAGACCACGAAGCGCTGATGCGCGTTCTGAACGGCTTCGGCAACTATTCGATGTTCGTCAACGACGACGTCTATTCGGCCATCTCCTACTACTTTCAAGCGCTGGACGAAGCGAAGCGCGTGGACAACCGCAGGCTGTATGCCATGATTCTGTCCAACATCTCGGGCGGCTACTTCATGCGCGAAGACCCCTCCGGACTCAAATATGCCGAAGAGGCCGTACGCATTGCCCAAGAGATCAAAGAGCCCATCCCGCTGTTCTACGCCACCTTCAACTCGGCCTTCTACTACCTGGCCGCCAGCGACCTGCCCCACGCCCGCATCGCCATCGAAGCGCTCGAACAGATGCACGCTTCCCAGGGGTTCGGCATGAAGGCGGACATCTACCTGCTGAAAGCCCAATACTACGAAAAGCTCGGCGAAACGGGCAAGGCCTACGAATACTACGCCCGCGCCATGGAGAGTTTCCCCAGCGCGTCGGCCTCTACCATCACGATGATTTACCTGAAGTATGCCGCCCTGCTGCGCACCGACAACCATGCCGACGCCGCCACCCGCGTGCTGGAATACGGACTGAGGCACATCGAAGACAGCGGCGTGCCCATACACAAAGCACAGTTGCTCAAAGAGCTGGCGCTGAGCTACCGCGAGGCCGGACAGACCGAACAAGCGCTGGACCGCGCACTGGAATACATGGACTACCAGAACCGCCTGTTCGACGAGGTGCGCGAACGCGCCATGCAGGAAGCACGCATCAAGCACGACATCTACTCGCGCGAGCAGCGCATCAGCGAACAACAAGTCGTCATCCTGGACAACCGCTACAAGATTGCCGTGCTGAGCGGCACGCTGGTGGCCGTCGCACTGGCACTGGCGCTCACTTACTTCTTCTACCGCAAGAAGAACCGCCTCTACCGCGCCATCGTCTCGCAAAACCACGAGTACATGCAGCACGAACAGATGCTGCTGGCGCAGATAGAGCAACTGCGCCAGGCGGGACACCCCAGCCCCGTACCCATCGACAAACTGCAAGACCTGATGAACCGCTTCACGGTGCAAATGCTGGAGCACAAGCTCTTCACCGACCCGTCGCTCACCATCGCCGCCGTGGCCGAACGCCTGGACACGAACCGCACCTATCTCTCCAAGGCCATCAACGACATCACGGGGAAGACCTTCAGCCAGTTGCTCAGCGAATACCGCATCCGCCAAGCCATCGCGGAAATCTCCGACCCGAAGACCAACAAACCGCTGAAACAAATCGCCACCGACGTCGGCTTCAACTCGCTCTCCACTTTCTACAACACCTTCCAGGCCTCCACCGGCATGACGCCCGCCCGCTACCGCTCGCAGTTGAAGGGCAGATAACGCCCGTTCTTTTTTCCTCATCCGTCAAATTGACGAATCAGAAAAAGATAAGCGATTGATTTTACGGTATTTTTACTTTCCTTTGCCGAAAGAAAAAGTTGAACCAAAAATCAATCGAGACATGCACACATTCATTACAGACTGCTTCAAGCCGCTCGGCCTCGTCGCCCTGTCGGCACTGTTCATGCACAGTTGCACCCCCAAAGCCGACGCCCCGCTGCTGGAGGGAAAAATCAACGTAACGGAACCCACCGAGCTGGCCCTCGTCTACGACTACGAAGGCGAGAACATCGTGACAGAACTGACCACCGACTCGACCGGAGCCTTCACCTACAACCCCGTGCTGAAAGCGGGCGAGGCCGACCTCGTCATCTATGTCGGACAAGACATCTACGGCGCTTTCGTCAAGCAAGGCTGCTCGACGCACGTCGACATCGACGGCACCCGGGCCACCTTCACGGGCGACAACCTCGACCGTTGCCGCTTCAACAACACCCTCTACCAGTCGTTCTCGCCCTGGACGTTCAAGCCCACACCCGACCATCCCTTCCAGCTCGACGAGTGGAACACCAACTTGCAACAAGCCTACGAACGGACGCAGAAAGCCGTCGAAGCCGTCAGCAACCCCGAGGCCCGCGCACGCTACCAACGCCTGGCCGACGCCACGCACAAGTACTACACCCTGCAAATCCTCTCCCTGGACAGGATGATGAACCAGGCCGACAACGAGGCGCAGGCCGACTCACTGCTGGCCACCATCGACCCCAATGCAGACGAGACACGCCTCAGCGGCCTCATCAACTACTGGTACAACCAGGCCAACCTGACCCCAAACATGGGACGGATGATAGACCTCACCACCTTCTTCACCGCTCAGATTAACGCCGTCGACAGCGCCCTGACCAACGAAGGAAACAAGCACAGCCTCTACAACACGCTCACCACCATGTTCTTCATGTACGAACCCTCGGACAGCGACATCACGGCCTTCCGCACCGCCATCGCCCCGCAACTGGCCAAGGCACCCTTTATCGCCGAGGACATCGAACGCCGCCTGGCCGAACGCGCCAACCAGATTAAAGACGGCGACACCCTGCCTTCCGACCCCACCCTCATTGCCCGCGACGGAACGCGCACCACACTGAACGAGGTCATCCAAGGCAAAGTGGCCTACATCGACTTCTGGGCCACCTGGTGCGCCCCCTGCTGCCGCGAGATTCCCTACTTCGAAAAAGTGTGGAAACAGTACAAGTCCGACTCGCGCATCGTCTTCGTGAGCATCTCCCAAGACGATAATGTAAGTGCTTGGCAGGCCAAAGTGGACAAAGACCAACCCGGATGGCCGAACTACATCTTCGAGAAAATCAGCGGAAGGCAGTTCCTCGACCGCATGGGCATCAACGCCATCCCGCGCTTCCTCATCGTGGGACGCGACGGGCGCATCATCCACGTCAACGCCGCCCGGCCTTCGGACAAAGACATCAAGAGCGTCATCGACGCCGCGCTGGCCCGCTGACCTCGCCACGCCGCGGCTGCCTCAGCACATTTACCTATTATATTAACCGGAAAAAACAAACTTTCCATGAACAAAAAGACGAAACCTTTAGCCTATCTCCTGCTCGGACTGTTCGCCGCAGCAGGCAGTCTGCCGGCCACGGCGCAACAGCCCCGTCCGCACAAGACGGTGGTGCAAGAAGTGCAAGACATCGAAAAGAAGAGCGTCGTGGGCACCGTCCTCGATGAGAACGAAGAGCCCCTGCCCGGCGCCTCCGTGCGCATCGAGGGCACGCAGATAGGCGTCATCACCGACGCCGACGGCAACTTCTCCATCATAGCCGAGGGCGGAGAGCCGGTGCTCCTCATCTCCTACGTAGGCATGAAAAGCGCCCGCCTCCCGCTGACGAACGACACCAAGTACGTCCGCGTCGTCCTGCAACCGGACGTGACGCTGATGGACGAGGTCATCGTGACGGGCTATCAGAACATCAAGCGCGAGAACGCCACGGGCGCCTTCCAGAGCCTCACCTCGAAGGAGATGGACAAACGCTACACGGGCGACATAACGGCCAACCTTGAGGGCAAGATTCCCGGCTTGGTCACCGTCACCACCGACCGCTACGCCACCGGTGAGGACGCCATCACCATCCGCGGCGTCGGCACGTTCAACGCCCGCACAAGCCCGCTGGTGGTGGTCGACGGCCTGCCCATCGAAGGCGGCATCGAGAGCGTCAATCCCTACGACATCGACAACATCACCGTGCTGAAGGATGCCGCCGCAGCAGCCATCTATGGCGCACGCGCCTCGAACGGCGTCATCGTCATCTCCACCAAGCGGGCCAAGGAAGAGCGCGTCTCCATCGACTTCAACGCCGACCTCGTCGTCAGCGAGAAGCAACGGTACGGCAACTTCAACTGGGCTTCGGCCGCCGACATCATCCAGTTGGAGAAATACAACTTCAACGCCATGCTGCAGGAAGACCCGAACCTGATTCAGCAACAGCTGGACTACTACAACGGCGGGCGCGTCTTTAGCCAGTCGCAAGTAATGCGTTTGCTGCTACAAAACTACCAGGGAACACTGAGCGACGCTGACCTGAACGCTACACTCGAACGCTGGGCTCGGAACGACTACCGCAAAGAATGGCAGGACGCGCACGACCGCACCCAAATCACCCACCAGTATAACCTGGGCATCCGCGTCAAAGGCAAGTCGCTCAGCTCGAGCATCGCCATCAACTACCGCGGAGATAACCAGGGCGTGCAGCGCGAGTATGGAAACTCGCTCTCCTTCAGCTACAACGGCGACCTGAAAGTGAACAAGTGGTGGGACCTGTCCTTTGGCGTCAATGTGCTGAACAACCGTTCGAAGACGCACGCTACGAGTAGTTACGACGGCATGAACTCGTTCTCAGCCTACGAAAGCATGTACGCCGCCGACGGCTCGGGAAACTTGAGCCGCATGGAGGCCGATGTCTATCCGGGCGAAGAGCCCTTCAGCAACTCCATCTATGCCCTGAAGGATCCCACCTACAACTTTGCGGAGGAGATGAACTACAACTTCAATAAGTACCGCTACACGAACGTGCGCACCCATGTGAAAACGCTGTTCCACCTGCCCGTCAAGGGTTGGACGGCCCAGGCACAGTTTCAGTACGAGGACATCAATTCGCGCTCGCAGACGCGCTATAACAACGAGTCGCACTACATGCGGAGCCTCTACAACCTCTACACCACGGCGCAGAGCGTGACGGAGTGGGTGCAAGACCCGAACTTCGACTGGGATGCCGCCTTCAACGACCCGAACACCGATTGGTTCGACCCTTACCTGGGCATGATGCAGGTGACCAACACACAGGTGAACCACGCGGTGCCCGACGGCGACCTGCTCTCGACGTACAACACTTCGAGCCAGTTCTACACCTTCCGTGCCCAGACGCAGTACAACCGCGAGTTCGGCGCACACGCCATCGACGTGCTGGCGGGCTTCGAGTATCGCCAGACGCACACCACGACGGACAGCGACCTGAAGTACGGCTATGACCACCAGACGCAGACCAACCTCAATCTGCAGACGGACTGGGCCTTCATCAACAATCCCTATACCGGGGTGTTGGGCTCGGACTATGCCGTGTTCGGTGCGCCCAGCAATTTCGACACAAGTGATGTGCTGCACCGCTACTACTCGTACTACTTCACGGCCAACTATGTGTATGACCGGCGTTACAGCCTGTTCGGTTCGTACCGCGTGGACAAGACCGACCTGTTCGGAACCGACCCGAAGTTCCGCGGACGCCCGCTCTGGTCGGTGGGTGCCAGTTGGAACGCCCACAACGAGGCGTTCCTCAAGCCTCTCGACTGGATTAACGTGCTGAAGTTGCGCGCCAGTTTCGGTCTGACGGGTAACATCGACTCCAGCGTGTCGTCCTATCTGACGGCGAGCCTCGACACCAACCGCTACAATGGCGCACTGACCGGCTCGCTCCTCACGCCGCCCAACGATCAGTTGCGTTGGGAAAAGACCGCCACGTGGAACGTCGGTCTGGACTTCGCCGTGATGAACTATCGTCTGCATGGATCACTGGATGTCTATCGAAAGAAAGGCAGCGACCTGCTGACCAGTACCGACCTTGACCCTACGACCGGATGGTCGTCGCTAACCATCAACAACGGGAAGATGACGAACACGGGCGTCGAACTTCAACTGCAAGGAGAAATCCTCCGGGCGCACAAGAGGCAGGACTGGGGCGTAAACCTCGGATTCAACCTGGCCTACAACAAGAACAAGGTGACGAAGGTGTCGCACTATCCGGAGTCGGGCTCGGAATACCTGAGCATGGCGCTGCACGAGGGCTATCCGCTCAACTCGCTCTTCTCCATCGACTACGCGGGGCTTATCGAGCAGGACGGCACCTACTTCGTGGGCTGGAGGGACAAGGACGGCGAAGTGCACACGGAATCCATCGGCAGCGGTGTGTTCACGGTGGAAGACGCTGTGTTCTCCGGTACGTACACGCCGACCATCAGCGGCGCTATCACTCCGGAGATTACTTGGAACGGGTTCAGCCTCTCCGCGATGTTTAACTTCTACGGCGGACACTACATGCGAACGGACAACGACGTGTGGACGGCCACCATCGGCAACTCGGCGGGCTACAAGGGCGCCTTCGGCGACGCCTCCGTCCCCAAGGACTACCTGCGCTACTGGCAAGGGGACACCGACGTGCCGGCCAACGGATACATGCAGATTCATTACAACGACATGGATGACGCCGTTTACCGCCACACGAACGTGGAGCACGCCGGATACGTCAAGCTGCGGAACATCGTGCTGGGCTACGACTTCAGCAAGCGCGTGTGCCGCGCCATCGGGCTGAACGACCTGCGCCTGCGCTTCCAGATAAACAATGTGTGCACCTGGGCGCGCAACAGCAAGGGGCTGGACCCCGAAGCGGTGAACCCCGTCACCGGCACCAACTACAACCGCGTGCCGCGCAGCTACACGATGAGCCTTTTCTTTAACCTTTAAAACGTATGACACAGATGAAAGCGAAAAAGATATTTCACACCCTGATGCTGGCAGCCGCATTGTGCTGCACCGCCTGCGACGACAAGCTGGACATCGTGCCGCTGGGCAAGACGACGCTCTCTTCGCTGAGCGATTTGGAAACCTTGCTCAACCAGGTTCCCCAGCTGTACATGGAAGACAACGAGTTCGAAATACTCTGCAATAACATGTACTGCAAGTGGGAGGGCCTGCCGGAGTATTTGAGTAACCCGAACAGCATCCTCTATGCCCTCGTCACCTACGACGAGACGGTGGACCGGGCAAACCTGGTCACTTCGAGCAGCATGTACGAGAACCTCTACCAAAGTATCAACTACATGAACGTGGTCATCTCCAAGGCGCCCGATGCGGGGGGCGACGACGTCAAACGCCGCCAAATCATCGCCGAGGCGCGCGTGCTGCGTGCCTGGTACCACTTCTTGCTGGTCAACATGTACGCCAAGCAGTACGACGCGTCGACGGCCGGCCAGTTGGGCGGCGTGCCCTACGTGGACAACACCGACGTGAGCGAGCAGAAGACCAAGCGCACGGTGGCCGAGGTGTACGAACGCATCCTGGCCGACTGCAGCGACGAGGTGCTGGCCAACCTGGTGCAGACGCACGTCAGCGACCCCTGCCGCTTCGGCCTGGACTTCGGCTACGGCGTGCGCGCCCGGGTGCTGTTTCAGATGAAGCGTTACGACGAGGCGTTGCAGTATGCCACACGGGCGCTGCAGGTGAACAACACCCTCGAAGACCGCAGCACGGTGGCAAGCAGCGGCGTATGGACGCTGAACGAGACGGCGCAGAACAACTACTACATCATCTGGAGCGACAACTCGAACCTGGGTGACTATTACGGCATCACCATCTCGCCCGAGGTGGCCGCCCTGATCAGTGCCGACGATTACGTGAACAAGTATTACAACGTCTCCGGCACCCCGGCTTGGCAGGAGCCTTATCCGATGCTGCCCGACGGCTGCCTCCAGTGCCAGGTGAGCGACATCAAGTACAACCTGTTCGGCATCCGGTCGGAGACGATGTACTACCTCGCCGCCGAGTGCCAAATCCGGGCGGGCAACATCGCCGCCGGACTGCAACAGGTGGACCGCGTGCGGACGCTGCGCATCGAAAACTACCAACCGCTGGCCACGCAGGCCGCGTCGCTGACCAAGCGCGAGGCCATGAAGCTGCTGCAAGACGCCAAGCGCGTGGAGTTCCTCGGCTGCTTCGACAACTTCTGCGACCGCAAGCGGTGGAACTCTGAGACGGACTATGCGGAAACCATCACCCGCGACCTTGGCGCGGACTACGGCGGCACGTACTCGCTCCGCCCGGACTCGCCCCTGTGGGTGTTCCCCTTCCCGCAAAACGCCGTGTTGCACAACTCGTCGCTGACGCAGAACTATTAAGCACCCCCTCCTTCGACACGGCCGGCCCTACGGCGGACAAGAGCCGCGGCCGCGTCGGACACTGACCAACCAAACGCCGAACCGTAGCCCGTACGGCGGTGCGCCGTGCCCCGACAGCCGGTGCGCCGCCAGCGGTTCGGTTTGGCTCATCTCCCCTGAAAATCAACCATCAAGCATCGCATTTATGTACACCCGATTCATCCTCAGCTTCCTGCTCGGGTTGGCCCTGGCCCTGCACTCGGCAGCCCAGATTCAGGAACCCGTGAAGTTCAAGCACGAATGGAAGCAACTGTCGGCCACCGAAGCCGAAATCGTCTTCACCGCCACCATCGACCCCGGATGGCACGTCTACTCCACCGACCTGCCCGAAGGCGGGCCCATCGCCGCCACGTTCAACACCGACCGCCTGACGGGCGCCGAGACGGCCGGTGCGCTGGAGCCGCGCGGCAAGGTGGTGGAGAAGATGGACCCGCTGTTTCAGATGAAAGTGAAGTATTTTGAAGGACGGGAAGCCGTCTTCGCCCAACGCATCCGCCTGACGGGCGGCGCCTACGAGGTGACCGGCTATCTGCAATACGGCGCGTGCAACGACGAAAACTGCCTGCCGCCCACCAACGTTGAGTTCAGCTACCGCGGCAACGGGCCCGCAGGCACTGCAGCCGCCGCCTCGACCGGCACGCCGAACGGCAGCACCCCGGCATCAGCCTCCACCCCCGCCACCGCAACGGACAGCGGCACGGACCGTCCGGCCTACTGGGAGCCCGTGGTCGACCGGTTGCAAAACTTCGGCGAGACCGGCAGCACGGAGTCGCACTCGTGGCTGTACATTTTCCTGGCCGGCTTCTTGGGCGGACTGGTGGCGTTGTTCACCCCCTGCGTGTGGCCCATCATCCCGATGACAGTCAGCTTTTTCCTGAAGCGGTCGAAGGACCGACGGAAAGGTGTGCGCGACGCCATCACCTACGGAGCCAGCATCGTGGTCATCTACGTGTCGCTCGGCCTGGCCATCACGCTGCTCTTCGGCGCCAGCGCGCTGAACGACCTGTCCACCAGCGCCGTGTTCAACATCCTGTTCTGCCTCCTGCTCGTGGTGTTTGCCGCCTCGTTCTTCGGCGCGTTCGAGCTGACCCTACCCTCGCGCTGGAGCAACGCCGTCGACAGCAAGGCCGACCGCACCACCGGACTGCTCAGCATCTTCCTGATGGCCTTCACGCTGTCGCTCGTGTCGTTCTCGTGCACGGGCCCCATCATCGGCTTCCTCCTGGTGGAAGTCTCCACTACCGGCAGCGTAGTGGCGCCCGCGCTGGGCATGTTCGGATTCGCGCTCGCCCTGGCTCTGCCCTTCACGCTGTTCGCCCTGTTCCCCTCGTGGCTCAAGTCGATGCCCAAGTCCGGCGGGTGGATGAACGCGATAAAGGTCACGCTGGGCTTCCTCGAACTGGCCTTCGCGCTGAAGTTCCTCTCGGTGGCCGACCTGGCCTACGGCTGGCGGTTGCTGGACCGCGAGACCTTCCTGGCGTTGTGGATTGTGCTGTTCGGCCTGCTCGGCCTCTATCTGTTAGGAAAGCTGAAGTTCCCGCACGACGACGACTCCACGCGCGTCAGCGTTCCCCGCTTCTTCCTGGCACTGGCGTCGCTGGCCTTCGCCGTCTACATGGTGCCCGGCCTGTGGGGCGCTCCGCTGAAGGCTGTCAGTGCCTTTGCCCCACCCCTCCAGACGCAGGACTTCAACCTGTATGACGACGAAGTGCGTGCCCGCTTCCACGACTACGACCAGGGTATGGCCTACGCCCGCCAGCAGGGCAAGCCCGTGATGGTGGATTTCACCGGCTACGGTTGTGTGAACTGCCGGAAGATGGAGTTGGCGGTGTGGACCGACCCGCAGGTGCGCCAACTGCTGAACGAAGACTATGTGCTCATCACCCTCTACGTAGACGAGAAGACGCCCCTGCCCGCCCCCATCCGGGTCGAGGAAAACGGGACGACGCGCACCCTGCGCACCGTGGGCGACAAGTGGAGCTACCTGCAACGCAGTAAGTTCGGAGCGAACGCTCAACCCTTTTACGTCCTGCTCGACAACGAAGGACAGCCGCTCAACCGCTCCTATTCGTACGACGAAGATGTGGACAAGTACGTCGAGTTTCTCGAAACAGGGATCAGGAACTTCAGAAATGAAGAATGAAGAACAGTTAAATGAAGAATGAAGAACGAAGAATGAAGAATCTGAAGACTCCTAAATGAAGAATGAAGAACGAAGAATGAAGAATTTCCGGGCATAAGGGGCTGGTAATCTGTATTCCTCAACCTGGTCAACGCCACGCCCTATCATTCTGAGCAGCACAGCAAATCCCCGCCAACGCCACACCCTGTCATCCTGAGCGGAGCGCAGCGAAGTCGAAGGATCCCACTAAAGGCACAGAAAAACTTAGTAAGATGTCTCGACTACGCTGCACTCCGCTCGACAGGACAGGAAAACGAATCCTCATCGCCTCCACCCCCTGTCATCCTGAGCGGAGCGCAGCGAAGTCGAAGGATCTCACTAAAGGCACAGAAAAACTTAGTAAGATGTCTCGACTACGCTGCGCTCCGCTCGACAAGACAGGAGAACGAAATTCTTCATTCTTCGTTCTTCATTCTTCATTTAACCGGCCTTCATCCCGTCCACCAAGTGAACGGTGCGGTCGGTCATCCGCGCCAGGCCCTCGTCGTGCGTGACAATCACGAACGTCTGCCCCAACTCGCGGCGCAGGTCGAAGAACAGTTGGTGAAGCTCCTCCTTGTGTCGCGTGTCCAGGCTGCCCGACGGCTCGTCGGCCAACACCACCGACGGACGGTTTATCAACGCACGGGCCACCGCCACGCGCTGCTTCTCGCCGCCCGACAACTCATTGGGTTTGTGCTCCGCCCGCTCGGCCAGGCCCAGCAGGCCCAGCATCTCGCGCGCCGCCTGCGTGGCCTCCCGACGCGGACGACCGGCGATGAGCGCCGGAATCAACACGTTCTCCAACGCCGTAAACTCCGGCAGCAGTTGGTGGAACTGGAAGACAAAGCCGATGTGCCGGTTGCGGAAGGCAGCCAGCTCGCGCTCGGCCAGACGCTCCACCTGCGTGCCGTCTATGGTGACCGTCCCCGTGTCGGGCCGGTCCAGCGTCCCCATAATTTGCAGGAGCGTGGTCTTGCCCGCCCCGCTGGGGCCCACGATGCTGAGCACCTCGCCGCGCTCCACGTCCAGGCTGATGCCCCGCAGCACTTGCAGGGAGCCGAAACTCTTGGTTATATCTCGTAGTTGTATCATACGCGCTTACAATCTCTGAATGACATACTCGGCCAGGTAGCACCCGAACACCGCCGGCAAGTAACTGACAGTGCCGCACGTGCTCTTCTTGTTGCGCTCTCCTGTTACAGTGCAGACGGCGCCGGGGTTCGCCTGCTCGGTGCTGAACACGACAGGCACCTTGTGCCGCACGCCCATCCGGCGGAGCCTGGTGCGGACGGCCTTGCTCAGCCCGCAGTGATACGTGTCCCACACGTCGGCGAAGCGCACCTGCGTGATGTCCGTCTTAGCCCCGGCTCCCATGCTACAGACGATGGGCACCTTGCGGCGCACAGCCTCGGCTATCAAGCGGCACTTGGGCGCCAAGGTGTCGATGGCGTCGACCACGAAGTCCGGCTGCGTCTCGTCCAGCAGAGGGGGGACGTCGTCTTCCTGCAAATAGACAGGACGGACGTCCAGACGGAGGTCGGGGTTGATGTCGCGGAAGCGCTCGGCCAGCACCTCGGCCTTGGCCCGGCCCAGGGTCGAACGGAGGGCGGGCAGTTGTCGGTTGAGGTTGGTGGGTTGCACGGTGTCGGCATCGACCAGAGTCAGGCGGCCCACGCCGGCGCGGCACAGCATCTCGGCCGCGTAGGCGCCCACGCCGCCCACGCCCACCACCAGGACGTGCGCCCGGCAGAGGCGTTCCATCTTTTCATCGCCCAGCAAGAGGCGCGTGCGTTGCATCCAGTCTTGTTCCATGACGTTAGTTTTCTTCTTTTTTGAACCACTTGTAGAACCAGCGTCCCACTTGCTCATAGTGCTGGCTCTCGTTGTTGCCCTGCGGGTTGGCGAAAGAGATGGCATCCTGCGGTTCGCCAATCTGGTCGGGATAGAGCACGATGACGCTGTTGTTGGTGAAGTATTTCCCCAACTGTCCGGGCAGCTTCTCGAACGCGCTGTCGTAAGAGATGGAGCCCCGTCGGGCAGTGACCACCACAAGCAGATGGTCGTAGTTGACCTGGCCGGTCAGCAGAAGCAGGTCGTCCCAACTGTCCAGGCGCGAAAACTCCGCCATCGTGCCGGTGTGCTTCTTCTTCACGAGGGCTTGCAGCAAGGCAGAGGTCTGTTCGTTGGCAAAGAAGTGGACGCGGCAGTTCAGCGAAGCGCCCATGCGGCAGAAGTGTTCCACCCATTTCTGGAAACCCGCCTCGTATTCCGCCTTGGGCGGGACGGCCACGATGATGCGCCGCAGCGTGTTCAGCGGGATGAGGAAGCGGGCCACCATCACCTCCCGGTGCAGGCCCTTCAGCAAGCTTTCGGTCAGTTTTCCGAAGTAAGAGTCCACGAGGTTCACCTTATAGTGGAGGCCGATGATGACGTCTGTCACGTCATACTCTCGTGCGGTGTGGATGATGCCCGCGGCAATGTTGAGGTCGTAGCGGCTGATGCAGCGCAGCGACAATCCTGCGGCGGCAGCCGTCTTGGCCGCCCGTTCCAGGTAGCGTTTGCCCTGCTGCTCGAGGCGGTCGGAGTCGTTGTGGTCGTTGATGACGTTCAGGGCCACGAGGTTGTCCTTCTGTTTGGGGTCGCGTATGAGCAGGGAGAGGCACATCAGGTAGTCAATGGTGGCGGGATTGGCCACGGGGATGAGAATTTTCTCGGGCAGGCGCGAAGGGTCTTCCTCTTCGGGATGCGCCTCGCCCATGGCGATTTTGCGCGCTGCCCGCTCCGTGGTGAACGAACTGACGACGCACGTGACAAGGATGAGCAGCACGGTACCGTTGAGCACGTCTTCGTTCAGCAGGCGTTCGCCGTTGGGCTGGATGAGGTTATAGCCCACCAGGACGGCGGCCAGCGTGGCAGCCGCCTGGGCGTTGCTCAGTCCGAACATCAGCTCGCGTTCCAGTACGGACATGCGGTAGATTTTCTGCGTCAGCCACGAGGCTATCCACTTGCCCGTCAGTGCCACCAGTATCATGACAGCGGCCACCTTCAGCGCATCGCCCCCGCCGAAGATGACGTGTATGTCTATCAGCATCCCGACGCCGATAAGGAAGTAAGGGATGAAGAGCGCGTTGCCCACGAACTCCAGGTGTCCCATCAGCGGGGAGACGTGGGGGATGAGGCGGTTCAGGACCAGGCCCACGAGGAAGGCACCGAGGATGCCTTCCATGCCGATGAACTCCATCAGCCCCGCACCGAGGAACACCAGGGCGAGGACGAAGATGAACTGCATGACGTTGTCGTCGTACCTGCGGAAGAACCAACGGGCGATGCGCGGGAAGAGGTACATGATGCCCACGCCGAGCACGACGACCTTCAGCACCAGCCAAAGCCAGAACCATCCGCCTCCCTCGCCCCGGAACAGTCCGCTGATGACGGCCAGCACCAGCAGTGTGAGCGTGTCTGTGACGGCTGTGCCGCCCACCGCGATGCTGACGGAGCGCTGCCGCGAAATGCCGTAGCGGATAACGATGGGGTAGGCCACGAGCGTGTGCGAGGCATACATGCTGGCCAGCAGTACGGAGGTCAGCAGGGTGTATTTCAGCAGGAGCATGTTCGTCACGAGACCTATGCCGATGGGGATAACGAAAGCCAGGAGGCCGAGCATCACTGCCTTGCCGCGGTTCTTCTTGAAGTCGGACATGTTCATTTCGAGGCCAGCCAGGAACATAATGTAGTAGACGCCCACTTTGCCGAACAGCTCGAAACTGCTGTCCCTGGCCAGGATGTTGAACCCGTGCTCGCCGATGACCAGCCCGGCCAGAATCATGCCGATGATGTGCGGGATGCGCAGCTTGTTCAGCAGGATGGGCGCAAACAGGATGATGAGCAGCACCAGCAGGAAAATCCAAGTAGGGTCGGTGACAGGTAACTGAAGGCTGAAGTGAAACAAGTCCATCGGGCGGCGGTTTTTCGGGTTTCAGACTGCAAAATAACGAAAAACTTTTCATTCGGCAAACCGACGTAGCGCATTTTGTTATACATTTGCAGCCGGAAAGGCGCGAAGCCTTCCGCGTGAACTTATTAATGTCAAACCTCAACAAAAGAAAGAAGAAGAAAGATGAAAGTAGCGATTGTGGGAGCAAGCGGCGCCGTGGGACAGGAGTTCCTGCGGGTGCTTGACGAAAGGAATTTTCCGTTGGACGAACTCGTCCTTTTTGGTTCGCCGCGCAGCGCGGGGACGAAATACACGTTCCGTGGTAAGGACATCGAAGTGAAACTCCTGCAACACAACGACGACTTCCGCGGCGTGGACATCGCCTTCACGTCGGCCGGAGCCGGCACTTCCAAAGAATATGCCGAGGACATCACCCGCTTCGGCGCGGTGATGATTGACAACTCCAGCGCTTTCCGCATGGACGACGACGTGCCCCTGGTCGTGCCCGAGGTGAACGCACCGGACGCCAAAGTGCGCCCGCGCGGCATCATCGCCAACCCCAACTGCACGACCATCCAGATGGTGGTGGCGCTGAAAGCCATCGAGGGCCTGAGCCACATCCGGCGCGTGCACGTGTCGACCTACCAGGCTGCCAGCGGCGCCGGTGCTGCCGCCATGCAAGAGCTGTACGACCAGTACCGCCAAGTGCTGGCCGGCGAGCCAGTGAAGGTCGAGAAATTCGCTTACCAACTGGCCTTCAACCTGATTCCGCAGATAGACGTGTTCACCGACAACGGCTATACGAAGGAAGAGATGAAGATGTTTAACGAAACGCGCAAAATCATGCACAGCGACGTGCGCGTCAGCGCCACCTGCGTGCGCGTGCCCGCCCTGCGCTCGCACTCGGAGAGCATCTGGGTGGAGACCGAGCGCCCCATCTCGGTGGAAGAAGCCCGCGAAGCGTTCTCCAAGGGCGAAGGCCTCGTGCTGATGGACAACCCGGCGGAGAAGGAGTATCCGATGCCCCTGTTCCTGGCCGGCAAAGACCCCGTCTACGTGGGCCGCATCCGCCGCGACCTGGCCAACGACAACGGACTGACGTTCTGGATTGTGGGCGACCAAATCAAGAAAGGCGCGGCGCTGAACGCCGTGCAGATTGCGGAATACCTCGTTCGCGAAGGCGACATTTAATCATACATCCCCCGTCCCCCCGACGCAGACAGAGCAGCAGTGTGGCTCCCCGCCGCAAACCTGGCTCGGTCTGCGTCTTTTTTGTGCCGCCGCCCGTCCGGACAACGGCGGCCGTCCCTCCGCACACCAGCCGCGCCCGCTCCGGACAGGAAGAGGCGCGCGGAAGGAGAAGAACCGATTCCCAACCGGACTTTTATCGACTTTCGAAAGAAATTTATCGTTTTTCGATAAAAAATTGCCGCTTTTCTTGATAGTATCAAAAACTTGTCGTTTCTTTGCAGCGTGGATGCCGCACGGCCGGCGCGCAGACCACGCGAACGAAATGGAAACATCAAAAGGATTCGGTTATGAAAAGAGCATTTTTAAGCATCACGCTGCTGGTCGTCTCACTCTCCGTAGTGATGAGTTTACTGATTGGTCTGGCCATCCCCGCCTGAAGGAAGAGCCGGACGAAACATTCATACATAGGAACAATGAAAGCAAGCATTAAACTATTCTTAGTAGCTGCCCTGCTGCAAATACTGGGCAGCCTGGCGGCAGTGCCGCTGATATTGGTGTGGCAGTTTGTCACGACGGGCACGGTGGACGCCGAAGCCGCCGACCACGCGACACTGGTGCCGGCCTCGCTGCTGGCGATGTTCTTCACCGTGTGGTATCTGTGGAAGCAACGTTACTTGGACGACTACCGCCAATACGCGCCCACCTCGGCGGGCTACCTGGGGTGGACCGTCCTGCTGCTGCTCGGTGTGTACGTCATCATGGAATGGGTGATGGGCTTCCTGAGCTTCCTGCCCGACTGGATAGGAGATGCCTTCGACTCGATGCGGGACAACTGGGGCGGCATCCTGTTCATCAGCCTCTTGGGGCCCATAGTAGAGGAACTGGTCTACCGCGGCGCCATCACGCGCGAACTGCTGCGCCGCTACCGCCCGGGCGTGGCCATCGTCCTCTCCGCCTTCCTCTTCGGCCTGGCTCATTTCAACCCCGTGCAGACGGTCTTCGCCTTCATGCTGGGGCTGCTCCTCGGGTGGATGTATTGGCGGACGCGGAGCGTGGTGCCCTGCATCGTGTTCCACGTGCTGAACAACGGCCTGTCGACGTGGCTCTCGCTGCAATACCCCGACGTCGAGACCCTGCGCGAGCTGTGGGGCGCAGACGTGCACACCGCCGTGCTCTGCGGGGCCGCCGCGCTGTTCCTCCTGGCGCTGTGGCGGCTCAGCCGATACCCGGCCACGGGCGAAGCGGGATGGCTGCCTGCGACGAAAGAAACGAATAAGACAACGGATTGAACTCACGTAAACAAAACACTGAACATGAAGAAAAGACTGAACCTGCTGTGTGCCATCGTCCTGCTCGTCCTGGGCTGGTCGGTGGTGGAGACCGGCTACTATATGGCCAGGGGCGCCGCCGAGGGCTTCCGCCAGGGGTGGAACTACGCCGAGGCCGAGGAGAAGGCGAAAGAAACGGGCGAGCCGATGCCCGAACAACTGCGCGTGATGCAGCACACGAAGTACATCTCGCTCCTGCCCCCGATGCTGAGCGGATGGAAAGGCGACATGCTGCCCGACTCGGTCTACAACGAGCGCACCCACAGCTACATCCCCGCCGCCTACGCCAGCCTGACAGTCAGCGTCGAGGCGGGCAGCCCGTGGACGCGCGGCCTGCTGGGGCTGCTCGTCCTCATCGCCAACATCTGGGCCCTGGTGGTGTTCATCCGCCTGGTCATCTCCATCAACCGTTCCGACATCTTCACCTGGCGCAACGTCCGGCGCCTGCGCCGCCTGGGCGTGCTGCTGGTGGCGGCCTTCGCCTGCGCCTGGCTGTCGGAGTGGATTGAACTGCAAGCGTTGCGCGACGCCCTGTCCCTCCCCCACTACAAGCTGACCATGACCGACACCGTCGACCGCATCAGCCTCCTGCTGGGCCTGTGCGCCCTCATCGTAGGCGAGGTCTTCGCCATCGGCCTCCGGATGAAGGAAGAACAAGACTTGACCATCTGACCAAACAAGGAAAGGAAGAAAGAGACATGCCGATAGTAGTAAACCTTGACATCATGATGGCGCGGCGCAAGATAACGCTGGGCGAACTGGCCGAGCGCATCGACATCACGCCCGCCAACCTCTCCATCCTCAAGACGGGGAAGGCGAAGGCCATACGCTTCTCCACACTGGAAGCCATCTGCAAAGTGCTCGACTGCCAGCCGGGCGACCTGCTGGAATACCAACCCGAGTGAATACGGCGCCCGACACGGCACCGCATCCCCCCGAATTGCCATATTCACTTTGCAGATAGTGTTACCGATGTATAAAAGTGCTCCCGATTAAAGAAAAATTTCCCTAATCCGGTTGCCCGCAAGCAGAAAAATATTACCTTTGCAGGCGAAAACCGAAGGGCAGGAAAATCTCTCCCGAGGAAGAAGCAAGCCCCCTCCGAACACGGGGGAACTCCCCTCCGAAGCAGAAGCAACCCCCGCCCGAAACGGAAAGAAACACAGATAATAAACCAAAGTACCAATTTAATAACTTAAAGAAAATGGCTAATTTAGATTTAAGCAAGTATGGTATCGTAGACGTCAAGGAAATCCTTCACAACCCGTCTTACGAAGTTTTGTTTGAAGAAGAGACCAAAGCCGGCCTGGAAGGCTACGAAAAAGGTCAAGTAACCGAACTCGGTGCAGTGAACGTAATGACCGGTATCTACACAGGTCGTTCGCCCAAAGACAAATTCTTTGTTTACAACGAAGCCAGCAAAGACACCGTATGGTGGACCAGCGATGAATATAAGAACGACAACAAGCCCTGCTCCGAAGAAGCTTGGGCCGACCTGAAGGCAAAAGCCGTTAAGCAACTGAGCGGCAAGCGCCTGTTCGTTATGGACACATTCTGCGGCGCTAACCCCGCAACCCGCCTGAAAGTGCGCTTCATCATGGAAGTGGCTTGGCAAGCACACTTCGTGAAGAACATGTTCATCCGCCCCACCGAGGAAGAACTGGCCAACTACGGCGAACCCGACTTCGTATCCTTCAACGCTGCCAAGGCAAAGGTTGACAACTACAAGGAACTGGGCCTCAACTCCGAGACAGCTACCGTGTTCAACCTGAAGACCAACGAACAGGTCATCCTGAACACCTGGTACGGCGGCGAGATGAAGAAAGGTATCTTCTCCATCATGAACTACCTGAACCCGCTGCGCGGCATCGCCTCCATGCACTGCTCGGCCAACACCAACATGGAAGGCACCGACACGGCCATCTTCTTCGGCCTGTCCGGCACAGGTAAGACTACACTGTCCACCGACCCGAAACGCCTGCTCATCGGCGACGACGAACACGGCTGGGACGACGAAGGCGTGTTCAACTACGAAGGCGGCTGCTATGCCAAGGTCATCAACCTCGACAAAGAAAGCGAACCCGATATCTACAACGCCATCAAGCGCGACGCCCTGCTGGAGAACGTTACGGTGGATGCCAACGGAAAGATTGACTTTGCGGACAAGAGCGTGACGGAGAACACGCGCGTCTCTTACCCCATCTACCACATCAACAACATCGTGAAGCCCGTATCCAAAGGTCCTCACGCTCACCAAGTAATCTTCCTGTCTGCCGACGCCTTCGGCGTACTGCCTCCCGTATCTATCCTGAGCGCAGAACAGGCCAAGTACTACTTCCTGTCCGGCTTCACCGCTAAGCTGGCCGGCACAGAGCGCGGCATCACCGAGCCCACTCCCACCTTCTCCGCTTGCTTCGGCGCAGCCTTCCTGAGCCTGCACCCGACGAAGTATGCCGAAGAGCTGGTTAAGAAGATGGAAAAAGTCGGCGCCAAGGCATACCTGGTGAACACCGGCTGGAACGGAACAGGCAAGCGCATCTCCATCCGCGACACGCGCGGCATCATCGACGCTATCCTGGACGGTTCTATCGACAAGGCTCCGACGAAGACCATCCCGTTCTTCGACTTCGTAGTGCCCACCGAACTGCCGGGCGTTGACCCGAAAATCCTCGACCCGCGCGACACGTACGATTGCGCTTGCAAGTGGGAGGAGAAGGCAAAAGACCTGGCCGGACGCTTCATCAAGAACTTCACCAAGTTCGAAGGCAACGAAGCAGGCAAGGCTCTCGTAGCTGCCGGTCCGAAGCTCTAAGCAAAGCCCAGACAATCTATATGCAGGAAAGGGGTTCCGCCAAGCGGAATCCCTTTCTTTTTTGGCCGGATGCGCTACTTTCATTATATTTGCAAGCGTAACAGCTAAATACAACAACCAATGAAGAAAACCATCTTAGGCGCACTGCTGGCGGCCGCCTCCCTCCTCTGCCTGGGCGGATGCGGACAGCAGAGCCGCGTGGACGAACTGAAAGACTTCGTCGAAAAAGTGCAGAAAGAAGGCAGCGACTACACCGAAGAACAATGGAAAGAGGTGAACGACGAGTTCAGCAAGCTGCTGGACAAACTGAACAACTACAAAGACCTCTCGCCCGAAGAGGTGAAAGAAATTGCCAAATACCAGGCCGAATATGCCACAGCCGCCTTCAAGGAACATGCCGGCAAGTTCATGCAAGAGGCCGACAAGACCCTGGAACAAGCCGGAGGCGCCCTGGAAGGAGCACTGGAAGGGCTGACGGGCGACGACGAAACGGAGGAGTCGGACGACTGACCCCCGCAGAAACAAGACTTACCTAAAAGACAGAAACAGATGAAGACAGTGAAGACCCTCGTCGGCGGCCTGTGCCTGTGCGCAGCCGTCGCCGCTTGCGCCCCCGCGGCGCAGCAATCCGAGCAGACGGCCACGGCAGCGCCGTCGAAATCGGAAGTAGTGATAGAAAACATGATGACGCGCCGCAGCATCCGCCAGTACCAACCCCAGGCGGTCGGCCGCGACACGATGCAGACGATTCTGAACTGCGGCATCCACGCGCCCAACGGACAGAACAAGCAGTCGTGGGAAGTGCGCGTGGTGGACAACCCGGAGTTCATCAACGGCCTGACGGAAGTGTTCAAGAAGAAAAACCCGCAAATGGCCCAGGACCCGTCGTTCAAGAACATGTTCCGCAACGCGCCCACCGTAGCGTTCATTGCCCGCGACACGTCGTACGACATGTCTCAGATAGACTGCGGCCTGCTGGGCGCGAACATGGTCTTGTCCGCCTGGTCGATGGGCGTCGGCTCGTGCTGCCTGGGCAGCCCCGTACGCTTCATGAAGACCGACAAGGACGCGGCGCCCTACCTCGCGAAGCTGGGCTTCAGCCAGGGTTATGAGCTGCTCTACTGCATCGCCTTCGGCTATCCCGCCGAGACGCCCGCAGCCAAGCCCCGCAACGCGGAGAAGGTGAAGTTCGTGGACTGAAGCCAGACAGAAAGATAACGGAAAAGGCTTGCTCCCGACAGCGGGGGCAAGCCTTTCTTATTATATAGAGGGACGGCGGTCAGAGGTATTGGGCTTTCATTGCTTCCTGCGGAATAATGCTTCGATATGGGCCAAGGCACCCGCTCTGAACTCATCGAAGGAGATGGCCCTTTCCAAGTCCTCGTCCGGTTCCAGGATATATTCGGGCGGGATGTCCGCCAGGACGTCGTCGGCGGGGATGACGAGGTATTGTTTCCCCTCGCCGCGTTGCAGCATCAGTTCCTCCCCGGCATCCACTTGGTCGAGGTAGCGCTGCGGATTGTCCCGGAACTCGCCGGCAGTGATTTTCAGCATAGCTCTACGTTTTTAGTGTCAATCAATCTGTTGCAGGCAAAGATAGGCAGTTTCGCGCAGAAAAGCAAGCGCCTCCGGGCAAAAGACAAAAAGAAAGCGCGACTGGCTCGGTTCACGCCGGTGCGGCTTTTTGAAGCCCACCCGCGACCTCCGCGCCACTCGCGCCATACAGCGAGACACTTCCGTCTCTTTCTCTCGCCCTGCCCTCCTTGGGGGCGTCAGGCGGTTACGGCGGCCAGACGGTAATAGATGCCTTGCTGTCCACTGACCTGCTCAATTTTGTTTTCGCGGAGAAGCTGTAGCAGTGCCATGCACAGGTCGGTGCTGGCCAGGTTGCAACGTTTCTCCAGCTCGCCGAACGAACAACGGGTGTAACGCAGCAGGATGTCGTACACCTTTCGGCTGTTGGTTTTGATTGCTTGAATATTAAACTTCATACAACAAATGTTTACTTGTAACGTTGGTTTAGGTTCTCTGTCACAAAGTAAATCATTTTTTCCGGAAAAGCAATAGTCCGCACCCCCTTTTAGGTGTTCATTTGCGGTTCTTTGTCCTTCTTTAACGTATTTAGCCACTTGCGGCGGCGTTCATGCGGGCAGGGGCGGCTCGGCGCCGTCCTGCGCCACGATGAGCAGCGTGTCGCCGGGCAGGAGCTGCAAGTCGCCGTTGGGCACCAGGAAGCGGTCGTCGCGCTTCACCAGCATCACCAGCACGCCACGGGGGAAGGGGATGTCGCGGATATGGTCGCCCTGTGCCAGCATCTTCTTGGTGCAGCGCAGCTCGTGGAGGCTGCTGTCCATCGTGTCCGGAAACTCGATGCCGAAGAAGTCCGGCTTCTCCACCACCGGGTCGCACAGGTCGAGCCGCCGGGCCGCCCAGGGCAGGGTCATGCCTTGCGCCACGAGCGAGATGAGGGTGACGAAGAAGACGATGTTGAATATCTGCTCACCGCCGGGCACCTGCGCCACGACGGGATAGGTGGCGAACAGAATGGGCGCCGCGCCGCGCAGGCCGACCCACGAGACAAACAGCTTGGACTTGCGCCCGATGCGGCGGCCGAAGGGCAGCAGGCTGAGCCAGACGCTGGCGGGACGGGCCACGAACATCATGAACAGGCTGACCAGCACGGCGGTGACCGTGACGCCCAGCATCTCGTGCGGGTTGACCAGCAGGCCCAGGACGAGGAACATGACCACCTGAAGCAGCCAGGTGACGCCGTTGAGGAAGGTGCACGTCTCTTTTTTGTGTACCAGGCGGCTGTTGCCGATGACCAGGCCGGCCAGGTAGACGGCGAGGTAGCCGTTGCCTTTCAGCAGGAACGTGCCGCAGTAGATGATAAAGGCGAAGCTGACCATGAGGACGGGATACAGTTCTTCGTTCTTCAGGTCGATGCGGTTGACCAGCCAGACGGCCGCCTTGCCCAGCAGGAAGCCGGCTGCCGCGCCCACGGCGAATTGCAGGGCCAGCGAGAGGGCGATGTCGCCCGCCGAGAGTCCGCCCGACTGGATGACTTGGATGAGGACGATGGTCAGCAGGTAGGCCATCGGGTCGTTACTGCCGCTCTCCAACTCCAGCATCGGACGCAGGTTGTGGCGCAGGTTAATGCGCTGCGTGCGCAGGATGTTGAACACCGAGGCCGAGTCGGTAGATGACATCGTGGCGGCCAGCAGCAGCGAGCCCACCAGGCTGAAGCCTATCTCGGTGTGTTGCCAGCCGGAGATGAGGTAGATGAACAGTCCGGTCAGCGCCGTAGTGCACAAGACACCCACCGTCGACAGCATGACGCCCGGCAGCGCCACGGGGCGAATCTCGGCCAGCTTCGTGTCCATGCCGCCGCTGAACAGGATGATGCACAGCGCGATGGTGCCCACGGCCTGCGCCTGCCCGGCGTTGTCGAACTGGATGCCCAGCCCGTCGGTGCCGAACAGCATGCCTGCCACGAGGAACATCAACAAAGTCGGGATACCGAAACGGTACCCCGTCCTGCTGATTAGTATGCTGCCGAAGATGAGCAACGAGCCCACCAGCAGCCCGATTTCCAACGATATGTTCATCGCTGCCCCGCTTGCGAAGTCAATGGTAATACTCTACGTGGACAGCCACCGTTCCGCCATGCGTCAGGCCGTTCTCGCCGAAATCCACCTTGTCTTCGCGCGCCAGCCATCCCAGGGCGGCGTAAAAATCGGGCGTCGACAGGCCGGAAGCCTCTTGCAGCGTCTCCACGTCCCACACCCGGTTGTTTTGCTGGGCGGCCATCAGGCGCCACAGCACTCCGGCGTTTGTTCCAATCTGAATCTTGTCCATAGTTGTGATTGCGTTTATCTGTCGTTAAAAATTATATCCTCTGGACAAAGTAAAGGATTTCCGCCGAGAATCAGGTTATCTGAAATGCTACAAAACCATTGCGTTTCACTTCTTTTAACCTTTCATCCCGTCGGCCTGCGCCGCCCGGCCACTCCGCACAAGGGGCGTGCCTGTTGTCCGGACGGGGAACGGCTCTTGCGCGTCGGGGCTGCACGCCCCGCTGCGGGTCATTCTTCGGGCTTCTCCGCATCCTCCGGCCGCGGATGCGGGGGCCTGTCCCCAGCAGAGGCAGGCGGCCGCGGCTAAAAGCAACAATTTCTTCATGGTTGTCACAGATTGATGTTCACCGCAAAGGTAAGGGCGGAGGGGGCAGCAGGCAAATGAAATCGACGGGCGGGGGGATTTTGCAGACGAAGAAGGGGAAAAGGCGGAAAGAAGGAAGATAGGGATCGAACGGCTGCTGGCGCAGGAATAACCCTCAATAAATAAGGTAGAAAAGCACCAACCTCTACATAAAATCACTATCTTTGCCGGAGAACCTCAGACCGCAAGCCGTATGGAATATGACATCAAGGACAAACTGGAATGGACGCTCGTATTCGTGCTGGAGTTCGGGCGCAAATACGGGCTGAACATGAAGCAGGCTTTCAACTACCTGAGCCGTTTCAAGGGAATCGACTTCATCGACCGGCATTATGACTATGTGCACACGCAATCGTTCGCTTCCATGGTCGACGACATCGCCGCCTACTGCCACCGCCACGGAGGGGCGCTGACATGAGGCTGTTTCACGGTACAAACACGGACTTCGACCGGGTGAAGCTGGACAGGTCGAAACCGAACAAGGACTTCGGGCGCGGCTTCTACCTCTCTGACAATTACCAACAGGCGCTCAGCATGGCCGAACTGAAGGTGGAACTGCTGGAAACAGGAGCCCCGGTCGTACAGGAATATGAATGGGACGCAGATGCCTGCCAAGAACTGCGTGTGCTTCGATTCGAGCATTATTCGGAAGAATGGGCCAAGTTCATCCTCCTAAACCGGAACAATCCCACGCAAAAACCCGCCCATGACTATGACATAGTGATAGGCCCCATTGCCAACGACCGCGTAGGCGTGCAACTGTGGAAGTACGAGCACCATTCCATTGACTTGCCCACGCTGGTACGCAATTTGCAATACATGAAAGGGGAAACCATACAATACTTTTTCGGCACACAAAAAGCCATAAACTTACTGCGAAGAATATGAACGAAAAAATGGAAATGATGGCAGACATGGTGAAGAACCTGGCACTTCTGCTGATGGAGCAAGACCGGGAACTGACGCTGGAACAGGCTCTATCCGTGGTTTTCAACTCGGACACCTACCGGAAGTTGACGGAGACACAAACAGGACTTTACGCCCAAAGCCCGGGGTACGTGTTTGCCTACCTGAAGGAAGAACTGACCACCGGGAAGATGGCATAATCTTCCTCCCCTAAGGCTTTCGGCATTGCCGACACAAAACGGGCGCGGATGACGCCGGCCTCACCGAATCCCTGAAACAGATTCATCGGTGAAGTCCGCATCGTCCGCGCCTGCATTTATCGATTCGTCATTCCAGACAACCATCCGTCCGACTCCCGTCAGTCCTTCCGGTTCGCCCGCTTGCGTTCGTTCTCGTCCAGAATCACCTTGCGCATACGCATCGACTTGGGGGTGACTTCGACGTATTCATCGCCCTTGATGTATTCCAGCGCCTCTTCCAGCGAGAATTGCACGGGGGGGATGAGACGCGCCTTCTCGTCGGAGCCGCTGGCGCGCATGTTGGTGAGCTTCTTCGACTTGGTGACGTTGACCACCAGGTCATTCTCGTGGCTGTGCTCGCCCACCACCTGGCCGGCATACACCTCTTCTTGCGGGAAGATGAAGAAGCGGCCGCGGTCTTGCAGCTTGTCAATGGCGTAGGCGAACGCCGTGCCGGTCTCCATCGCAATCATCGAACCGTTTGTGCGCCTCTCAATCTCTCCCTTGTAGGGCTGATACTCCTTGAAGCGGTGCGCCATAATGGCCTCGCCCTGGCTGGCGGTCAGCACGTTGGTGCGCAGTCCGATGATGCCGCGCGACGGCATGTCGAACTCCAGGTTGACGCGGTCCCCGCCGGCGGTCTCCATCTTCTGCATCTCGCCCTTGCGGCGCGTGACCATGTCGATGATTTTGCTCGCAAACTCCTCGGGCACGTTGATGGTCAGCTCCTCCACCGGTTCGCAGCGCACGCCGTCGATGTCCTTGAAGATGACCTGCGGCTGCCCCACTTGCAGTTCGTAGCCCTCGCGGCGCATGGTTTCTATCAATACAGAGAGGTGCAGCACGCCTCGGCCCGATACCACCCACTTGCCGTCTTCCTCGCTCTTGCGCACGCGCAGGGCCAGGTTCTTGTCGAGTTCCTTCATCAGCCGGTCTTGGATGTGGCGCGAAGTGACGTACTTGCCCTCGCGGCCGAAGAAGGGAGAGTCGTTTATCGTGAACAGCATGCTCATGGTCGGCTCGTCTATGGCGATGGGCGGCAGTGCCTCGGGCGCATCGTAGTCGCACACGGTGTCGCCAATCTCGAACCCCTCGATGCCCACCAGCGCGCAGATGTCGCCCGACGAGACTTCGGGCACGCGCTTGCGGCCCATGCCCTCGAAGGTGTGCAGTTCCTTGATTTTGGTCTTCAGAATCGTGCCGTCACGCTTGGCCAGCGACACGTTCATGCCCTCGCGCAGCGTGCCGCGGTGCACGCGCCCCACGGCGATGCGGCCTGTATAAGATGAGAAGTCGAGCGACGTCACCAGCATCTGCGGCGTTCCCTCCAGTTGCTCGGGGGCGGGGATGTTTTCCAGGATGCAGTCCAGCAGCGGGGTGATGTCGGTTGTCGGCTTCCGCCAGTCGGTGCTCATCCAGTTGTTCTTGGCCGAGCCGTAGATGACGGGGAAGTCCAGTTGCTCTTCCGTCGCATTGAGGCTGAACATCAGGTCGAACACCATTTCGTAGACTTCTTCCGGACGGCAGTTCGGCTTGTCCACTTTGTTCACCACCACGATGGGCTTCAGCCCAAGCTGCAAAGCCTTCTGCAAGACGAAGCGCGTCTGCGGCATGGGCCCTTCGAAAGCATCGACCAGCAGCAGGCAGCCGTCGGCCATGTTGAGCACGCGCTCCACTTCGCCTCCGAAGTCGCTGTGTCCCGGCGTGTCGATGATGTTGATTTTTGTTCCTTTGTACGTGATGGATACGTTTTTCGAGAGGATGGTGATGCCCCTTTCGCGCTCCAGGTCGTTGTTATCCAGCATTAATTCACCCGTGCTCTGGTTGTCGCGAAACAGGTGTCCGGCCAAGAGCATCTTATCTACCAGCGTTGTCTTGCCATGGTCCACGTGGGCTATGATGGCAATGTTTCTAATGTTCTGCATACTATACCTATTGTTTCCGGGCGCAAAGATACGGGTTATTCGGCAGATATCCTACATTTTTCTGCCAGTTCCTCCATCAGCCGGATGTCCATCGTCACCTCGCCTTGCATGAGGTAGTCGTCGCGTCGGCGGCGCACGTCGGCCAGGATGGCTTGTGCCTTGGGCTCGTCGGCGTCCAACCCCAGGGCGACGGCGAAGAGGATGCGTTGTTTCGCGCTGCTCACGCGGCTGTGGGCCGTGACGTAAGTCTTCAGCGGGGCGGTCCAGAGGGAGCGAGCGCGGTCTGTCCGGCCGAGCATGAGGAGGGTGAAGAGGAGCTCGGCTTCGGTCTCCAGGCGCAGCAGGCCGAGCAACTGGTCGCGATGGGCGTAGACGTCGTCCAGCAGGGTGCAGGCTTCGTCCCAACGGCCGCTGTCTTGCAGGCGGGAGGCTTGCATCAGGGGCATGGAGACTTGCATCAGGTCCGAATAGTCGATGGCTGTGTCGGACGACGGGAACCACTCGTCAGGGAGAGAGCGGGGGCTCGTGCCCGTCTGGATGAGGGCAGCGGCGGTGAGTTGTATCCACATGTAGCGGAGGTCGGCAGGACGGCGGCGGAGCAGGACGATGTTGCAGGCGTCGTTGCACAAGCCGCCCACCCGGCGCGGGATGCCGTTGAGCACGGCCAGCAGCAAGCCCATCAGCCCGAACAGCAACAGGAAGAGGCGAAGCCAGAAGGGCATCTCGTCCACCCAAGCCCAGAGGCCGAGGGCAAGGAGCGCCGAGAGCAGGTTGGCGGCAACCCCGCCGGCGTAGTACCAGAAGTAGGGCACTCGGTCGTCGGGACCGCCCGGAGGTGCGAGGAGGCACTGTCCGCCCGTCCCAGCCAGCTTGTAGCGCTTCAGACGCAAGCGCCCGTCCTGGCGGACGAGGGTCAGGCTGAACACGCGGAAGGAGAGGAAGCGGTAGCCCGACAGCAGGCCGCACACCAGGTGGCCGGCCTCGTGCAGCAGCACTTGCAGGAAGAGGCAGAAGAACATCAGCAGCACACCCTCCAGGGCACAGGCCGCTATCGTCAGTACGCCCATCCGGGCCAGCCCGCGGCCGAACTCGGCCACTGATATTTCTCCGAACAGGGCGATAGACGCCACAACCAGCACCGCACCGATAAGGGCTCCGACCAGAAAAGGGAGCAAGTGTTTCAGGAGTTTCTTCATAGACAGCCAAATGTAATAAGACAGCACAAAAATAGTCCTTTCAAGGCAACCGCCAAGGGAAAGTCCACTTTTTTCTCCTCCGGAAACCGGGGAAACGCGAAATTCTTGCGCCAAAGCATTGCAGTATGAAAGATAATGCGTACCTTTGCGCCCCGTAAAGAGACTATATTAACTATTTATTCATTTAACACTATGTATTTAGACGCTGCTAAAAAGCAAGAAATCTTCAGCAAGTACGGAAAGTCTAACACTGATACTGGTTCCGCCGAGTCCCAGATTGCTTTGTTTTCCTACCGTATTGCCCGTCTGACTGAGCACCTGAAGCTCAACAGAAAAGATTATAGCACTGAAAGAGCTCTGACCATGTTGGTAGGCAAGCGTCGCGCCCTGCTGGACTATCTGAAGGATCGCGACATCGAGCGCTACCGTGCCATCGTGAAGGAGCTGGGCTTGCGCAAGTAAACCACTTGCCCGCACGAGGAAAAAGAAGAGGGTGTGTCCACCGGGACGCACCCTCTTTCTTTTCTCCCCCAGGCCTCAGGCGCCGGCGGCATGCTGCTCGGCCTCAGCCTCGGCATACATGCGGTCTATCTCGTCCTTGAAGTGCTCGCTGACCACCGACCGCCGCAGCTTCAGCGTATTGGTCAGCTCGCCCTGCTCCATGCTGAAGGGGCGGGACAGGAGCGTGAAGCGCTTCACCTGCTCGTAGTGGGCAAACTGCTGTTGCAGCGTGGCGATGCGGGCCTGGAAGAGCGCGATGATTTTGGGATGGCGCAGCAGCTCGTCCAGCGAGCCGTAGGTGATGCCCTTGCGCGCGGCATACTCCTTGACGTACTCGTAGACGGGGACTATCAGGGCGGAGACGAACTTGCGCCGGTCGGCGATGATGGCTATTTGGTCGATATAACGGTCGATGGCCAGGCGGGTCTCCAGCGCCTGGGGCGAGATGTACTTGCCGTTCGAAGTCTTGAACAGCTCCTTGATGCGCCCGGTCAGATACAGGAAGCCGTCGCGCAGGTAGCCTGCATCGCCCGTGCGGAACCAGCCGTCGGCATCGAAAGCCTGCGAGGTGGAGACGGGCTTCTTGTAATATCCGTCGGTGATGGTCCTGCCCCGCAGCAGGATTTCCTGGTTGTCGGCAATGCGCACCTCCAGCCCCGGGATGACGCGCCCCACCGACCCCACGCGGAAGCCCCTGACGGGGAAGAGCGAGACGGTGGCCGTCGACTCCGTCAGGCCGTAGCCCACCATCATGTTCAGCCCCACGGAGTGTGCGAAGCGGCAGATTTCGTCGCTCACGGCGGCGCCGGCCGTCGGGAAGAAGTTGCCGTTCTCCAGCCCGATGGTCTTTTTCAGCAGGGCGTAGACGGTCTTCTCGTAAAACTTATACTTCACGCGCAACATCAGCGGCGGTGTCTTGCCTTCGTTCACGTAGTCCAGGTTGTGCTGTTCGCCCGTCTTCAGCGCGTCGAGCATCAGGGCCCGGCGCAGGGGACTTTCGCGGGCGATGCGCTCGTGGACGCCCTGGTAGACCTTTTCCCAGAATCGCGGGACACTGCACATCACCGTGGGCCTCACCTCGCGAAGCGACTGCTGCACGTCGGCCGGGCGCAGGTTGACACAGACCAAGACACCGCGGCGCAGGCAGAAGTAAGTCCACGCCTTCTCGAAGATGTGCGTCAGCGGCAGGAAGTTGAGCGACACGTCGCGGTCGGTCAACGTAGCCAGCAGCTTGTCGTGGGTGCGGAAGATTTCGTCGTAATTGCTGTGGCGCAGCATCACGCCCTTGGGCTCGCCGGTGGTGCCCGAGGTGTAGAGTATGTTCACCAGGTCGTGCTCGTCCCCCCGGGCCGTGCGCGCGTCGACCTCGGCCTGGTGCGGGCATCCCTGGCCCAGTTGCAGGAACTCGTCCCAATAGACCGACGTCTGGTCGCGCGGGTCGCGCCGCACCGAGCGGTCGAAGATAATCATCTGGAGCAGCGACTCGCAATAGCCGAACACGGAGAAAGCGGCGTCGTACTGAAACTGTTCGCCCACGAAGAGATAGCGTATGGCGGCGTCGCCCACGATGTACTGCACCTGCAAGGCCGAACTGGTGGCATAGAGCGGGATGGTGACGGCACGGTTGGCAAAGGCGGCGAAGTCCACCGCCAGACATTCAGGCTTGTTTTGCGAGAAGATGCCCACGTTCTCCCCCTCCTGCACGCCGAGCGCCACGAGTGCGCTGGCCGCCGTGCGCACGGTCCGTTCGAAGTCCTTCCACGACACGGGCACCCACGTCCCCGTGCCATAATCCCTGTATTTCAGTGCCGTCCTATCGCCATATTTGGCCGCCTGCCGCTGCACCAGTACCGCCATTTCCTGTTGAGCCATGATGTTGTGCTTTTTGGTGTGACGTCACAAAGTTATACATTTTTTTAGAAAAAACAATACTTGGGGCGCAGTATTTCTCGGCACGCGCCCAGCGCCCGCCCGCAACGTACCCGAGCCGTGCTTCCGACGGACGACGAACACGCCCCGTGCGCACATCGGCCAAACAAAACCCGCGCCCTGTGACAGAATCTGCCGCGAAATGTGTATTTTTGCGCCGGAAAGACTGACATCAACCAAGCTGAAGATATGGAAACTCTGATACTTCCACCCGACCTGCACGCGGGAGACCGCGTGGTCATCCTCTCGCCGTCGAGCAAAATCGACCGCCACTTCCTGCGCGGGGCTGCCGAACGGCTGCGCTCGTGGGGGCTCGACCCCGTCATGGCTCCGCATGCCGAGGGCGCCTGCGGCACGTATGCAGGCACGGTGGACGAGCGGCTGGCCGACCTGCAAGGGGCGATGGACGACCCCGACGTGCGCGCCATCTTGTGCAGCCGCGGAGGCTACGGGGCTGTCCACCTGCTGGAACGACTGGACTTCACGCGCCTGGCCCGCAGCCCGAAGTGGCTCATCGGATTCAGCGACATCACCGCCCTGCACGCCGCCTTCCAACGCGCCGGGTTCGCCTCGATGCACGCGCCCATGGCACGGCACCTGACCGTGGAGCCCGCCGACGACGAGGCCACGCGCGCCCTGCACGACCTGCTGTTTGGCACCACGCCCGGCGGAAAGGCCCCTGCCCTTGCCTGCGCACCACACCGCCTGAACCGCCGGGGCACGGCCGAGGGCACGCTGCGCGGCGGCAACCTGTCGGTCTTCTACGGACTGCGCGGCACGCCGTGGGACTTTCCGGCGGAAGGCACGCTGCTCTTCCTCGAAGACGTGGGCGAACGCCCGCACGCCGTCGAGCGGATGCTCTACAACCTGCGGCTGGGCGGCGTGCTCGACCGGCTGGCGGGCATCATCGTGGGGCAGTTCACCGAATACGAAGAAAACCTCTCGCTGGGCAAGCCGCTCTACGACGCCCTGGCCGACGTGCTGGACGGATGCGCCTGCCCCGTCTGCTTCGACTTCCCCGTGGGGCACGTCACGCGCAACCTCCCCCTGATCTGCGGCGCGCACGCCCGCCTGGACGTGGGCACGGCAGAGGTAAGACTGACGTTTGACCAAGAAACCAACAGATAAAGATATGAAACAGAAACATCCTCTCATCGCCGCCGCCCTGCTGATGACACTCGCCATCATGGCCTGCGGCAACCACCGCAAACAGGCGGACCAGGCCGCGGCTGCGGCCGACACCGAGGCACAGGACACGGTCACACCGCCGACTTTCTGCGCCGACAGCGCCTACCGCTACGTGCAGGAGCAGGTGGACTTCGGCCCCCGCGTGCCCAACACACAGGCGCACCGCGACTGCGGCGACTACCTCATCGGCAAGCTACGGCAGTTCGGAGCCACCGTCAGCGTGCAGGAGGCCGACCTCGTGGCCTACGACAACACCATCCTGAAGGCGCGCAACATCATCGGCTCCTATCAACCTGAAAACCGACGCCGCGTCCTGCTCTGCGCCCACTGGGACAGCCGGCCCTATGCCGACGCCGAGCGCAACAAGAAACGGCAGCGCGAACCCATCCTGGGCGCCAACGACGGGGCCAGCGGCGTGGGCGTGCTGCTGGAACTGGCACGACTCATACAGCAGCGGCAACCCGCCATCGGGGTGGACATCATCTTCTTCGACGCCGAAGACTACGGCATGCCCACCTTCCACCGCGGACAGTACAAGCCCGACACCTGGTGCCTGGGCTCGCAATACTGGGGACGAGTGCCCCACACGCAGGGCTACAACGCACGCTACGGCATCCTGCTCGACATGGTGGGCGGACGCGGCGCCACGTTCTACCGCGAACTCTTCTCGCAACGCACGGCCCCCGCGCAGGTGAAGAAAATCTGGGACACGGCCGCACGGCTGGGATTCCAGGACTTCTTCCCGCAGGCAGACGGCACGGAAGTGACCGACGACCATATCTACGTCTACAACCTCACCCGCATCCCCTGCGTCGACATTATCAACTACGACCCCCAGGGCGACACGGGCTTCGGCGACTTCTGGCACACGCACGATGACAACATGGACATCATCGACCGCGCTACCCTGAACGCCGTGGGCACCACCGTCGCCACGGTCATCTATAACGAGAAATAACTCTTTAGTGAAGAAGGAAGAACGAAAAATGAAGAATGAAGAACGAGGAATGAAAAATCCCTGTGGCACGCACTTGCTGCAAGAGCCGCCCGTTTCCCCATTCTTCATGCCTCATTCCTCATTCTTCACTCAATTCTTCATTCATCATTTTTAATTCTTCATTCATCATTCTTCATTAAATCATTCTTCATTAAAATGACTATCAACGAGACACAAGACGAAATCATCGCCGAGTTCAGCGACTTCGACGATTGGATGGACCGCTACCAACTGCTGATAGACCTGGGCAGCGAGCAGCAGCCCTTGAACGAACGATACAAGACGGACCAGAACCTGATAGAAGGTTGCCAGAGCCGCGTGTGGCTGCAGGCCGACGACGTGGACGGGCGCCTGGTGTTCCAGGCCGAGAGCGACGCCCTGATCGTGAAAGGCATCGTCGCCCTGCTCATCCGCGTGCTGTCCGGACATACGCCCGACGAAATCCTCGAGGCCGACCTCTACTTCATCGACCGCATCGGCCTGCGCGAGCACCTCTCGCCCACCCGCAGCAACGGCCTGCTGGCGATGGTGAAGCAGATGCGCATGTATGCCCTGGCCTTCAAGGCGAAAGAAGGGAAGTGACCCCTTTCCACACCCAAAGCCCTTGCCGGCAGCCGGAGAAGTAAGTCCGGCCACCCGCAAGGGCGAGCCTTAAAAAGCTGAAGGGCACCGGGCGCGCCGAGCCCCGGCCTGCTCAATCCGTCTGCATCGTCAGCGTGCCGTCGGGCGCCACTTCAAACGTCACCTCGTAGTAGACGATGGACGTCTGGCCGGCGCTGGTCACCGTCTCCTTGCCTTTCTCCACCACGTTCATGACAAATTCGGCCGTCTGCTGGTCCGAGTATTCGCCGCGCCCGGTGATCTCCGAGGGGACGGTAGCATCCATCTCGTAGCTGGCCAGCGACTTGAAGACGTATTGCTCGGGAAGCATCTTCTTGGCTTCTTCCAACTGGCTGACGATGGCGGCGGGGTCGAGCTTCGCCACGTCGATGGGCGTGATTTTGTCATATTCCAGCGGCGTGTCGCGGCGCGTGTTCGGGTCGGGGGCCGTGGGCTTGTAGTGGAGCTGGCCGATAAAACTCTGCGAATATTCCCGGCCGTCGTCTTTCTTCACCATGTTTACGGAGACGAATCCACTGTTCAGGTCGTTTGCGAGCTGGCCGTTGCCGCCCCCTTCGTTCCACGAGATGCCGATGATTTTCCACTCGCCCGTGTCGATGTTGTCCGTCACAAGGTTTTTTACTTTTTTCACGGCATCCTCGGAGTCCATGGCAAGGGTGCCCAGGTTGCCCACAAGGTTGCAGGCAGACACGACAAAGGCTGTCAAAGCCAGCGTCGTAGCTTTGAAAAGATTCTTTTTCATGTTATAAAAAAATTTAGTAGTGAATAGTCAGTAGGTGGCCGGCGAAGCCTGAGGCCGGGCGTCGGCCCGGCCCGGCACGCCTCATTCCGTCTTGCTGTAGGCCGAAAACTCGCAGCCGAAGCGCTCCACCAGCATGTTGTCCATCTGGTCGGCGCGGGCGGCCAGTTCGACCATGCGCTGGCGGATGACGTCGGCATACCGGTCGGTGATGTCGGACAGGTGTATGCGGTAGACAAGGTAGATTTGCCGCCCCTCGATGCCCATCTTGTAGGGCGAGAAGTCGGTGGAGAGCATGTAGTCCAGCACCGGCTCGACGTTCTTCTTGGGCAGCAGGTTGACGGGCGACACCAGGAAGAGGTAGGCGCGGTTGCAGGTGAAGATGCGTATCTCCGAGCTGCCCTGGTGGAAGCACCAGGCCTCGTAGCCGTCGCGTGCCAGCACGGGGTCGATGCCCATCTGGCGGATGGCGCTCTCGCAAAACTCGCTGAGGGGCGAGAGGTGACATTCGCCGAAGATGCCTTCGGGCAGGCGTTCGCCGCACGAGGGGCAGTAGTCGTTCTCCTCGTCAATCAGTTCGTCGCAGCTCTCGCACTGCACGTGGAAGGTGTCCCGCTCCAGCCCGTCCACGTTGTCCAGCACCTGGCGCAGCGCCTCGACGCGTATGCCGAAGCCCATGTTGTCGGCTTCCTTGAACTTGCTGACGGTGATGCCCACCACCTCGTCGCGGTCGTTGATGATGGGGCCTCCGGAGTTGCCGGGATTGACGGCCGCGTCGGTCTGGATGTAATAGCGGCCGTTCATGAGCTGCTTGGGCGACGATACGGTGCCTTCGGTCACGGTGAAGGGCATGCCGTAGGGGTATCCGGCCACGCGGATTTTCCCTCCGATGGCCAGTGTGTCGTCGCCGGCCAGGTGGAGTTCGGGCAGTTCGCCGAAGTCATGATTGACGGCCAGCAGGGCAATGTCCAGGGCGGGGTTGACCAGCACCACCTGCGCGGGATAGGGGTTGCGCCGGTTGTCGTGGATGGCCACTTGGTGGAAGCCTTCGACCACGTGGTAGTTGGTGACGAAGAGGTCGTATGCCTTGAGGTAGAAGCAGCTTCCGGAGCCTCCGGCATGACTCACTTTGAAGACCAGGTTGTATATGTTTTGCTGTTGTTCCATGCTATTCTGAAGTTTTTCGGGTTAACTGAAGAGGTTTTTCATCATTCTCTGCTGCATTTCGGCGGCCAGGCGGGCATATTCCTGCATGTCTCCTCCGGCCAGGGCGTCGGCCATCTGTTGTTGCAGTTGGGCCATGTCTTCGCCGGCCATTTGCTGCTGCATCTTCTGCTGCATGGCCTGTGCGGCGGCTGCGGCCTGTTCCATCATCTGCTGCGCGGCGGGGTTGCCTTGCAGGGCCGAGGTGTCGAACAGGGGCGTGTCGTCCAGGTTGCCTTCCATGACGTCGTCCATGGCATCGTACAGTATCTCCGCAGCCCGCTCGATGGGCTGTCCGCCGGCTTCTTGCAGGGCGCGTGTCAGGCGGGCGGCAATCTCGGCGGGCAGGTCGTTGTAGTAATAGGTTTCGTAGAAGATGTAGAGCAGACGGACGGCGGCTCGTTCGTAGTTGCCTCCCTGTATGGCGGCGCGTGCTTCTTCGTTGACGTTCCCGAAGATTTCCTGCACGTTTTGCAGCGAGGGGTTGCGCCGTCCGGAGACGAGTTTGTCCACGAAGTAGAGGTCGGCCGCCAGTTGCTCCTTGGGCGTGGCCAGCAGTTTTTTCAGGAAGTCGGTTCCCTTGGCCACGAGTTCTTCCACGGGGCGTTCGGCGTCCATGCCGTCGATGGCGCGTTCGAGGTCGTTGCTCAGTTGCCCCTGCGGGTGGGCGAAGTAGGCAATCTGATAGAAGGTCGTGTCGAGCACGTTCCACGAGTAGCCGTAGGCCCTCATCGCGTTATATTCGTCCAGCGCCTGCAATGTCTCGCGGCCCAGCGTCTGCAAGGCGTCGTAGAGGCGGTCCAGCAGCTCGGCCGGATAGGGCGTCACCTGGGGTTCGTAGCAGCGCGTGGCGCCGAACTTGGTGCAGAACTCGTCGTCATAGCGGTCGCCAATCTCGCAGATGTTCTGCAGCAGTTCATACATCTTGTGCGGGTGGCTCTGGCCGGGTGGCATGGAGTAACGCATCTTCAGGCGGTCTCCTTCTTTCACGAATCCTGCCAGCAGCAGCTTGTTGATGTTCAGGTCGGCCACTTGGCGCAACATGGCGACGCGGTTCTTTTCGGGCAGGTTCAGAAAGTCGGCCTCTACGTCGAAGGCTTCGGGCGAGAGGCGGATGTGCACCACGATGGAGCCGTGGGGGATGCGGAACTCGGTGCCGTCGGCGTTGCCGTACTGCGTGCGGAAGCCGTCGTTCATGTAGTCCAGCAGGCGGTGGAACGACTCGACGTATTGTTCGTTGTCGTACAGTTCTACGCTTTGTTCGTAGATTTCGCGGCGCAGCGGACGCCGGCAGGCGTCGTCCACAGGCGGGATGAAGGGCAAGGTCTTTTTCATGTTCTGAGGTATTGATTCGGTTCGAAGTTACGAAATATTAAAATTGATTTCCAACTTCGGGAAGATGAAAAAATGTTAAATCGGAGGCACCCCCGCCCAGAATACCGTACAAGCGGTTGGTGACGCAGGATTGGGCGCGAATGATGAAGGGATTCTCGGACAAAAGCATTACCTTTGCACATTATTTTATTTAGGACAAAGGCACAGAAACCTATTCTGGCCGCTACAAACGTTTAGAACCATAGGTTATGAAAGTCATCAACATGTCCGAAACGGACACCATACTGAACCAATTTGTGGCCGAACTGCGCGATGTGCGCATCCAGGGCGACCGCATGCGCTTCCGCCGCAACATCGAGCGCATCGGCGAACTGATGGCCTACGAGATGAGCCGCACGCTCTGTTATTCTGCCAAGCGTGTAGAGACGCCGCTGGGCACGGCCCGTGTGCGCACGCCCGACGACGAGCTGGTCGTGGCCACCGTGTTCCGCGCGGGGCTGCCGCTGCACCAGGGCTTCCTGAACGTGTTCGACCGCGCGGGCAACGCCTTCGTGTCGGCCTACCGCTACTACAAGGACGAGGCGCACCGCGAGGTGGACGTGCACGTGGAGTACATCGCCACGCCCGACCTGTCGCGCAAGACCGTCTTGCTGGTCGACCCCATGCTGGCCACGGGCGAGAGCCTGGAGATGGCGTGGAAGGCGTTTCTGACCAAGGGCACCCCGCGGCGGTTGCTCATCGCCTGCGTCATCGCTTCCGAGCAGGGGGTGGAGCACCTGAGGCGGCTCTTCCCGCAGGACGACGTGACGCTGTGGTGCGCGGCCGTCGACCCGGAGCTGAACGAGCACAAGTACATCGTGCCGGGGCTGGGCGACGCGGGCGACCTGGCCTATGGCGAAAAACTGTGAGTCAGGAGATTTCGGGCAGGCTGTTGCCGTTTATTTTCCGGTAGAGGTCGAGGGCAAAGACGTCGGTCATCCCCGAGATGTAGTCCAAGACGGCCTGCACGCGCTCGTACAGCCCCTCGGCGCGGATGGCGTACTGGCTGGAGACGCGGTTGATGAGCAACTGCGAATAGGCCTTCTGCGGGGCGCGCACGGCGTCGAGCATCAGTTCGAGCAGGGTGCTGATGATGCGGAAACCGGCCAGCTCGATGTCCAGCACGTCTTTCGAGCGGTAGATGCGCTCGCGCGCCAGCTCCGAGCAGCGGGCGTAGGCCTGGGCCGGGCGCGGAGAGATGCGGCGGATGAGGGGCCCGTCGAACGTGCCTTCGAGCAGCGCCTCTTCGTTGTCCACAAAGGCGCGGGTGCACTCGCCGATGAGCAGGCCGATGACGCTGGAGCGCAGGTAGGCAATCTGCTCGTTGCGGTCGGCCACGATGCGCAGCGTGTCCAGCCGGCGGCGGCGCCGCTCGTCGTCGAAGAACGACAGCAGCAGTTCGCGCGTCTCGTCCAGCGTCAGCAACTTCAGCTTGTAGGCGTCTTCGATGTCCATAATCTGGTAGCAGATGTCGTCTGCCGCCTCCACCAGATAGACCAGCGGGTGGCGGGCATAGCGCAGGGGACTGTCTTGCAGCCGGCGCATCCCCAGCTCGTCGGCAATGCGCCGGAAGGTGTCTTCCTCCGTGGTAAAAAATCCGAACTTTGACTTCGTCCCCGCCAGCGACGAGGCGTAAGGATATTTCACAATGCTGGCCAGCGTCGTATAGGTCAGCACGAAGCCTCCCTGCCTCCGTCCCTCAAACTGGTGGGTCAAGAGTCGGAAGGCGTTGGCATTGCCCTCGAAGTGCGTCAAGTCTTCCCACTGCTCCGCCGTCAGGCACGAGCCGTCGGGCTGCGGATGGCGCAGCGACTGCCCCCGCCCTTCGGAGAAGAAGGTCGAGATGGCCCGCTCGCCCGAATGGCCGAAGGGCGGGTTGCCCAGGTCGTGTGCCAGGCAGGCGGCGGAAACGACGGCGCCAATCTCGGGCACATACGTCGCGGCCAGCTCGGGATGGCGGCCCACCAGCAGGCGTGCCACGTCGTTGCCCAGCGAACGCCCCACGCACGACACCTCCAGGCTGTGCGTCAGCCGGTTGTGCACAAAGACGCTGCCCGGCAGGGGAAACACCTGCGTCTTGTTCTGCAAGCGGCGGAAGGGGGCGGAGAAGACCAGGCGGTCGTAGTCGCGCTGAAACTCCGAACGGTTCTCGGGATGGTCGCGGTGATACTGCTCCAAGCCCAGGCGCTTGGCCGAAAGTAGGGTATGCCAGTCCATAACGGGTCTCTAAAAGGGTCTCTAATCAGATGCTTTGTTATTATTTAACTGCAAATGTATCACTATTCTGCCATAAAATCCGTACTTTCGCCGGAAAAAATCTCCGGCCACGGGCCGACCCGGCTACAGGCGGCAGGCGCAAAACCCCTCCGCACCCCCTTTGTCCCGGTCAAACCGCCGCCCACGGCCCGACATTCATTAAAAAACGAAACAGATATGCTGACCATCCCCATCATCAACCGTTCGAAGCACCCGCTTCCCGCCTACGCCACCCCCCTGTCCGCCGGCATGGACCTGCGCGCCGACCTGGCCGAACCCATCACCCTGGCCCCCCTGCAACGCTGCCTCGTGCCCACCGGCCTCTACATCGCCCTGCCCCCGGGCTACGAAGCACAGGTACGGCCGCGCAGCGGACTGGCACTGAAGCAGGGCATCACCGTGCTCAACGCACCCGGCACCATCGACGCCGACTACCGGGGCGAGATACGCGTCATACTGGTCAACCTGTCGGACACGCCCTTCGTCATCCAAGACGGCGAACGCATCGCGCAGATGGTCATCGCCCGCCACGAACAGGCCCTGTGGCAACCCGCCCAGACGCTGGACGAGACCGAACGGGGCGAAGGAGGATTCGGACACACCGGGAAACAATGAACCTGCAACCCCTCAAGCTTATGAAAAGAAAACTGATACTGCTGGCCGCCATCCTCGGCTGCCTGGCCTTCGGGCGGGCAACTGCCGCAACCGCCACGGGCGACAGCCTGCGTGCCGACGAACAACGGCGCTTCGACTACTACTTCCTCGAATCCATCCGCCAGAAAGGCCAAGGCAAGCTCGACGCAGCCTTCGACCTGCTGCAACACTGCCTCAGCATACAGCCCCGCTCGGCCTCGGCACTCTACGAACTGGCGCAATACTACGTCTACCTCAAGCAAGACAGCCTGGCCGTCAGCACCATGGAACAAGCCCGAGCCTACGCGCCCGACAACTACTGGTACGCCCAAGGACTGGCCAACCTCTACCAGCAACAAGGCAGCACGGACAAAACCATCGCCCTGCTGGAAGAAATGACCCGCCAGTTTCCCGACAAGCTCGACCCCCTCTACAACCTGCTGGACCTCTACAACCGCACGCAGGCATACGACCAAGAACTGGACGCGCTCGACCGGCTGGAACAACGCACCGGCAAGACCGAAGAACTGACCATGGAGAAGTTCCGCATCTACCTCCAGAAGAAAGACCACAAACATGCCTTCCGCGAGATAGAAAGCTTGGTCAAGGAATACCCCATGGACACCCGCTACCAAGTCATCCTGGGCGACGCCTACCTGCAAAACGGCCGCAAGAAAGAAGCCTACAACCTCTACCGACAGGTGCTGGACACGGAACCCGACAACGCCATGGCCCTCTACTCGCTGGCCAACTACTACCAAGAAACAGGACAGGACGAACGCTACCGGCAGCAAATCGACACACTGCTGATGAACCGCCGCGTCCCCTCGGACACCAAACTGCTGGTCATGCGCCAGCTCATCGTTGAAAACGAACAAGCCGGAACCGACAGCACCCGCATCATCCGACTCTTCGACCGGATGCTGCAACAAGAACCCGACGACACCCAACTGCCCCTGCTCTACGTCCAATACCTCTACGCGAAGAACAAGCAGCAACAAGCCCTGCCCGTCCTGCAACACGTGCTCGACACCGACCCCGCCAACACCGCCGCACGCATGACCCTGCTGGGCGAAGCCATCCGGACCGAAGACACCACAGCCGTGCGCCGACTCTGCGAAGGAGGCATCGTGGCCAGCCCCGAACGGCCCGAGTTCTACCTCTACCTGGCCATCGCCTACAACCAGGAAGAACGCTACGCCGACGTCGTCGACCTCTGCCGCCGAGCCCTGAAACAAGCCGCCAAAGGCACCAAGAAAGAAGTCCTCTCAGACTTCCTCACCATCATGGGCGACGCACACTACGCCCTCAAACAACCCAGCCAAGCCTACGCCGCCTACGACTCGGCCCTGGTCTACTATCCCGACAACATCCCAGCCCTGAACAACTACGCCTACTACCTCTCGCTCGAACGCCGCGACCTGGACCGAGCCGAAGAAATGAGCTACAAAACCATCAAGGCCGAGCCCGAAAACCCCACCTACCTCGACACCTACGCCTGGATACTCTTCGAAAAAGGACGCTACGACGAGGCACGCATCTACATCGACAACGCCCTGCTGAGCGAACAGAAAGACGCCATCAGCGCCGGCATCGTGGAACACGCGGGCGACATCTACTACATGACAGGAGACCCCGACCGAGCCCTCGAACTCTGGCAAAAGGCACGCACGATGGGAATCAACAACGAAACACTGGAACGAAAAATAAGCAAAAAGAAATACATCCCCTATGACAACCACGAAGATGGAGAAAAAGCCACAAACGCCGCACACCCGGCACAACCGTAACATCCCCCGCATCGCCCTGGCCCTGGCAGCCGCCCTGCTGCTCTGCCTGGCCGGATGCCGCACGTCGAAACAAACCGCCCGAGAGACGGCCACGCAGAGCGCCTGCCTGTCGGCCAAAGTCAAGCTCACCGTGCCCAGCAAACAATCCGTACTCACCGTCAACGGCACCCTGAAGCTGCGCCGGGGCGAACGCGCCCAACTGTCCTTCCTCATGCCCATCCTCCGCACCGAGGTGGCCCGCGTGGAAGTGACACCCGACCACGTCCTGCTCGTCGACCGCATGGGCCGCCGCTACGTCCGCGCCACCCGCGACGAACTGAAAACCATACTGCCCCGCAAAGCCGACTTCGCACACCTGGAAAAACTCATCTGCGACGCCGCACAACCCGGAGGCAAGACCGTCGTCACAGCCGAAGAACTGGGGCTGACGGACATCGAACAAGGCAAAATCGAGCTGAGCGACTTCAGCACACGCCCCTTCGACCTCGAGCCCACCCGACTGTCCGACCGCTACCAGGAAGTCTCCTGGCACGAACTGCTGCACCTGCTCATGAACCTATGACACGGCTGACGCTCCTCCTCACCCTCCTGCTCCTGCTGCCGGCGGCCGACCTGCTGGCACAGGCCGACAGCCCCGCCATCGGCCAACTGCGCCAACGCCGCGCCGGGCTGCAACAACGCATCGCACAGTCAGAAGCCCTGCTGAAAACCACCACCGACGACGCCCGCAGCCAGCTCGACGCACTGGCCGCACTGAACAGCCAGGTGGAAGAACGAAAACGATACATCCGGACACTCGGACTGGAGCTGGACTCGCTGGACAACGAGCTGCGACGGCTGGAGCAACGCATCGGACAACTGAAGAACGAGCTGAAACAGAAACAAGAACGATATGCCGCCTCCGTGCGCTACCTGCAACACCACAGCCCCAGCATCCAGGAGAAGCTGCTCTTCATCTTCTCGGCCGACGGACTCGGACAGATGTACCGCCGGCTGCGCTACGTGCGCGAATATGCCGACTACCAGCGGCGACAGGGCGAAGACATCGCACAGCAACGCAAGCAGATTGACCAGCGCCACGCCCAGATGCTGAAACTGCGCGAAACCAAAGGAGACTTGCTGAAAGACCGCGAACAAGAAATGCGCACCCTGCAAGCCAAGGAACAGGAGAAGACGGAACTGGTCGGGAAACTGCAACGCAAGCAGCGCGAACTGCAACGCGAACTGACACGCCAGCGCCGCGAGGCACAGCAACTGAACGAACGCATCGACCGGCTCATCGCCGAAGAGATAGAGAAAGCCCGCCAACAAGCCCTGGCCGAAGAGAAAAAACGCAAGGCCGAAGCCGAACGACGGCGCAAGCAATCGGCCGACAAGCCCGGCACCCCGGCGCAGAAACCAGAAAAACAATACGTCACAGACCGCTCCGACCACCGCCTGACAGGCTCCTTCGCCTCCAACCGCGGCCGCCTGCCCGTCCCCATCAGCGGGCCCTACGTGCTCACCGGACACTACGGCCGATACTCCGTCATGCGCAACGTCGTGCTGGACAACAAAGGCATCGACCTCCAGGGACAACCGGGCGCACAGGCACGCGCCGTGTTCGACGGGCGGGTGGCAGCCGTCTTCCAACTGAACGGGCTGACCAACGTGCTGGTGCGCCACGGCGAATACATCTCGGTCTACTGCAACCTGGCGCAAGCCGTGGTAAAGGCGGGCGACGAGGTGAAGGCACGCCAACCGCTGGGCGACGTCTTCAGCGACGGGGCCAACGGCGGACGCACCGTGCTGCACTTCCAGTTGCGGCGCGAGACGCAGAAGCTCAACCCCGAGCAGTGGCTGGCGCTGTGACCGGCGATGGTCCTGTTCCGCCCGGCAGTTTTATCTTAAATAGTCTTACCGAAAAGGGCAGCCGGGCGGAAGTTTTACTAACTTTGTTTATCTTAAAAACTTTACCCTAAAACCAGCGTTATGAGACATCTGCTTCGAAAGCCGTCCGCCCAACGCCTGTTCCGCCGCCTCCTGCTGTTGCTGATGCTGGCGGCAACGTCGGCCACCCATCTTTCCGCCCAGCAGGAAGACAGCCTGCGCGTGCGCCCCGACACCCTCCGCACCCGCCTCTACCACCCGGGCCCGACCGTAGCGTTCGACAGCCTGGCTACGCTCAACAGCGAGCTGCCCTCGCTGCGCCACCTGCCCGTCGACCAGCCTTCGTCGTCGCGGCGCCTGCCCGTGATACCCGCCCTGCCCTATCACGTCAACCCCTCGCTGCTGCACAAGGGCGACTACTCCACCGGCGGGGCCATGTGGCTGCTGGAGCCAGGCTACATCGTCGGGCGGGGCGAACAGCGCAGCGTGCCCGGCATCGGGCGGTTCAACGCGGCGGCCTTGGGCTGGCAGGGCGAACTGAACGACCGGCTGACGCTGCAGGTGATGGCCGACGCGGTGAAGATGAACACGGCGTACTTCACGGGCCAGTCGTTCGGTCTGTCGGCACAGATGGTGTACGAGGCGCAAGACCGGCTCTACTTCCGCACGTTCGGCGGCGTGGGCTTCGGCGACTTCACGGGGCGGCCGTCCTACGGGGCGGGTGGCACGGTGGGCATGGGATTCACCGACCGCTTCGGCCTGGAGGTGGGCGCGCAGACGTTCTACAACAGCCTGACGGGGCGGTGGGAGACGCTGCCCATCGTGGCGCCCTACTATAAGTTCAACAAGTTCAAGCTTCAGATGGACTTCGGGCCTATCCTGTTCGAGTTGATACGCGGGGCCATCCAGAAGCATCGCGGGGGCGGAGGCGGTGGC
>DXCK01000061.1 GCA_019116045.1 Candidatus Bacteroides merdipullorum | reverse complement strand
ATCGAGGCCGAGCTGGAGCAGCAGAAGAAGGAAATCATCAGCAAACTCGAGAAGGGACAAGTGCTCGAGGGTACTGTCAAGAATATCACTTCCTATGGCGTATTCATCGACTTGGGCGGCGTAGACGGCCTGATTCACATCACCGATCTGTCTTGGGGCCGCGTGAGCGATCCGCACGAGGTTGTTGAGCTCGACCAGAAGCTGAATGTCGTTATCCTCGACTTCGATGACGAGAAGAAGCGCATCGCTTTGGGTCTGAAGCAACTGACTCCGCATCCTTGGGATGCTCTCGACCCGAACCTGAAGGTGGGCGACCACGTGAAGGGCAAGGTTGTCGTGATGGCAGACTATGGTGCATTTATCGAAATCGCTCCGGGCGTAGAAGGTTTGATTCACGTTTCCGAGATGTCTTGGTCGCAACATTTGCGTTCGGCTCAGGACTTCATGAAGGTGGGCGACGAAGTAGAGGCTGTTGTCCTGACATTGGATCGCGAAGAGCGTAAGATGTCTTTGGGTATCAAACAACTGAAACCGGATCCTTGGGAAACTATCGAAGAGAAGTATCCTGTGGGCAGCAAGCACACGGCCAAGGTGCGCAACTTCACGAACTTTGGTGTGTTTGTAGAGTGTGAGGAGGGCGTAGACGGCTTGATTCACATTTCCGACCTGTCTTGGACGAAGAAAGTAAAACATCCGTCTGAATTTACGCAGATTGGTGCTGACATCGAAGTGGTTGTACTGGAAATCGACAAAGAGAATCGTCGCCTGAGCTTGGGTCACAAGCAGTTGGAAGAGAATCCTTGGGATGTGTTCGAAACTGTCTTCACGGTAGGTTCTGTACACGAGGGTACCATCATCGAAATGCTGGAGAAGGGTGCTGTTGTCGCTCTGCCGTATGGCGTAGAGGGCTTTGCCACTCCGAAGCATCTGGTGAAAGAAGATGGCACGCAGGCTCAGTTGGAAGAGAAGTTGCCCTTCAAGGTTCTGGAGTTCAACAAAGAAGCCAAGCGTATCATCTTGTCTCACAGCCGTGTGTTTGAAGATGCTGCCAAGGCAGAAGAAAGAGCCGAAAGAAAGGCTGCCAAGAAGTCTAACAGCAAGAAAGAGGAGACTCCGGTCATTCAGAACCAGGCTGCCTCTACGACGTTGGGAGACATCAGTGCTTTGGCTGCGCTGAAAGAACAAATGGAGGCTGAACAGAAGAAATAATAGGTTTCCATAAAATAAGCAGGAAGGCATCTGCGGCTATGAAAGTCCGGATGCCTTCTTTTATTTTGGGCGATTTTGGTGTTGTGGGCTTGCTTTTCTTGCACAATTTGCTTTCCTTTGTGGTATTATGTTTGTGTCGTTATGGAGAAATTCGAGTTATATATCTTGGGCTGTGGCTCTGCCTTGCCCACAACAAGGCATTTCCCTACTTCGCAGGTGCTCAATGTGCGCGATAAGTTGTATATGATTGACTGTGGCGAAGGTGCGCAGTTGCAGTTCCGTAAGTCACATCTGAAATTTTCGCGCCTGAATCATATTTTTATCTCACACTTGCACGGCGACCATTGTTTCGGATTGTGGGGATTGATTTCTACCTTGAATTTGTTGGGACGGACTGCCGAGCTACACATCTATTCCCCTCGCGGGCTGGAAGCGTTGCTCCTTCCTACGTTGGCCTTTTTCAACAAGCAGATGACTTATCGGGTGCTGTTCCATGAGTTTGATACAGACAAACCTTCGTTGGTCTACGAAGACCGTTCGTTGACGGTGACTACCATACCTTTGCGGCATCGTATTCCCTGTTGTGGCTTCCTTTTTGCTGAGAAGCAGGGCCTCAATCATATTATTCGCGAGATGGTGGATTTCTACGAGGTGCCCGTCTATGAGATGAATCGCATTAAGAACGGGGCTGATTATGTGACTCCCGAGGGAAAAGTCATAGCCAATCGTTTGTTGACGCGTCCGGCAGACCCTCCGCGCAAGTATGCCTATTGCTCGGACACTATCTGTCTGCCGGGGCTTGCCGCGCAGCTTCGGGGGGTGGATCTGCTGTTTCACGAAGCTACTTTTGCCTCGGACAACTTGGGGCGGGCTAAGGAAACTTATCATACCACGGCTGCGCAGGCTGCTGAATTGGCGCGTTCGGCAGGCGTGAAGAAGCTGCTGATTGGCCATTTCTCTGCCCGTTACGAGGATGAATCTGTGTTGTTGCAGGAGGCACAAGAGGTGTTTCCAGAGACTCTGTTAGCCAGTGAGATGCTTTGTGTATCGGTATGATTTTTTTTCCCTGTTTTTGATTTGTAGGGGATAAACTGTATCTTTGCCCGGTGAAAAGTGGGAATTTAGTTGACGAGGAGACAAGTTGACGAGACAACAAGGGCCGGGACTTGTCACTTGCTATCAGACTCTTTGTCGTGCCTTGTTGCCTCGTTAACTCGTCCCCTTGTCGACTTATCAATTATCATTTACAGACTATGGGTTCTTCTTATAATGAAAGCGAAGTCTTGGCCCTTTTGCAAGATGAAAATACGCAACGGAAAGGATTCGAGATGGTTGTAGCGCAGTATAGCGAGCAACTGTATTGGCAAATCCGCCGGATGGTGTTTTCGCACGATGATGCCAACGATTTGCTGCAAAACACATTCATCAAGGCATGGGTCAATATAGACTATTTCCGGGCAGAGGCCAAGCTCTCTACCTGGCTCTATCGCATAGCTTTGAATGAGTGCTTGACCTTTCTGAACAAGCAGCGGGCTGCAGCCACCGTTTCCTTGGATGACCCGGAAGCCGATGTGTTGCAGAAGTTGGAGGGTGACGTTTATTTCTCTGCCGATAAGGCACAGATGCTGTTGCAGAGAGCTTTGCTTACTTTGCCCGAGAAGCAGCGGATGGTTTTCAACCTGAAGTATTTCCAGGAAATGAAATACGAAGAGATGTCCGAAATCTTCGGTACTTCCGTAGGCGCCTTGAAAGCATCCTATCACCACGCCATAAAGAAAATAGAGAAATTTTTGGAAGAAGGGCTTTAAACCTTTCCTAAGAAGCAGTGTCTAATATTTGAATAAAAGAATGGAGGAAAGCTTATGACGGAAGAACAATTAAAGAAAAGGATCGGGACGGAAAATCCTTTCCGCGTTCCCGAGGGCTACTTTGAGGGCTTTACTTCAGGGTTGATGGAACATCTGCCGGAGAAAGAACGGGTAGTTGCCAACCGTACACCTACGATGTGGGAGAAAATACGTCCGTTGGTGTATATGGCTGCCATGTTTGTCGGTGCCATGTTGATTATCCGTATTGCTTCCACACACTATGTGCCGGGGCAGGAGACCACCGGGAATGAAGATATTGATAAGGAGATGGAATACATCAATATGGCGATGGAGAACTCGATGTTGGACGATTACTCGTTGTATGTCTATCTGACCAATGACGATGAGTAACTGTGAATTAATTTTTTGAAACTGAAAGATGATAAAGAAATTACTTGTTTTATGGGTTGTGGCGTGTGGATTCATGCCTTTGCTTTGGGCTGTTGAAGGTTGTGAACAGCGCTTGACGAAAGAAGAGTTTCGTGCCAAACAACAAGCTTACATAACGGAAAAGGCTGGTTTGACATCCGAAGAGGCAACAGCGTTTTTCCCCTTGTATTTTGAACTGCAGGATCAGAAACAACAGTTGAATGAAGAGGCATGGACATTGCTTCGTGAGGGTAAAAAGGATAATGTTTCTGAAGAGCGTTACGAGGAAATCTTGAATGGAGTGTATGAAGCACGTATCTCTGCCGACCGTTTGGAGAAAAGTTATTTCAGAAAATTTAGAGATATCCTGTCTTGCAAGAAAATTTATTTGGTACAGCAAGCCGAAATGCGCTTTCATCGGGAATTGTTGAAAGGTATGCGTGGGAAAGGTGCTCCGCGGAGGAATGTTGAAAAATAAGCGTCGAAGAATGTAAATAGAATTCTGTAGGACATAAAAAGCGCTGAGATATTTAAACGCGGATTACGCGGATTTTGCAGATAAGTTTAAGACTTATACTTGTGAATCCGCGTAATCCGCGTTTATTTTATTCCCATCCCTGATTGTAGTCTTTCTCTTCATAAGAGAAGTATTTTGGTTGCAAAGGTAAACAAAATAATGTTTAAATCAAGTCATTATGGATTTAAAAATGCCCTGATTGTTTGTCAAAAGTTTAAATTGTTTACTTCTCTCTTGGTATTGTGTGCAGCGTCATCTTTTCTACCTATTCTAAATCAATCTGTTACGAAAGTTTCCTTTCAGCGTACTTCTCTTATGAAGAGAAATACGCTGTATGTTTTTCCGCATGTAAGTTTTTTCTTACCGCTATGCGGAGTCATAACTTTGGGGGATTTGTTTGTAACTGATTGGTATATAGGTTTTTATTAGTCCATTCAGGATTAGTAGAATTGCCGGAAACCAAACCTCCTGTTTTAAAATTCCGTATATGGAGATGCAGCCATCTGTTGTGCCTGGTGCGGATACCTCCGTTGTGTCGTTATCCCCTTTGTCTTGGTTCGTGATGCGTGACCTGAAACGTCCCAACGCCAAGCATCCGGCTTATTTGGAGCTTTCATCTGCCGGTTTCGAGGTCTTCACCCCGTTGAGGACCCGTCTTGCAGTCCGTGGCGGCCGCCGCATCCGTGAAGAGCGCCCGTACCTTCCCGACCTTCTGTTCGTCCACAGCCTACGCAGCAGCCTGGATGCCTACGTCGAGCTGATACCGACGCTTCAGTACCGTTATGTCCGCGGCGCCTACTGCGTCCCGATGACGGTGGACGAGCGCGAGATGTCCCGTTTCATCCATGCCGTCCGTTCCTCGGAGAATCCCCGTTTTTACCTTCTCGGCGAGCTGGATTCCTCGATGTATGGACGCCGTGTCCGCATAGTGGGCGGTGCCCTCGACGGTTATGAAGGCCGCCTGCTATCCCTTCGCGGTACCCGTGTTCGGCGCTTGCTGGTCGAGATTCCGAACCTGCTGACCGCCGCCGTCGAGGTGTCCCCCGAATATGTACAATTGCTTTAAATAAGAAAATGCTGTTTCCTGTCCCGTCTCTTTCCGACAGCCTTTCCGCCCTGTCCATGCAGTGCCGTTTCTGGCAGTCCCTTTCCGTCTGCCTTTCCACGGGCCGCAGTGTGGCAGGCCTTCCCTCCTGCACGTCGGTTGAGTGCAGCCGTGGTGTTTCCGTTCTGTCCCGGTTGCTTTGGCGGAAGTTTGGGCTGCTTGGTGATGCCGCCGACAAGCTGGCCGTCCTTTCCCTCCTTTACGATTTGGAGAGGGATACCTCGTTGGTGGCAGATTATGCCCGTGAAGCGGAGTGGTCGGATTCTTTTGAGTCAGTAGCCTCCCCCTGCCTGTCGGATGCCCCGTCTGTGGGGGAACGTTTGCGCATACGCCTGTGCCGTTGCCTGTCGGACTATTTCTATTTCGACCCTTCCGCGGAAGACGACAGTTGGTTCCAGTTCCTGCGTGACACGGTGCGTGGCTGGGCCGGAAGCTTCTCTTCTGTGACGGGTTGGGGCGGTCTTTCTTTGCCCGATGCCCTGGAGCGTGTGGAGGTGATGAACCGTTATTCCTACATGTTCCTGGACCCGTCGTGTGATGCCGTTACGGGTTCCGCCTACGTTTTTTACCGTTCCGGTTTTTCCCTGTTGCCCGCTTCCTCCTATGGTTTGTATTTTCTTTACCACACGCTTTCCCTGGAGGGCCATGCCCTTCCGGCGGATGAGGAGCTTGCGGAAACCATAGTCTCCCGCCTTTCCCTGCATGTCCGTCAGAGCCCCGGCGCGCGTGAGGCGGAGCTTTGCCTGTTGTCCTGTCTGGCGTCCTCTGGTGCGTTCCGTCGTTTGGAGCCTGAGATAGCCTGACATGCCGATGCCTTCATCAAATATTCGAATCATATAGTCAATATTTATGGAAAATCTGTTAGTGATAGCCGGTGCCTTTGTGACGGCGATCATCCTGGGACGTATAATCATCCCTAACATCCTGCTGGTCTCTTTCCGCAAGCGGCTGTTCGATGCTCCGGACCCTCGTAAGATCCACCACAACCTGGTCCCCCGCTTGGGCGGTGTGAGCTTCTTCCCCGTCGTGCTGTTCTGCGTTTGCCTGTTCATCTCCTTGCGCCTGTTGTACGGTGCTGATACCGGTATCCTGTTCCCCGGCCACACGACCACCGAGCTTCTGCTGTTTGCCTCCGGCCTGACCCTTCTCTATATCGTGGGTGTAGCCGACGATTTGGTCGGTGTCCGTTACCGCAAGAAGTTCCTGGTACAGTTGCTTTCCGCGCTGATGCTTCCCCTTTCGGGGCTTTACATCAACAACTTCTACGGGCTGTTCGGAATCTACGCCGTCAGTCCCCTTTTCGGCATCCCCCTGACCCTCCTTCTGGTTGTCTTCATCACGAACGCCATCAACCTGATTGACGGAATCGACGGCCTGGCCTCCGGTCTGAGCATGGTCGCGCTTGCCGTGTTCGGCGCATTGTTCGTGTATACCGGCCTATGGGTTTACGGTCTGGTCTCCTTCGTTACTATCGGCGTGCTCATCCCCTTTTTCTCCTACAACGTGTTCGGCAAGGCGGAGCGCGGGCGTAAGATTTTCATGGGCGACACGGGCAGCCTGATGCTTGGCTACCTGCTCAGCCTGCTGACAGTGAAATACTGCATGTTCACGGGCTCTTCCCCTTCGGACGCTTCCGGTTCCCCGGTCCTGGTGGCCTTCAGTGTGCTGATGATTCCTTCGCTGGACGTGGTCCGTGTGGTGCTCCGCAGAGTGCGCAAGGGCAAGAACCCCTTCCTTCCGGACAAGACCCACATTCACCATAAGTTCCTTGCGATGGGCTTCACCCCCCGCACGGCCATGGTCACCCTTCTTCTGATGTCCGCTTGTTTCTGCGTGTTGAACCTGTTCCTGGCCGATTGCATGGACAACACGCTGTTGTTCGTGATAGACATCGTTGTCTGGACGTTGCTGAACGTGTGGTTCGATGTGCGTATCAGACGGAAGACGCAGGAAGGCATGGGGGTAAAAACGGCAGACTCTGGGAAATATTAGGGAGATGTTTCGGCTCTGCTCAACATGACAGAGAGAATGATTTTTAAACAGATGACTCTAATTCGTCTGAATATTCTCTTGCCGCGTCGAAGCACGGACATTCCTTCATCGGGTTCAAGTCTCGGTGCCCTACGACCAACGCTTGTGGGAAGCTTTCCTTCAGTTGGCTGAGCAGTTTCCTTAAGGCCGCTTTCTGCGGTTCCGTCCTTGTGTCTTTGGGGTTTCCTTGTGTGTCCAGTCCTCCTTCGTAGCATATTCCGATGGAGTGGCGGTTGTGGTTTCGACAATGCGCCCCGGGTTGTCCGATTGGCCTTCCGGCATGTACCAGCCCGTCGCGTGTGACGTAAAAGTGGTATCCGATATCCTTGAACCTGCGGTGTACGATATGTTCCCGCCGACATTCTTCGAAATCCAGGCTCCGCCCCTCTGGGGTGGCGGAGCAATGGATGACAATCAGTGTGATGGTCCTCATCTTAGAACTGGCAGGCACTGATACCGAAGGCTCCGGCCACGGCCGATGCCACTGTCAGGATGATTTTCACGATAAGTCCCCATTTCGATTTGGGGGGTCTGTTGCTTTTGTTTACGGTTGTTTTCATAGGCTTTCGTTTTGAGAGTGGTTGAAAAGTAAGTAAAAAGTAAGTAAGTGCACAGAATTAACTTATACCCTGGCACACAGATGACACAGATTAAAACAAGATGACCACAGACGATATGAAAAAATAATCTGTGAAAATCAGTCCCATCTGTGGCATCTGCGTGCTATAAGATAATTTTGATTAAGTAGATGTTGAAAATTAATTTATATGATGTGTGCTTGTCATGTTGAGCGGAGCAGAGCGAAGTCGAAACATCTCCCGAAAGACACGATTCCCTTGGGCAGTGCATGTAGTGAGATTCTTCGACTACGCCCTACGGGCTTCGCTCAGAATGACAGATACATCGATAGTATAAACTAAATAGGAATGATTACTTAGTTACTTATTCAGGTCATGCGTCGTAATGCTTTGATAGGGGTATACCAACAATTATCCGAATGTTCCCTGTCCGCTGTCATCGTTGTCCTCCCCTCCGGGGGTGTTAGGTGAGGCAGTATCGACGTTGTAGGCCGTGGCTTCCCTGAGCTGTCCGGCCAGGTTGATTTGCTCGTTGCTCAGCTCCCCGGTGGCCCGTGCCCTGAGTTTGAGTCCCTTGACATGTTCCGAAAC
>DXCK01000060.1 GCA_019116045.1 Candidatus Bacteroides merdipullorum | reverse complement strand
GGCGGGTACGGGGGTGGAGGATGCTTTGTAACATGTTTGTAACACGTATGACAAGAGAGTGTAACACGCGTTCCCGACCTTTGCAAGCGAAAAGCTGAGACACATAGAATCACACATTATTTATATTACGTATGGAAACAATGTATTTGTGCATCGTGCTGTTCCTCGCCGTGCTGGCCGTGTTCGACCTGCTGGTGGGCGTAGCCAACGATGCTGTGAACTTCCTCAACTCGTCCGTCGGCTCCAAGGCGGCATCGTTCCGAACCATGCTCGTGCTGGCCAGCATAGGCGTCTTCATAGGCGCCTCGCTGAGTAACGGCATGATGGACATCGCGCGCCACGGCATCTACCAGCCGCAGTTCTTCTACTTCGACGAGTTAATGTGCATCCTTCTGGCCGTGATGCTGACCGACGTGGTACTGCTGGACGTGTTCAACACCATGGGCCTGCCCACGTCGACCACCGTGTCGATGGTCTTCGAGCTGCTGGGCGGTACGTTCGCCCTGGCCTTGGTCAAGACCCTGGGCAGCGACGAGTACAGCATGGGCCAGCTCATCAACACCGACAAGGCCCTGCAAGTCATCATGGCCATCTTCGTCTCCGTGGCCATCGCCTTCTTCTTCGGTATGCTGGTGCAGTACATCGCACGCGTCATCTTCACCTACAACTACAAGAAGCACCTGAAGTACAGCATCGCCCTCTTCGGCGGCGTGGCAGCCACGAGCATCATCTACTTCATGCTTATCAAGGGCCTGAAGGACAGCTCGTTCATGACGGCCGAGGTGAACGACTGGATACACCAGCACTCGCTGCTCATCATGGTCGGGCTGTTCGTGTTCTTCACCATCCTGATGCAGATACTGCACTGGTGCCGAGTGAATGTCTTCAAAATCGTCGTGATGATGGGTACCTTCGCCCTGGCCCTGGCCTTCGCCGGCAACGACCTGGTGAACTTCATCGGTGTGCCCCTGGCCGGCTATGACGCCTACACCGACTACATGGCCAACGGACAGGCCGCCGGCACCGACGGCTGGCTGATGGGCTCGCTGCTCGGCTCGGCCAAGACGCCGTGGTACTTCCTCGTGGCCGCCGGCTGCGTCATGGTCTACGCCCTGTGGACGTCGAAGAAGGCACACCACGTCATCCAGACCGAAGTCTCCCTGGCCCGCCAGGACGAGGGTGAAGAAGGCTTCGGCTCCACCCCCATCGCCCGCCGCCTGGTGCGTTACAGCATGAACCTGGCCAACGGCATCAGCAAAATCACCCCCGAACGCACCAAAGCGTGGCTGGACACACGCTTCCGCAAGGAAGAACTGACACTGGAAGACGGCGCCGCCTTCGACCTCGTGCGCGCCTCGGTCAACCTCGTGCTCTCCTCCCTGCTCATCGCCCTGGGCACCTCGCTCAAACTCCCCCTGTCCACCACCTACGTCACGTTCATGGTCTCCATGGGTACCTCTCTGGCCGACCGCGCCTGGGGACGTGACTCGGCCGTCTACCGCATCACCGGCGTACTGAGCGTCATCGGCGGCTGGTTCATCACGGCCGGCGCCGCCTTCACCATCTGCTTCTTCGTCACCCTGTTCATCCACTACGGAAGCGCCGTGGCCATCATCATCCTCATCGCCATCGCCATCTACTCGCTCATCCACAGCCAAGTGATGTACAAGAAGCGCAAGCAGAAAGAACAGACGCAGGACACCGTCCGGCAAATCATGCAGAGCGAGAACAACGACGAAGTGCTCCGCCTGCTGCGCCAACACACCCGCGAAGAACTGAGCAAGGTGCTGGCCTTCACCGAAGAGAACTTCGAACGCACCGTCACCTCCTTCCTGCACGAGAACCTGCGCGGCCTGCGCCGCTCCATGGGCTCGGTGAAGTTCGAGAAGCAGCTTGTCAAGCAGATGAAGCGCACCGGCACCCTGGCCATGTCGCGCCTGGACAACAACACCGTGCTGGACAAAGGACTCTACTACTTCCAAGGCAACGACTTCGCCAGCGAACTGGTCTACAGCATCGGACGCCTGTGCGAGCCCTGCCTGGAACACATCGACAACAACTTCAAGCCACTGGATGCCATACAGAAAGGTGAGTTCGGCGACGTGAGCGAGGACATCACCAACCTGCTGCAGACCAGCAAACAGGCCGTCAGCGATAATGACTACAACAACCTGAACGACATCATACGCAAAGCCAACGACCTGAACGGGCAACTTTCGCACCTGAAACGCGGCGAACTGCAACGCATCCAAAGCCAAAGCGGAAGCATCAAGGTGAGCATGGTCTACCTGACCATGATTCAGGAAGCCCAGAACGTGGTGACTTACACCACCAACTTGCTGAAGGTAAGCCGCAAGTTCCAGGCTGAAGACAACGACGAAATGCCGCGCTGAGAAGCACGGTCTATTTGCAGATTCTATATCACTCAGCTTATTGTGTGTATGACGGCGCCTGCCCTTTACGGGGCGGGCGTCGTGCTTGTTGGCCGGGAGTCATTCAGGCACTGCAGCAGCAACACGTCGCAGTATGCCCCGCCTACACGCCACCATTGGCGCAAGAGCCCGCACTCGGAAAAGCCGCAGGCATGAAACACGTGGAGGCTGGGCAGGTTGTCTGAAGAGACATAGGCAGCCAGTTGGTGCAGGGAGAGGAAACGGAAGGCGTAGTCGCACAGCAAGCGCAGTGCTTGCGTGGCATAGCCCAGCCCCCGGTAGTCTTCGTGGACCAGCAGGCCGACTTCAGCCCGGGCATGCATGGGTTCGTAGTTGAACAGGTCAATAAGACCGACGGAGGAGCCGGTGGATTGCTGCACGATGACCAGGCGCAGTTGACGGTCGGCAAACAGGTCGTTGCGCGAGTCGGCCAGGTAACGCCGGAGGGCATAGCGGGAATAAGGCACGGTGAAGTCGGTCATTGCCCAGTGCGAGGGGTCGTTCTCCATCCGGTAGATGAAGTCGAGGTCTTCGGGTTCGAGGGCGCGGAGGTGGACATCGGCGCCGGAAAGGAAGGTGACGGGGGCGCTCATTCGTCGGAGGGATCGATGTGCAACTCGCGTTGCAGGCGTTGCGTGCCGGGAACACAGAAGAGCATGGCCACGAGGGCTATCAGCCCGCAAAGCAGGCAGGTGCTGCTGAGCATCAGGCCGTAAGCCACAAAGCCTCCCAGGGCGGGGAGGAGGAGAAGAAGGGCGCGGACGGTGTTCCAGCGGGCATAGAGACGGAGGGCGCGACGGAAGTCGGCGGTGTCTATCTGCCTGACCATCACCCAGGCAAAGAGCTTCAAGGCGAGGGGCACACAGGCGATGGTGAGCAGGATGAGAGCGGTTTCGACGATGTATTCCAGGCGTGTGTCGGCAGCCAGCAGGCCGGTCCACGGTGCGCCGGCTTCGGCCCAGATACCAGCAAGGAGGGGAAGCAGCCAGCAGAGCAGGTGGAGGGTCTTGAGGTAGATGACGGTCTTACGGATTTGTTCTTGCATGATAGGAATGTTTTTATCGGGTGATGATGATGGGGATGTCGCGTGTTCTCAGAGGTTGCCTTGGAAGGGAGTTCGGTTGACAATGCTGCGTCCCAGCGTCACTTCGTCGGCATATTCCAGTTCGTCGCCCACGGCGATGCCGCGTGCGATGACCGAGAGGCGTACGCCGGTGGGTGCCAGTTTGCGGTAGATGTAGAAGTTGGTCGAGTCGCCTTCCATCGTCGTGCTCAAGGCCAGAATGACTTCGGAGACGCCTCCGGAATTGACGCGCTGCACGAGGCTTTCTATCTGCAAGTCGCCGGGGCCGATGCCGTCGATGGGCGAAATGACTCCGCCCAAAACGTGGTAGAGACCGTGGTACTGCTGGGTGGCTTCGACGGCCATGACGTCGCGGATATTCTCGACTACGCACACGGTAGAGGCGTCGCGCCGGGGGTCGGCACAGATGCGGCAGGTCTCGGTGTCCGAGATGTTGTGGCACACTTTGCAGAACTTGGCCTCGCGTTTCAGCGTGGTGACGGCGCCGGCAAAGGCTTCTACCGCACCGAGGTCCTGGCGGAGCAGGTGGAGCACCAGGCGCATGGCGGTCTTACGGCCGATGCCGGGCAGCTTGGCAAACTCGGAGACGGCTCGTTCGAGCAGTACGGATGGGAATTGTTCGTTCATCTTCTGTCTATTCGTTTTCGCGGGACAAAGATAGTGGAAAAAAATGAGATTCGGCTACACTCCTGCCCTTCGGGCGGCGGAAAGTCCAAGTGGTGTAAAAAGGGGCAGCGGCAGGGGTGCTTCTGACATCACGCCTGGAGCCTTCTGACATCACGCGTGAAAGGGTTCTGACATCACGCGTGTTTTGGTTTGTTAATAGGTGTGATGTCGAAGTGTTAACACGCGTGATGTCAGACAGGCATCACGCGTGATACAAATCAGTAGCACGCGTGATACAGACGGGTAACACGCGTGATACTGACAGACAACACGGGAAATACCGACAGGCAACACGGGTGATACAGGCAGACAACAAGCATGATACCGGCGGACACCAAGCGTGATACACAACTGTAACACGCGTGATGTCCGCCGGAAACACGGAAGATACCCACCGGACGGCCAGGCAGGCACCCGCCACACAGGTCAGCGTTCCTGCATCTTCTGCATCAGCACCTGCATCCAGTAACCACCTATGACGGAACGGGCACGGAAGCTGACCCACTGGCCGCTGTCCGTGTGATGCCAGTCGCTGATGGGCACGCGCGAAGTAGTCTCGTTGACATATTTATATAAGGGGTCGATGAACTTCTGGAACATCTCCAGGTCGCTGCTCATGGCCGCTGTCCACATAATCCAGTCGGACTTCGTGTACTCCTTGCGGCTATCCAACGGCAATCCGTAAGGATTCTGCCGGGTCAGGTAATAGGCAAGCTCCTTCTCGATGACGTTGTTCGGGAAGATGTTCAGTCCCCACATCTTGTCCCACACGATGTTATACTTCTGGCTCCACGTACCCGGTCGATCGAACGCCAGGCGATAGTGGTCGCCGTCACGCGCGTCCTGCTCCCACTTCACGGCCATCTGGCGGGCTTTTTCGGCATACGTTTCAGCCACCTCGTCCATGCCCAGCATACGAGCCATCTCGGCATATCCGGCCACGCCCATGATGGCTTTTATGGAGAGGTTAGCGTTATGCGCCCAGTGTCCGGCGAAATCGTCGGTGCAAAGCTGGTTGGCAGGATCCTGCCCGTTCTCGGCCAGGTAGTCAGTCCACACGGTCAACAAGTCCCAGTAACGCTTCGCATACTCGGCATTCCCCTCCATCTTCGCGATAGCTGCCGCCAGGATGACCATGTTCCCACCTTCCTCAATCGGCATGTCGCCGCCATACACCTGCCCGTTGGCCACGGGATACGTGCCCAGGTCGTGCGCTGGGAAAGGCTTGTTCCACCGGCCCGAGGCGCTGTATTCGAAGATACTCGTCATCATCCCCTTCAGCAACTCCGGATTGTAACAGAGGAACAGCGGGGCAGACGGATACGTCAAATCCACCGTGTTGATACAGCCATTGCTGTTGTTCTCTTTGGAGAAAAAAAGCAGATTGCCCTGCTCGTCCTCGAACAACTTGTGGGCAGCTATGACATGCCGATAGGCCGCAGCGCAGATTTCAGCATATTTCTGCCCGCCAGCCCGCCGGGCATCGTCCATAATCATACGGTCCCAGTCGCGGCATCGCTGCATGACAGAAGCGTAGTTGTCACGCGCACGCTCGAAAGCGTCGAAGATGCTGACGCGTCCCCCGTGCTTCCAGTACGCCATGCGTCGTTGGAACATATACTCCAGTGAATACACGTCGTCGTAGCCCAACATCAGGAAACCACTGCGCCCATCAGCGTCCACCCAGCCCAGGTTGTCCGCATAAGCCAAGGCCGGCATGTCCTGCGCACGGCGCGTTACCCTCTTGCTCTCGCCCTGTGGCAGACGGCCTTCGCGAGCAAACACAGCCTTCGTGCGGTTATAATCACCCAGGCAAACGTCAGACTGACGCCCGGCACCCGTCAGGTAAAGATACCCCCAGTCGATACAAACCTGGTCACCACGACGCTCCGTGTAGGGCTGATCGATGGAACCTGCCGTCACATACTCCAAACCTCCCCGGCGCAACGTCCGAGCCTCGGTCGGCTGCCCCGGCTCGTTGATAGTCAGTTGCGGGGTCGTTTCAAAATACAACTGTACATCATGCTGCTTCTTGTCCAGCGAGTGAGCTTCGTAGGACACATAATTAATCGGTGTCGACATCAGGTCGAGGTCATCCATCAGCGCAGGAGCCGTGAAGACCACCCGCAGCTCTACCGGACCACACCTGAAGGTGTAGTAAGACGAAGTAGGCAGCACACAGACCGACGTCTGCTCGGCCGTCCTTTCGTAAGCCGCCGTCTGACTGTCGGGAACAAAGATGCCGAAGTCCACGTAAGCTCCGCCCGTCGTATTGTGACAATGCGCGGCTATGACATTCTTCCCCTTGCGCAACTTCTTGACAGCCTGCTCGCTCAGCTCCAAACGAACGTTGTTGTTCCAACTGTAGTCCGTGGCCACCAGCTTTTCACCATTCAAGTAAAGCTCGAACACATCGTCGTGCGAATACTTCAACCACACATCCTGCTGCGGCACCTGGTCGAGAGTAAACTCACGACGTACCCAGATGTCCTCCGTCGTCCATTCCGTGCCGACAGCCTGCTGCTCGCGCGTTCCAAAAGCTCCTTTCCCGCGTTTCCAGCCCGCATCGTCATAGTCCGTCTCCGTCCATTGCCCTTCGGGTTGTTGGAACGTATAGCTACCTTCCCAGGCCTCCATGCCAGCCATTGGCAATAACGTTGCCAGGTTCACCTTGCCCAAAAAGCGGTAAACAGTACCATCCACACGCACAGCACCCACCAGCGGATACTCGGCATCAGTCCAGTGCGTCGTAATACCTTCATAAAGTTTGTCGTAAGGCGACCAAATGGAAAAATAAGGGTCGGAAGTGATCAGAGGCACAGAAGGCGCCCGTAGTTCTGTCTGTACAACCGGCGTAAACAGGTTGTCGTCTTGTGCTTGTGCTTGACACAACAAGCCAACGGCCATGAGAGCCGTAAAGAGTTTTGTCCTTTTCATGTTAAAAAGATAAGTATAAAAATTAATAATGCGCAGCACAATACCCACAAAAGGTATTCACCCTGCAATTCTTGCAAAAGTAGGAAGAAAAAGGAAAATGTGTGTAACAAACATCGGTCAAATAATGCAAAAATCTCGTCAAACCGCACAATTCCTATCTTTTCCTACCGGAAAAATCCGGAAGAACAGGCCTGAAGTCAATAATTCTCATTTTTTGAACAGGAAATGACACGCCCAAACAAAAAAAATTCGCACCTTTGTACACAAACAGCAGGACGTTTACGAAAGAAAGCCACTCCGAAGAAGAGCCTTGGCTCTTGCCCGCAAGAACGACGCTTCTTGCGGGAGACAGAGCCTGCCGTCTGCCTGTGGGCGAAACTCAACAGGCATACAGCATGTTTCCCCCACTGGTTTTTGAACACACTTACACAACCTATATATAATTACCATTATGAAGAGAACACTTTTATTCGTTTATCTATTCGCGTTTTTCTTGTGCACAAAAACCGCGGCACAGGAGCAAACCGTAGAAGTGATGGTACGCCCGGAAACAGGCACAGGCACCGCTCTCTACCCCACCGGACGCCAACCATTAGAAGCCTGTCGGCTGCTGAAGCTGCCCGTGGGCAGCATAAAGCCACAGGGCTGGCTACGCAAATACCTGGAGCTGCAACGCGACGGACTGACCGGCCACTTGGGCGAAATCAGTGCCTGGCTGGACAAGAACAACAATGCCTGGCTGACCAACGGCGGAGACCACGGCTGGGAAGAAGTGCCCTACTGGCTGAAGGGCTATGGCGACCTGGCGTACATCTTGGGCGACGAAAAAATGATAACTGAAACCAAGACGTGGATAGAAGGCGTCTTCAAAAGCCAACAGCCGGACGGCTACTTCGGCCCAGTGAACTTGCGTAACGGCAAGCGCGAATTGTGGGCACAGATGATTATGCTGTGGTGCCTCCAGTCGTACTATGAATATACGGGCGACGAGCGCGTCATCGACCTGATGACGCGCTACTTCCACTGGCAACTGACCGTGGCCGACGAGGATTTCCTGAAAGACTACTGGGAGAACAGCCGCGGGGGCGACAACATGTGGAGCGTCATCTGGCTGTACAACCGCACGGGTGACCCGGCACTACCGAAGCTCATCGAAAAGCTGCACCGCAACACCGCCAACTGGATGCAACCCACATCGCTGCCCAACTGGCACAACGTGAACATCGCACAAGGCTTCCGCGAACCGGCCACCAACTACCTGCTGAGCAAGGACTCGGCCCAACTGCGTGCTTCGTACAACACGCACCAACTCATACGCCGCACTTTCGGACAAGTGCCAGGCGGCATGTTCGGTGCTGACGAAAATGCACGTCTGGGCTACATCGACCCGCGCCAGGGCGTGGAGACCTGCGGCATGGTAGAGCAGATGGCCTCGGACGAAATCATGCTGGGCATCACCGGAGACCCCTTCTGGGCAGACCACTGCGAGGAAGTGGCCTTCAACACCTACCCGGCGGCCGTGATGCCCGACTTCCGCGCACTGCGCTACATCACCGCCCCCAACCACACCGTGAGCGACTCGAAGAATCACCATCCCAGCATCGACAACAGCGGCCCCTTCCTTTCCATGAACCCTTTCAGCAGCCGTTGCTGCCAGCACAACCATGCACAGGGATGGCCCTACTACGCCGAACACCTGGTGATGGCGACTGCCGACGGCGGCCTGGCCACCGTGCTCTACGCCTCCAGCACCACCCGGGCGAAGGTGGCAAGCGGCACCACCGTGACGCTGACGCAGGAGACGCATTATCCGTTTGAAGAAGAAATCTCTCTCCGCCTCTCCACCCCGCAGGAAGTGGCCTTCCCCCTCTACCTGCGCATCCCCGCCTGGGCCGACAACGCCCAAGTGAAACTCAACGGCAAAAAACTGCGCACTTCGGACACAGCCGGACAATACATCCGCATCGAACGCACTTGGACAGAGGGCGATGTCGTAACGCTCCACCTGCCCATGACGCTGCGCATGCGCACCTGGCAGGTCAACCGCCACAGCGTGAGTGTGGACTACGGCCCGCTGACTTTGTCGTTGAAAATCAAAGAACGCTACGTGCAGAGAGATAGCCGGGAGACGGCCATCGGCGACTCCCGGTGGCAGGCCGGTGCCGATGCCGAAGCATGGCCGACTACCGAGATATACGCCGACTCTCCCTGGAACTACGCACTCGTCCTGCCGGAAAAGAACCCGTTGGACGGACTGAAAGTGACGCGGAAGCCTTGGCCGGCAGACGATTTCCCTTTCACCCCGGAAAGCGTTCCACTGGAGGTGAAAGCCACCGGACGACGCATATCTGGCTGGCAACCCGATGAAACCGGCATGTGCAGCGTACTTCCCATGGAAGACAGCTTCATGGAACAGGCGGAAAGCATCACCCTCATCCCCATGGGGGCAGCCCGCCTACGCATCAGTGCCTTCCCAAGAGCCAAAGAATAAACAACATTCATAATCACAAATCGCACATAAACAATGAAACACAAACATCGCTTACTCGCTGCCAGCACCCTGGCCATACTGCTGGCCGCTGGCATCCCCACCGCCACCCAGGCACAAGGCAACTACACCCTTGACGACGTCTGGACAGCCTACGACGGATTTAACCGCAACCTGCTCGATGCCGAAAAATACATCTACAAAACCAACACTTCGTTCGAACACGCCACGGACCGCTGGAACGGTGCTGCCGCCATCTGGTGCCAACCAATGTACTGGGACATGGCCCTGAATGCCTGGCAACTGGCTGAACGCTTGCACGACACAGAGCGAGCCCAAAAGTACAAGACATTGAGCCGGAAAATATTCGAGGGAAACAAGGCACAGTACGTAGGTTTCGACTTCGAGGACAATAACGAGAATACCGGTTGGTTCATCTACGACGACATCCAGTGGTGGACCATCACTCTGGCACGTGCTTACCAACTGTGCGGCGACAAAGAATATCTCCGCCTGTCCGAAGCCAGCTTCCGCCGAGTGTGGTATGGCTCGGAGCGCGTGGGCGACACCGGCTCCTACGACGAACGCAAAGGTGGTATGTTCTGGCAATGGCAGCCCATCCGCAACCCGAACCCCAACAACAGCGACACAGACGGGAAAATGGCCTGCATCAACTTTCCCACCGTCGTGGCGGCCATGACGCTCTACAACTGCGTTCCTGCCGACCGCCAACCGTCCGACGAAGCCAAACCGGCCTACCAGACCAAACAACAATACCTGGAGAAAGCCAAAGAAATCTACCGATGGGGCGAAGCGAACCTGTTTGACAAAAAGACGGGTCGCATTGCCGACAGCAAACACGGCGAAGGCGAACCGGCGTGGAAGACGCACGTCTACAACCAGGCGACGTTCATCGGAGGTTCCGTGTTGCTGTACAAGGCAACGGGCGACCGCCACTATCTGGACAATGCCATACTGGCTGCCGACTACACGGTAGGTCCCATGTCAGAAAAAGACGGGGTACTGCCCTTCGAAAGCGGTATCGAGCAAGGCATCTACACAGCCATCTTCGCACAATACATCGCCATGCTGGTCTACGACTGCGGACAGACGAAGTACCTCCCCTTCTTGCACCACACCATCGCCACCGGTTGGGGCAACCGCGACCGGACACGCGAACTGTGCGGAGGCGACTATGCCCGGCCCGTGCAACCGGACGAGGTGGTGGACAGCTATTCGGCTTCAGGCATACCGGCGCTGATGTTGCTATTCCCGCCCGAAAACAATCGTTAAACCAATCATAAACTAGCTTTGCGACATGAACAAACTACTGACTTGGACAGCCTGCGTTTTGCTGGCAGGCTGCGCCGCCACTCCTGACCAGCCGGTTTTTGAAATGGAAGAGCCGGTGGACTACGTCAACACACTCATGGGCACACAGTCTAAGTTCACCCTTTCTACCGGAAACACCTATCCGGCCATAGCCCTGCCGTGGGGCATGAATTTCTGGACGCCGCAGACGGGAACCATGGGCGACGGATGGACTTATACCTATGACGCCGACAAAATCCGAGGCTTCAAGCAGACCCACCAACCCAGCCCGTGGATAAACGACTACGGACAGTTCTCCATCATGCCGGTGACGGGCAAACCTCTGTTTGACCAGAACGAACGCGCCAGTTGGTTCTCGCACAAGAGCGAAGTGGCCAAGCCCTATTATTATAAAGTATATCTGGCCGACCACGACGTAACCACCGAGCTGGCTCCCACGGAGCGCAGCGCCGTCTTCCGTTTTACTTTCCCGGAGAGCGGACAGTCGTACGTGGTGGTCGATGCCTTCGACGGAGGATCGCACATCAAAATCCTGCCCAATGTCAACATGATAGTGGGCTACACGACCAAGAACAGCGGCGGCGTGCCCGACAACTTCAGGAATTATTTCGTAATGGAGTTCGACAAGCCCTTTGCCGGCATGTGCACCGTGGCCAACGGACAGGCAGACAGTACGCGGCTGGAAGTGACAGACAACCATGTAGGAGCGATGGTACGCTTCGCCACCCGGCGAGGAGAAGCCGTCAACGTACGGGTGGCCTCTTCCTTCATCAGTCAGGAGCAGGCCGAACTGAATCTGAAGAAAGAAATCGGCCGAAAGACGCTGGAAGAAGTGGCCGACGCCGGACGCCAACGTTGGAACGAGGTGCTGGGCCGCATCGAAGTGGCCGACAGCAATGTGGACAAGCTGCGCACGTTCTACTCCTGCCTGTACCGTTCCGTGTTGTTCCCGCGCAGCTTCTACGAGCTGAACAACAAAGGCGAGGCCATACACTACAGTCCCTACAACGGGCAGATATTGCCGGGCTACCTGTTTACCGATACAGGGTTCTGGGACACGTTCCGCAGCTTGTTCCCCTTGCTGAACCTACTTTATCCGTCCATGAGCCAGAAGATGCAAGAAGGACTGGTAAATGCATACAAGGAAAGCGGCTTCCTGCCCGAGTGGGCCAGCCCGGGACATCGCGGATGTATGGTAGGCAACAATTCGGCTTCGGTGGTGGCCGACGCTTATCTGAAGGGTTTGCGAGGATATGACGCAGAGACGTTGTGGCAGGCCGTTGTGCACGGTGCCAACGCCGTACACCCGCAGGTATCATCCACCGGGCGCCTGGGCTACGAGGAATACAACCGCTTGGGCTACGTGCCCTACGACACGGGCATCCGCGAGAACGCCGCCCGCACGCTGGAGTATGCCTACGACGACTGGTGCATCTACCAGTTCGGGAAAGCCTTGGGAAAGCCTGAGAACGAGACAGGCGTCTTCGCCCAACGTGCACTGAACTACCGCAACCTGTACGACCCCGAGCACAAGCTGATGCGCGGACGGAATGCCGACGGCACGTTCCAGTCGCCGTTCAACCCGCTGAAGTGGGGCGACGCCTTCACCGAGGGCAACAGTTGGCATTACACCTGGTCGGTGTTCCACGACCCGCAGGGATTGATTGACCTGATGGGGGGCGACGCCGAGTTCACGGCCATGCTCGACTCTGTGTTCGCCCTGCCGCCCCTGTTCGACGACAGCTACTACGGCGGCGTCATACACGAGATACGCGAGATGCAAATCATGAACATGGGCAACTACGCACACGGCAACCAGCCTGTGCAACACATGATATACCTCTACAACTACGCCGGCCAGCCCTGGAAGGCGCAGCAGCACATCCGCGAGACGATGGACAAGCTCTACACGCCCACACCCGACGGCTATTGCGGGGACGAGGACAACGGCCAGACTTCGGCGTGGTATGTATTCTCCGCCCTGGGCTTCTACCCCGTCTGCCCAGGCAGCGGACAGTACGTGCTGGGCACGCCCTACTTCAAGCACGTCGACGTGCATCTGGAGAATGGCAAGGACGTAACCATCAGCGCCCCGGCCAATAGCGACCGTAACTGCTACATTCAGTCGCTGAAGCTGAATGGGCGCAACGTCGAGCGCAACTACCTGACGCACGAAGAGCTAAGCGACGGTGCCGCGCTGGAGTTCGAGATGGGCGACACCCCCAACACGCTGCGGGGCACTGCGAAGGAAGATGCGCCCTACTCCTTCTCCAACGAACTGTCGCAAGCCGGGAAATAAAACACCCATGTTCACAGGAAAAACTGCCTATGCGAAGACCAAAGTCTATCTCCAGCCTGAAGATATATATATCCGCAGCCTAAAGATGTGCATCTCCAGGTTGAAGATATACATCTTTAAGCTAGAGATAGAACTCGTCTGATACACAGGAAGAATTTCCTCCACACATTCAACAAAGACAAAGAAAACATGACCGAAACAAAACGCATCGTATGGCTGGACGTCATCCGTCTCATAGCCATGCTCATGGTGATTGGCGTACACTGCATCGACCCGTTCTATATCTCGCCCGCCATGCGCGACAACCCCGAATACACCCGCTGGGCCGCCATCTACGGCTCGCTGTTCCGCCCCTCCGTGCCGCTGTTCACCATGATGACCGGCCTGCTGTTGCTTCCTGTGCGCCAGACGGCGGGCGCGTTCTACAAGAAGCGCATCCTGCGCATCCTGTTTCCCATGCTCATCTGGTCCGTGCTCTACAACCTGTTCCCGTGGTTCACCGGCGTGCTGGGACTGCCCAAGGAGATTATCGGCGACTTCTTCTGCTACGTGCAAGGCAGCGAGACGCAGGCGCTCGCCGCGTCACTGAAAGACGTCGCCATGATACCGTTCCAATTCAGCTTCAAGGAGAACCACATGTGGTACATGTACCTGTTGCTGGGCCTCTACCTGTACATGCCGTTCTTCTCCGCCTGGGTAGAGAAAGCCGGCGAGAAGGAGAAGCGCATCTTCCTCAGCCTGTGGGGCATATCGCTGTTTCTGCCCTACCTTCAGGCTTACGTAGCCCCGCTGTTCGGCGTGCGCTTCCTGCTGGGCGAAGCCACGTGGAATGCCTACGGCTTGTTCTACTACTTTGCCGGCTTCAACGGCTACCTGATTTTGGGTCACTACCTAAAGACCGCCGCCCTGCAATGGAGCACGCTGAAGACCTGCGCCGTCTGCCTCGTGCTCTTCGCCCTGGGCTACGCCGTCACCTTCAGCGGATTCTCGGCCGCCGCAGCCAACCCCGCCTCGACAGAAGAGGACATGGAGCTGTTCTTCACCTTCTGCAGCCCCAACGTAGCCATCATGACGATAGCCGTATTCCTGCTGCTTCGCCAAGTCACCGTGCGCCGCGGCTGGTTGGTGCGTGCCCTGGAGAGCATGACCCGCTGCGGCTTCGGCATCTACATTGTCCACTATTTCGTGGTAGGCCCATTCTTCCTGCTCATCGGCCCCTCTTCATTGCCCATCCCCTTGCAAGTGCCGGTGATGGCTGTCTGCATCTTCGCCACCTCGTGGGCCATTACGGCACTGCTGCGGAAGATATTCGGACGAAAGGCCATCTACATTGTAGGATAATGACCGATATACGGTTTAGAGAAATCGACAAGGCTGCCCCTCACACACAGAGGCAGCCTTTTTCATGTCGGCCACGCTTCCAAAGACGGCTGGCTAAGAAAAGAAAAAAAGCAATGAACCATTATGAACTTGACTGGCATTACCGCATTAGCTACTTTTGCATAAAGATTAAAAAGTTTAACCATCATGAAAAAGTTTCACCTACTGACTTGGACACTGCTGCTGGCCAGCCTGGCAACAGGATGCTCCTCCGAAAGCAACGAAGAAGAACCGCTGCCCAACAGAATCCCCATCACCCTGAGCTGCGGCATCACAACCGCCAGCCGAGCCACGGACACCAGTTTCGAGACAGGCGACCGCATCGGCCTCTACGTCGTCAACTACGAAGGCACGACACCTGGCACACTGCTCCCCTCGGGCAATCACGCCGACAACATTGCCTTCACCTACGACGGACAGTGGACTCCCGCCACCCCCATCTATTGGCAAGACGGAACTACTCCCGCCGATTTCTACGCTTACTATCCATACGACAGCACGCCACACGACCCCTCCGCCTGGCCCTTTGAAACAAAAGCCGACCAAAGCACCGAAGCAGCCTACAAGGCCAGCGACCTCATGTGGGGCAAGGCAAACAACGTAAAGCCCACAGCCAATGCCGTCAACATCACCATGCGGCACCTCCTGAGCTGCGCTGCCGTACAGATAGTTCCCGGCAACGGATTCACCGAAGAAGAACTGGCCAACGCCGACATCCAAGTGCAACTGAACGGGCTCACCTGCCAAGCCACCGCCAACCTCAACAACGGCACTGTGACAGCCGGCAGCCACACAACCAGCGTCACTCTGCTGCGAGGCACAGATAACAACTTCAAAGCGCTCATCATCCCCCAGACCGTTCCCGAAGCCGATGACTTCCTTACTGTCACCATCAACGGTGAAGAGTTTCACATGCCCAAAGGCTTCACCTTCACCAGTGGCAAACGACACACCTTCACCGTCACCGTGCGTAAGCTCAGTTCGGGCATCAACATCGACATCAGCGGCTGGGAAGATGACGGAATCGACAACGGCGGCGTAGCCCAATAGCCCTTCCACAGACAACCAAACAAACAAAAAACTAAAAACACTCCGATATGATTAACATGAGAATCTTCACCACGAAAAGCCTGATCCTGCTCTCGCTGCTGGCAATCCTCTGGTCCTGCAACGACGACACATTCGATTCTTACGGAAACGATAACGGCAACAAACGCCCCATCACCCTCTCAGGCGAAATCGACCAAACGGCCACAACCCGCGTCAACGACAACGGTTTCTGCGACGGCGACGAAATAGGCGTCTACATCGTAGACTACCAAGGAAACACACCAGGCACCCTGCAAAACAGCGGTAACCGAGGCAACAACGTGAAACACACCTACGAAGAAGCTACCAACCGCTGGAACTCAGCCTACGATGTCTACTGGAAAGACGAACATACCCCTATCGACGTCTATGGATATTACCCCTTCGCCTCGCCCGACGATGTCAACGCCTACACCTTCGAAGTGCAGAAAGACCAAAGCACCGAAACCACTACCACAGGCATGGGCGGCTACGAAGCCAGTGACTTCCTCTGGGGAAAAGCCACCAACATAGCCCCCACCGACCGCGTCATCATGCTGCCCATGCGCCACCGTATGAGCAGCCCGCGCATCACCCTCGTCGAAGGCGAAGGCTTTGCCGAAGGCCAATGGACCAGTCTGGAGAAACAAGTATTGATAAAGAATACCAAGCGCAATGCTCTCATCAACTTGGCCGACGGAACCGTGACCGCTACTGGAGAAGCGAGCGAAACGGGTACCATCCCTTACGTGAAAAACGATGCTTTCCGCGCTATCGTTGTTCCCCAGACCATTACCGCAGGCACCGTGCTCTTCAGCATCACCGTAGATGGCACAGCCTACACCTTCAGCAAAGAAGAAGACTTCACCTACGAGAGTGGCCGGATGCACAACTTCTCCATCAAAGTAGACAAGAAAGAAGCCACCGGCGAATACACCTTCACCCTGATTAACGAAAGCATCACAGCATGGGAGAACGACGATGTGTCGCACGACGCAACGATGAAAGAGTATATCGTCATCGAATCCAGCGCCGGCCATCTGAAAGACTCCATCGCAGCGGCAAACAAGGACTACCGGGAATTGCAGAACTTGAAGATTACGGGAGAAGTCAATGCACAGGATTTCTACTTTATGAGAGATTCGATGGAGATGCTCAACGCCCTGAACCTGAAAGAAGTCATCATCAGGGGAGGAACCCAAAAACTGACAGGTGGCGTACCTGGAGACTATCCCCACAATGACTATGAGATGCCCTACGAAGCCATGCGATACAAATCGTCCTTACTGAATCTGGTGCTGCCCGACAAACTGACAAAGATTGGTATTGCCGCTTTCGCTGATTGCCAAAACCTGACTGGGACACTGAACATACCTGAAGGGGTAACAGAAATAGAAGCTGGTGCGTTTTATAACTGCAAATCATTAACTGGCTCCTTATCGTTGCCCAGTACCTTGACTTCTATTGGCGACGGATGGGATCTTTGGTGGTATGGAGGTACTTTCGGATATTGCGGATTCACTTGCGAACTGATACTTCCAAACAAAGTAGAATATATTGGTACTACATGTTTCGCAGAATGTACCAATTTATACGGAGAATTACGTTTACCTGATAAACTGAAAAAAATAGAAGATGGAGCATTTCACGGCTGCTCAAATATAACAGGTAGCCTAAGCATTCCACAAGGTGTAACTGCGATTCCATCCAGTACTTTTGCCTCTTGCGGTTTCGACGGCACATTGACATTACATGACGGAATCATCACTATTGGTGAAGCTGCTTTCCAGGATACACATTTCAAAGGTGAATTAAGCCTTCCCAAAGATTTAGTTGTATTAAGTAACAATGTATTCTGCGGGTGTGACTTTTCTGGAGAACTCAAATTACCCAAAGGACTCAGAACAATAGGTGCTAATGTATTCGGAAGCTATAACGATGGTTCTAACTGGCGACTAATGGGTATCCTCGAAATTCCTGAAGAAGTGATAAGCATCGGCCAAGGAGCTTTCTACGGTTGCCGTAGTATCGAAGGCTTAGTATTCCCAGAAAGTCTGGAAAGCATACAGAACCAAGCCTTCTACATGTGCACAGGCATTGGAAGCATTGTCTGCAAAGGTAGTATCCCGGCCTATACTCAAGCATCAGCATTCGAAGGTGTCGCCAAAGACAACTTCACCCTCGAAGTACCCGAAAGCGCCATCCAGCAATACCAAGCCGCAGCAGGTTGGAGCGATTTCAAGCGTATTGCCGCTCACCGCGAACTGGTATGCCGCCCCAGCATTGCCAATGCCATCAATACCGAGTGTACACGCAACCTCGTGATTGACGCCGAAGGCGACTGGGTAGTGGAAAGCATGCCCGACTGGTGCAGCCTTTCTGCCAACGAAGGCAGCAAGAAGACGGAAGTAACGCTCACCATCCATGCCATGAGCCAGGGTTCCGCTACCCGCACTGGCGAAATCGTCTTCAAACTGAAGGACCAGGACTATCGCCATAAGTGCACCGTCAGCCAATACGATTATCAATACGGAGAAGATGAAGTCATTACCTTACAAAAAGCCTCGCGCGGCAACAACGGTGGCATCAACCTTGTATTCTTGGGAGACGGTTATGATGCCAAAGATATCTCAGAAGGCAAGTATATGGAAAATATGCAAGAACAAGTAGAAAACTTCTTCGGAATCGAACCGTACACGACCTACCGTGACTATTTCAACGTCTATACCGCTATTGCCGTATCGCCCGAAAGCGGCATCGGCACAGTGAACACTATCCGCTACGCCAAGTTCGAAACCACTTACACGGGCGGCGTAGGCCTGAAGTGCGATTACGACGCGGCCTTCCAATATGCACTCGACATGGGTACGAACGTAACGCGTGACAACCTTCATCAGTCACTCATCATCATGGTGCCCAACAGTACCGATTATGGCGGCATCTGCCAAATGTGGGAAGACGGTTCGGCCATTGCCTTCTGTCCGCTCAGCACCTACGGCTATCCGTTGGACACACGCGGTGTCATCCAGCATGAAGCCGGAGGCCACGGCTTCGGCAAACTGGGCGACGAGTATATCTACCACAACGAGTTCATTGATTTCTGTACCTGCACCTGCTGTGGTCACGTCTTTGAGTTCAACTGGGCCAAGGGCCTGGGTTGGTACGACAACCTATCGCTCACCGGCAAGATGAACGAAGTGCCCTGGAGCCACCTCATCTTCGACCCGCAATACAGCGACTACGTAGACATCTTCGAAGGTGGCTTCATGCACAACCGCGGCGTGTTCCGCTCCGAACAGAACAGTTGCATGAACAACGACATTCCTTACTACAGCGCCATCAGCCGTGAAAGCATCGTGAAGCGTATCAAGGCCTATGCCGGCGAAGCATACTCTTTCGAAGACTTCAAAGCCAACGACAAGACCGATGCCAGCGTGACTACCCGCGGACTGGATGCCGCACAAACAGAACGCAGCGTACACGGTTTCCAACTGCCACCTCAGATACACAAAGGAAGTCCGCTGCAAAAGAACAGAAAATAAAATAACAATCAAAAAACAAGTCGATATGAAACTATATAATGTTCTATCAACTGGGGCAGCAGCTATGCTGCTTGCCCTTACCTCTTGCCAGGATGAGTATGCATCTACAGGAACTCAGGACACTCCCAACGTCATGACTTTCGACATCTCCTATCCCGGCCAACAAACCCGTGTTACGGACAATACATTTGAAAGCGGCGACCGCGTAGGCCTCTTCATCACACAACAAGACAAGCCATTGGAAGTGTCTGGCAATTACGTAAACAACGCTACCTTAAATTTCGATGGCTCACAGTGGACTTCCGAAAAGCCCATTTATTGGGATGGCGGCACTTACAACATCTATTCCTACTATCCCCCAATAGAAACAGTGCCATCAGTAGACAATTTGCCTTTTAGCATAGCTACAGACCAAAATGCAGAAGAAGGTTACGAAAAAAGTGACTTCTTGTGGGCTTCTCGTTTAGCTGCTACCGCAAGTAACACTCCGATAAGTTTGCAGTTCAATCACCGTATGAGCCGTATGCTTATCCAATTAGTCAAAGGTGAAGATTATGAAGGGGAATTGCCAGATAATGCAGAAGTGTATATACACAATACCGTCCCCCAAGCTACAATCGATTTAAGTGTGGGAATCGTAACACGCGACCCTTATGCCACAACGCAGAGCGTACGAGCCCAAAGTTTAGGAAACCGCCGATATGCAGCCATCATCGTACCCCAACGTCTGGATAACCGCCAGCCGTTAGTAGAAGTTATCATGCAAGGAGTATCTTATTTATACGAAAGCAAGTTCGTATTCAAACAAGGTATCCAGCACAATGTTCAGTTAGTCATTTCCAAGAACCCCGAACAAATAAAGATAGAAATAGGAGGGGAACTGGAAGACTGGGATGACTAAAGACACCTTCACGCAAACTTCACCCCACATCGGGATGCTTTCTACATTTTCTTTCTTATTTTAGTGTATAGAAAAGAGAAAGCATCCCATTTTTCAGTTATCTTTGTCCTCATGATACGCAAGATAAATTATTACTTCAGCCTCTTCACGTTTGCCGCCAGCTTGTGCAGCCTGTTGGTTGCCTGCCAACAAACTGGCAATGGGATTGTGAAAGCACTGCCTTTCCACAATGGACAAGACACTGCATGGGGATTTGTCAACACCGATGGCTCTGTGCGCATACCAGCCGGTACCTTTGCCCAACAACCATCAGCAGTAGTAGGAGACATGTTTACCTTGCCTTCCACCCAAGGACTGCTGCAACTCTATACAATCAATCAACCTACAGTTCCGGTCACTTTGCGTACATTCGCTCGTATTGGTTATTTCTTCGATAAAGTCGCACTTGCCCAAGAAACGCCAGATGGCCCGATATTGATTATTGACAAAGAAGGACGTGATATCGCCTCTACCGCACAATACCCTCAGTACAACATCGTGCAAATGCACAACTTCAGCAACGGAAGAGCGCTTTTCGTCACACGTGAAGGCAAATACGGCTATGTGGATACGGAAGGTAATATCATCATTCCCCCCATTTACGATGTAGCATACGATTTTTGTGAAGAGATAGCGTTAGTAGGCATGAACAACAGTCAAGGTGAAACCGGTTACCAACTGATAAATCCCGAGGGGCAAGTGATTGGCAACGTACGTCTGTCTGGCTGTTTGCTTGACACTCGGTTTTCCAGCAACAAGCTTCTATTTAAAGAACTACATAACGGGCATCTCGGTTTTTTAAACAAACAAGGCGATGCTGTGCTTTATCTTCCAACCTCTGTCCTGCAAGCTTCACGTTTCTGCCACCAAACGATAACAATACGTATCGACGAGGGAAGCGGTTGCATGAATGACAAAGGGCAAATCAGCATCCCGGCCATCTACCAAGATGCTTTTATGGTAGATAGAGACCGAGTTGCTGCCCGTCACGGGAATCAATGGGGATTGCTGGATACTTCAGGAAAAACCGTGACTGCCTTTTGCTTCGATACGATCAGCAACTTCTACGCAGACGGCCATGCCATAGTCAAAGACAAAACAAGCTATCACTTTATCAACCGTAAAGGAAAACTGACAGACAGCGGTTTTGCCTTTATCGCAGAAGACAGTACAGCCCAACGTCTCAAGCCTCAGCTATTCACCATCAGACAAGAAAGCGAAGACAGCACCTCACTCAGCTCACCTCTCATGCCCAAAGCCACCAAAGAAAAACAAGAAAAACAGCAAGAAGCAATTATGGGGCATACCCCTCTGCACACATCTTCACACACTCAGATAGAAAATAAAGACTGGAGAGAAGTAACACGCCAACATCCGTTTTACCAAGAAGCTGCCAAAGTAGTATCAGGCAAACTGGAAGAACAAGACAGCCAAAACAGACGGATGATATTGAACTACGTAGAACATTTGCGTACCTCATACACAACTAAAGATATAGATTTTTTAGAACAACTTTTCAGCGAAAACGCACTGATAGTGGTAGGCACAGTCGTACACACTACGCCGCAGAAAGAAGCAAACTATCTGCCTTCTGCCCAAGTGGTATACAACGTCAAAAGCAAACGGCAATATCTGGACCGTTTGAAGGAAGTTTTCAAGGCAAACCAGAACATTGACGTAAAGTTCAGCAAATTCCACATCATGCGCCACCCCACTCAACAGGGCATTTATGGAGTCAGCCTCCGACAAGAATATCATTCTGACCTTTATTCTGACGACGGCTACCTGTTCTTATTATGGGATTTCCGGGATGAAACTTCCCCCAAAATACATGTACGCACCTGGCAACCGCGTATACAACCAGACCATACGCTGTTGCCCGAAAACGAGATATTCAGCATCCGTAACTTCAACCTGCAATGAAACAACGCCTCATCAGTCTGCCACCTGCCTGTATTTGCCTCTTCTTAATAGTCTTTGCCCACCTGACGACAGAGAGCGCAAAAGCACAAGACTTCAGTGTACGTTCATTCCGTGCGCTGCCCAACGATATTACGGCTTACATTGCCCCTGTGAGAGACCTCAACGACGAAGCCTGTGCGCTAATAAAAGTAGTAGGAGACCAAGACTTTGTTTTTTCTTCACCGTTAGGCATCGTGAAACGCCAAAACGAAGTAGGTGAGATTTGGGTATATCTACCGGCAGGAAGTGTTATGATTACCATCAAACATCCTCAATGGGGAGTGATGCGCGACTATCGGTTTTCCACCCCGTTAGAATCACGCATGACATACGAATTATGGCTGACGCCTCCGTTAGACTACCGTCAGCCCCAAGAACTGCCTGCGTTATCACCCCACCCATACCCTTTGGATACTTGTTTACATGCTGTGGAGTCACTGCCCGAACCATCCCCGCTCCGCCCCCGTCGCCCACTCGAACGGCTCCAAGGGCTGGTGATGCTCAACGCTGGCCTTCATAGCGACCGACCATCTGCCGGCATCAGGCTGGCACTTATGCGACGGCACGGTGCTTATCTGTTGGCACAGACCGATTTTCACTCTACTCCCCATACACAAGCTGAGTGTGACCGCTACGGCACATTGAGCAATGGTGAAACACCATATTACACCGGACAGACGGAAGAAGGGCGATGGCTGGTCATGGCTGGAGGCATCCACCGGATAGCGGGTGACTTTTGTTTATACGAAGGTCTTGGCTACGGGAGGCGCCTATTGGCATGGGAACAGAGCGAAGGACTTTGGATGCGCAACACGTATTATACCCACCAGGGAATCTGTGCTGAAATTGGAGGGCTTTACCGTTTCTACCGCATAGCTGTCTCTGCTGGCGTCATGACCATACGAGGAAAATATTGGGAAGCAGCCATAGGTATCGGATGGCATTTCTGACAAAGAATGAAAGATATGAACATGAAACACATTTATCGTCTATTCTTATTTACAACAAGTCTCGTAACCTGCCTGTTGGCCGCTTGTAGCGAAGACGAACGTCCCGACTATCTATTGCCTTCTTTTCAGGTGAACGAAGCGACCGAAGTGACGCGCACCAGTGCCTTGCTGACTGGTGAGGTTATTCTGCACGGCAATGGAACGGTCAGCGATATGTATTTCCGCTACGGGACTACGGAAAACATGGAACAAGTGGCGGCCTGCCAGGCAGGCACGTTGCAAGCCACGGCCCGTTTAAATGACCTGCAACCAGGTACAACGTATTATTTTTGTTTGGAAGCAAGCAACGGCTACAGCGTTGTCCACAGCGACACATACACATTCACCACCCAGCCGAACAAAGTGCCCACGGTCAGCCATATCACCCGAATCAACCAAAGCCCGCTCAGCATCACCGTGTCTTATGAAATCACTGATAATGGCGGAGAAACAATTACGTCTACCGGACTATACTATTACGTGGAAGGAAGTTCGGAAGAACAATGCCTTTTATTGGAAACAGACACGGAAGGACTGCTACGTGCACGCGTCGGCGGCCTACAGATAGAGACAGATTATGTCATACAGGCGTTTGCTGCCAACAGCATCGGCGAAACACGCAGCGAACCTTATCATTTCCACACCTCGCAGGCAGTCATCCTGACCGAAGCTGGAGATTTGCCGGAAGCCATAAGCGAAGACGAGAAGTACAACTTCACCACACTCAGCATTGCGGGACCGCTGAACGGGACGGACTTTCGCTTTCTGCGCGACATGATGGGCCGGGGAATGGACGGAGAAGATACCGCCGGCCAACTGCAAACGCTGAACTTGAGCGACGTTTCCATCGAAGCGGGAGGCAGTAGCTACGACGGACATCACTACACAAGTGACCGTTGTGCAAGCAACGGTTTGTTCGCCCAATGCACCGCACTGAAAGAATTGTTTTTGCCAGACAATACAGAAACGGTGGAAGCCTACGCTTTCGATGGTTGCTCCAACCTTCAGCGGCTCCGCTTGTCTTCTGCCTTGACTCATTTCAGCCCGTCGGCCGGATGTACCAGCCTCGCGCGGATAGAGGTGCCTGCTTCCTGCACACACTTCAGCACCACCGACGGCGTGCTCTATAACGCCGATGCCTCTACTTTGCTTTGGTATCCGGAAGGGAAAACCGACGAACAGTTCACCGTTCCTTCCGGTGTGCAGAGCATAGGTGATTATGCTTTCTGCAACGCTCCGGCCAGCGAAATCTTCCTGCCCCAGTCTATCACGCAATTAGGGCAAGCAAGCTTTAGCGGAGCCTGCCTTGTGCGCATAAACCTGCCGAACGGCATCTCTACCGTGCCATACGGATGTTTCCAGTCTTGTGCCCGCCTGGAGTCAGTAGTCCTTGGCAAAGGCACGTCCTACTTGTCTGAATACTGTTTCAAAAACTGCCCCACCCTTACCGACCTGTATGTCCAAGACGCCGATTTTCCGCCTTATTGCACGGACGAGACCTTTGCCGGAGCCGAACAAGTGCTTCAAAACGGCACGCTACACGTGCCTGCCGGAAGTGCAACGCGCTACCGAAATCATCGGATATGGGGACTGTTTAAAACGATTGTGGATGACCTGTAAGAGCCACAGAATCTCCCCACTGTTCGATGGGCATCGAGTGGTTACCGTACACGGGAAACGAGACTGCGCGCTCGTCTGTCACCCCATAGCGATAGAAAATGTAGAGAACAAACAGTAGCAAGACGGCGGCCACCAGCAGCCACGCTCTGCCAAGGCGGAAAGTCTTCGCACACAAAGCTTGCGCCACTGCTCCAGCCGAGACGTAACGTTGAGCAGGCTTTTGCCGTGTACACTTGCGTGAGACGGCAGCCAGTTGTTTGTCATTCAGCACTTCCGCCATCTCGCCCATGATGACGCCCAACGAAAAGATGTCAGCCCGGCAATCGAGCGGTTGTCCCGGTATCAAGGCTTCTGGCGCCAGGTAGTAGCGTGTTCCGGCCGGCAGTTTCAAGATGTCGTAGTCATCGCTGTCAGACAAGCCAAAGTCTATCAGCTTCACATTGCAGCCGTTGTGCGTTATCAGGATGTTGTCCGGCTTCAGGTCGCGGTGCACAATCTGTTTGTTATGCCGATAACCCAGCGCGTCACACAGCTCGCAAACAAACTTACGCGCCAGGTCGGGAGTCAGCTTCCCTTGTTCCATGAATTGCCTTAACGTCATTCCGTCTATATATTCCATGACGATGCAATGCCCCAAATCCGGCAATGTCTCCCAGCCTAAGGCCCGGACAATGTGCGGGTGCTCCAAGCGGTAACCTATACTGAATTCTTTGTGCAACGCCTCTTCGTAAAAAGGATTGCCCGCATAAGCGGGCTTGAGCGTTTTCAGTATGTGCAGCCGTCCGTAGCGGCGACCGTAGAACAGACGTTCGTAGCCTGTGGACGAGACATACACTTCGCGAAGTTCTGTGAAGAGTTGTTCACCGGTCTGCTGTGCGACGTCTATGAATCCCGATGAAATATCAGCGTCACTCATGAAGCAGACTGTTTAAGAATGTCAAGCCACCGTTACGGCCTGCGATGAAAGGAGAAAGGCGCAACCCGTCGCGCAGCACATAGGGCAAGAACAAAGGTTGGCCCATCAGGAAAGAGACGGCTTCGAAGCGGTCGCCCGCCAACAGCTTGGACTGGCGTGCCTCCTCTACTTCAAAAATCCCCTTCCCTTGATAGCGCAAACGCAGGTAGCGGTTGGGCGACCAGCCTATCTCGAGTTCGCACCCGGGCTGCAGTTCGCTGGTCAATATTTGTTCGGTAGAGAAGAAGGACGAATTGTAGGCCGTGCTGGTCTTCAGCCAGAGGCAGAACTGCTTGAAGTCCTCGTGTCCCACGTAGCGTGCCAGGATGTCCAGCGTTTGCAGGCGGGGCAAATGGCTGTCGCCAACGTACCCCCACAAGCGTTTTAACGTTGAGGTGGAGACGCTCTCTTCCAAGGTCTTGCGCAGATACAAGGAAAACTCGTCAAAGTCGGTCGACGTGTTCAACGACTTGGGATAACGCAGCTCCACCAGCCGCAAGAGTTCTGCTATTTCAGGCTTATAGATATTCATGACTTGCAGTTTGACAGGGCAAATATAAGGAATATTATTTGAAAAAAGCAAGCAAAAACCTATCTTTGCGCCCATGAAACAAAAACGCCTCTATCTTTCTATCAAATACCTCATCGCCGTGCTGGCCTTGTGGATTTCCGCAGCCCCCGGACGGGCGACGGAAGCAAGCGCAGAACCGGGCGATTCGTTGCGCATCAGCCTGCTGACCTGCGCGGCGGGCGACGAGATTTATAGCCTCTTCGGACACACGGCCATCCGGTGTGAAAACTTGACGCAGGGGACGGACGTGGTGTACAACTACGGCATTTTCGATTTCAGCTCGGGCGGGTTCGTGTTGCGTTTCGCCTTGGGCGAGACGGACTACCGGCTGGACTGCGAGCCGACGGACTATTTCAACTATGCCTACTACTACCACGGGCGCGACGTGTGGAAGCAAACCCTCAACTTGACGCAGGAAGAGAAGCTGCGCCTCATCGGCCTGCTGGAAGAGAACTTCCGCCCCGAAAACCGCGTCTACCGCTACAACTTCTTCTACGACAACTGTTCCACCCGCCCGCGCGACAAGGTGGAAGAGGCCGTGCAAGGCACCGTGAACTACGGGGCAGACATGGACGCTGCCACGGGCACCACATTCCGCGACCTCATCGACCAGTATAGCCTGAAGCACCCGTGGTCGCGCCTGGCCATGAACCTCTGCCTGGGCAGCGAAGCAGACAAGCCCATCAACCGGCGAACACAGATGTTCGTCCCCTTCTGCCTGAAAGACTACTTTTCGCACGCACAAATCACCGATTCTGCGGGACATACACGCCCACTGGTGGCGAACGAAGGACGGATGCTGAAAGCACTCGACAAATCTCCCGCGCACGACGGCCTTCCCTCTCCCGAACTCTGGGCGTGGCTCGTGTTCGGAGCGACCGCGCTTCTGACGTACTATGGCCTCCGCCGCCGGAAATCCCTCTGGGCGGTAGACCTCGTGCTGTTCGCAACGGCCGGCCTGGCGGGCTGTATTCTGGCCTTCCTCGTCTTCCTGTCCCAACACCCCTGCATGAGCCCCAACTACCTGCTCTTCGTCTTCCACCCCCTGCACCTTTTCTGCCTGCCGTGGGTCATCTGCGACGAGCGAAAGCACAGGCGCAACCTCTATTTAGGGGCAAATGCACTTGTTTTAACTTTATTTATGGCATTTTGGGCACTTATCCCGCAAGAATTTCCACCAACGGTCGTACCTTTGGCACTAAGTTTGTTCATCCGCAGCATAGGCAACCTCCTTCTTGCAAAAAGAAAACAACAATGAAAAAAGGACTGATCACATCCATCTTGGCTTTGACCTTCAGCAGCCTCCAGGCCCAACCACAACCGGTTATCCCCAAACTGGTGGTGATGCTGACGGTAGACCAACTGCGCACCGACTACCTGGAACAGTTCGCCCCCTTGTATGGCGACAAAGGCTTCCAGCGGCTGATGCGCGAAGGAAAAGTCTTTTGCCAGACCGAAATGCCCTTTGCCAACGCCGATCGCGCATCGGCCCTGGCCACGCTCTACACGGGCAGCACACCGTCTGTCCACGGCATCATCGGCGAAAACTGGATGGATGCACAGACCCTACGCCCCATCAATTGCGTGGACGATCCCGCCTTCATGGGCAACTATACAAAAGAAAATACCTCACCCGCCCGGCTGCTGACCTCGACCGTGGCCGACGAACTGCGCATCGCCACCCGCAACCGCAGCCTGGTCTACTCCATCGCCCCCTTCCGCGAAGCAGCCGTCCTGGCAGCCGGCCACGCGGGCAACGGAGCCTTCTGGCTCAACACCCAGACAGGCAAATGGTGCAGCACCACTTACTACGAAAACCTACCGTGGTGGGTAGACGGCTTCAACGAAAACAACGCACCGGACATCCACACCCGCGCCTTGATGTGGACACCGCTCTACACACCCGACCGATACAACTACCTGCCGGGCGAGACGACCGAGACCTTCCGCTACGGGCTGACCGGCGAAGGCGTCAACAAATACCGCCGCCTGACGCACACGCCCTTTATCAACGACGAAGTCAATCGCCTGGCAGCCGAACTGCTGAAACAAAGCCAGGTGGGGCGCGACAGCATCCCCGACCTCTTGTCGCTCACCTACTACGCAGGCATCTTCCACCCCGCCCCGACCCTGTCGCAATCGGCTGAGATACAAGACACCTACGTCCGCATAGACCGCAGCATCGCCGACCTGCTGGACATACTGGACCGCCAAGTGGGACTGCGCAACGTGCTCTTCTGCCTCACAGCCACGGGGCATACCGAGCCACAGCCGACCGACACGGACATCTACCACATACCTGGCGGCGAGTTTTACCTGAACCGCTGCGCCACGCTGCTCAACATGTACCTCATGGCCACCTACGGCGAGGGAAAATACGTGGAAGCCTACTACGACCAACAAATCTACCTGAACCATAAACTCATCGAAGAAAAGCAACTGAACCTGACAGAGCTTCAGGAAAAAGCCGCCGAGTTTCTGGTACAGTTCAGCGGAGTCAACGAAGTCTATTCCGCCCACCGCCTGCTCTTAGGCTCATGGTCGCCACAGACAGAACGCATACGCAACAGCTACCACCGGCTCCGCTCGGGCGACCTGCTCATAGAAGTACTGCCCGGCTGGACCATCATGCAAGAAAACGGCGCGGAACTCCACTGCGTCCGCACCGCCAACATACCCTCACCCCTCATCTTATGGGGCAGCGGCATCCAGGCAGAGACCATCCGCATCCCCGTCAGCGCAGCACGCATCGCCCCCACCGTGGCCAGCGCCTTGCGCATCCGGGCACCCAACGCCTGCGCGGAACTTCCCCTTGACTTCTGAGAAGGCTTTTCCACCTTCCGACAACCCCGCCCTACGAACGCTTTCTGCATCTTTTCATCAGATTTTATTAGCGTTTATGCGGGTTATCTGTAACGAATTAAGTAACTTTGCCGCGCCGTTTCACGCCACGCGGTCAACCGATAGAATAATAACAAAAAACATATACAACAAGAATGGGATTCAACGAATTTTTAAGCTCGATTTTCGGCAACAAGTCTACACGCGACATGAAAGAGATTCAGCCGTGGGTGAACAAGGTGAAAGCCGTCTATCCGGAAATAGAAAAACTGGACAACGACGCCCTGCGTGCCAAAACACAAGAACTGAAAACATACATCCGCAACTCGGCTGCCGAACAACGGGCCAAAGTGGACGAACTGAAAGCCAAAGTAGAAAGCACCGAACTGGAAGAACGCGAAGCACTCTTCAACCAAATTGATAAGATAGAAAAAGAAATACTCGACATCTACGAGAAAGCCTTGGACGAAGTGCTGCCCACTGCCTTTGCCATCGTAAAAGACACGGCACGCCGCTTCTCGGAAAACGAGGAAATCGTAGTAACCGCCACCGACTTCGACCGCGAGCTGGCAGCCACCAAGGACTTCGTGCGCATCGAAGACGACAAGGCCATCTACGTGAACCACTGGCAGGCAGGAGGAAATGAGGTGACCTGGAACATGGTGCACTACGACGTACAGCTCTTCGGCGGCGTGGTATTGCACAAAGGCAAGATTGCCGAAATGGCCACGGGTGAAGGTAAAACCCTGGTTGCTACCTTGCCCGTATTCCTCAATGCCCTGACCGGCAACGGCGTACACGTGGTGACGGTGAACGACTACCTCTCCAAGCGTGACTCCGAATGGATGGGACCGCTCTACATGTTCCACGGCCTGAGCGTAGATTGCATCGACAAGTACCAGCCCAACTCAGACGCCCGCCGCAAGGCTTACCTGGCTGACATCACCTTCGGTACGAACAACGAGTTCGGCTTCGACTACCTGCGTGACAACATGGCCATCAGCCCCAAAGACTTGGTGCAACGCCAGCACAACTATGCCATCGTCGACGAGGTGGACTCCGTGCTGATTGACGACGCCCGTACCCCGTTGATTATCTCCGGCCCCGTGCCCAAAGGCGATGACCAACTGTTCGAGCAACTGAAGCCACTGGTAGAACGCCTGGTGGAAGCCCAGAAGAAACTGGCCACGCAATACCTGTCTGATGCCCGCCGCCTCATTGCTTCGGATGACAAAAAGCAACAGGAGGAAGGCTTCCTCGCGCTCTATCGCAGCCACAAGGCACTGCCCAAGAACAAGCCCCTTATCAAGTTCCTGAGCGAGCAAGGCATTAAGGCCGGTATGCTCAAGACGGAGGAAATCTACATGGAGCAGAACAACCGCCGCATGCACGAGGTGACTGACCCGCTCTATTTCGTCATCGACGAGAAGCTGAACAGCGTAGACCTGACCGACAAGGGCGTAGACCTCATCAGCGGAAAAACCTCAGACCCCGAGTTCTTCGTATTGCCGGACATCACCGCCCAACTTTCTGCTTTGGAGAACGAGACCCAGTTGTCGGACGAAGAACGCCTGGCCAAGAAAGACGAACTGCTGACCAACTACGCCATCAAGTCCGAACGCGTGCACACCATCAACCAGTTGCTGAAGGCTTACACGATGTTCGAGAAAGACGATGAATACGTGGTCATCGACGGGCAGGTGAAGATTGTGGACGAACAGACAGGCCGTATCATGGAAGGCCGCCGCTATTCCGACGGTCTGCACCAAGCCATCGAAGCCAAGGAAGGCGTGAAGGTGGAAGCCGCCACGCAGACCTTCGCCACCATCACCTTGCAGAACTATTTCCGCATGTACCACAAGCTGGCCGGTATGACCGGTACGGCAGAGACAGAAGCCGGCGAGTTCTGGGACATCTACAAGCTGGACGTAGTGGTCATCCCCACCAACCGCCCCATTGCCCGTATCGACATGAACGACCGCGTCTACAAGACAAAGCGCGAGAAGTACAAGGCCGTCATCGAAGAGATTGAAAAGATGGTAGCCGCCGGACGCCCCGTATTGGTGGGTACGACATCGGTGGAAATCTCCGAGATGCTGAGCAAGATGCTGGACATGCGCAAGATTCCGCACAACGTGTTGAACGCCAAGCTGCACCAGAAGGAGGCTGAGATTGTGGCCAAGGCCGGACAGAGCAGCACGGTGACCATCGCCACCAACATGGCCGGCCGTGGTACCGACATCAAGCTGAGCCCCGAGGTGAAGGCCGCCGGAGGTCTGGCCATCATCGGCACGGAGCGCCACGAGTCACGCCGCGTAGACCGCCAGTTGCGCGGACGTGCCGGACGTCAGGGCGACCCGGGCTCGTCCGTATTCTTCGTATCACTGGAAGACGACCTGATGCGCCTGTTCTCGTCCGAACGCATCGCCAGCGTCATGGACAAGCTGGGCTTCAAGGAGGGCGAGATGATTGAGCACAGCATGATATCCAAGTCCATCGAGCGTGCCCAGAAGAAGGTAGAAGAGAACAACTTCGGCATCCGCAAACGCCTGTTGGAATATGACGACGTGATGAACAAACAGCGTACCGTGGTCTACGCCAAACGCCGCCACGCCTTGATGGGCGAACGCATCGGCATGGACATCGTCAAGATGGTAGAAGACCGTTGCGCCAACGCCGTCACAGCTCCCGACTACGAGAACTGCAAGATGGACTGCCTGCAAACACTGGCCATGGAGCCGCCCTTCACCGAAGAGGAGTTCCGCAACGAGAAGAAAGAAGCCTTGCTCGACAAGACCTTCAACGCTGCTATGGAGCTGTTCAAGCGCAAGACCGACCGCATGGCGCAGATTGCCTACCCCGTCATCAAGCAAGTGTACGAGAACCAGGGAGCGTTCTACCAGAACATCCTCATCCCCATCACCGACGGCAAGCGCGTCTACAACATCTCGTGCAACCTGAAGGCAGCCTACGAGAGCGAGTGTAAGGAAGTGGTGAAATCGTTCGAGAAAGCCATCCTGCTGCACGTCATCGACGAGGCCTGGAAGGAAAACCTGCGTGAGCTGGACGAACTGAAGCACTCCGTGCAGAACGCCAGCTACGAACAGAAAGACCCGCTGCTCATCTACAAGCTGGAGTCGGTCAACCTGTTTGACGCCATGGTGGACAAGATAAACAACCAGACCATCTCTATCCTGATGCGCGGACAGATACCGGTACGCGAACCGCAAGAGGTACGCCAGGCCGCTCCCGAGCAACGCCAGGACATGAGCAAGTATCAGGAGCAGAAGCAAGACCTGAGCGACCCGAACCAACAGGCCGCCGCCGCGCAGGACACGCGCGAGAAGCCCAAACGCGAACCCATCCGCGTGCAGAAAACCGTGGGACGCAACGACCCCTGCCCCTGCGGAAGCGGCAAGAAGTATAAGAACTGCCACGGAAAGAACCTGTAAACCTCCGTACGCAACAAAAAACAGCAGGGTGTGCCTTCTTATTTCCGGGCACACCCTCTTTTATTTTTCCCCGTAAAAGCGTATTTTTGTCCGCAAATACATGTGTGCACCATGAGAAGAAACTACATCATCCTCCCCCTGATGGCTCTAACCGGGCTGCTGACCGCCTGCCAGAGCATACAACAGCTCTCCATCGACTATATGCTGCCCGCCGAAGCCAGCTTTCCCGCCACGCTCCGGAAAGTGGCGGTGGTAAACAACATGCCCTCTTTGCCCACGGCCGGACAACAACTCGAAGATAACGACACGCTCCAGGCTCCCGATGAAATAGCCCGGAAGAGTGAAATCCATGCCGGTGACGCCACCATTGCCACCGAAGCACTGGCCGAAGCACTGGCCGAGGGCAACTACTTCGACCAGGTCATCATTTGCGACTCGGCCCTGCGCGCCCACGACACGGTGCCCCGCGACGGCGGCCTGTCGACCGAAGAGGTCAACACACTCGCCCACGACCTGAAGGCAGACTTCCTCATCGCACTGGAAAACGTACAACTGCACGCCACGACCCGCCTGCACTACATCCCCGAAATACCCCTGCACTACGGCACCGTAGACGTCAAGACCTACACCACGTGCCGCATCTATCTGCCCGGCCGCCAGGGTCCCGCAGGCACTGTCCACTGCGTCGACAGCATCTATTGGGAAGAACCCGACCTGCCTGCCGGCAGGACACAACTGCCCATAATCCCGCAAAAAGAACTGATAGAAGCCGCCTCCGACTTTGCCGGCACACGCCCCGTCAGCTACCTGCTGCCCCATTGGGTGACAGCCACACGCTATCTCTTCACCGGGGGCACGGTGGACATGCGCGATGCTGCCGTCTACGTCCGCGAACAGAACTGGTCCGACGCCATCACCCTGTGGAAGCGCCTGTACGACCGGAAGAAGGGCAAGCAGAAGATATACGCCGCCTGCAACATCGCCTTGGGCTATGAGATGCAGGACAGCATCGGCACCGCCATCCAATGGGCAGAAAAAGCCGTGCAGGCCGCACACGCCCAAGCCAAAGGCTCTGCCGAAAAGATGGATGCCGACGACATCGACCCCTCCGACCTGTCGTATTACGTTCTGGCCTACCGCTACCTGCAAGAGCTGCAAGAGCGCCAGGCAGGCATGGCACGGCTGAAGGTACAGATGCAACGGCTGGAAACAGAATAGACACCCCCAACCTCCATGTCTCGCCCCATCAAACCCCAGCTCCGCCTGAAGGCTTACCGCGACTACCTGCAAGAACGCCGCGGCAAGAAGGACACCTACTACCTGCGCGTCCACCTGCAAAGCACCCGCATCGATACCGAAGAAGTGGCCCGCCACGTGGCTTCGCGCCTCAACATTGAACCCGCCCAGGCACTCAGCGTGCTGCAGACGGCCTGGAAAGTGATGGCTGAGGCCAATGCCCAAGGTTTCGTGGTCAACACGCCCTACTTCCGCTCCATCCCCATGGCCCGCGGCACGCTGAAGTCCGAAGAACTCGGCGGCCCCGTCGACCGCAGCCGCGTCTCGGTCTACGCCGCCATCGAGCAAGGCCCCCTGCTCCGCCAGACCATGGACGACACGCAGCTCACCCTCTTCCAGCAACCCGCCCCCGTTGGCCCCATCATCACCTTCGTAGGCTCGCCCCACTGCGACGCCGACGGCCAACGACGCCCCCTCTGCGCCGGGCAGACCTGCATGGTGGGCGGCCTCAACCTCAAGCTGCGCGGCACGCACCCCGACGTGGGCATCACCCTCACCTCGGCCGACGACGGGCGCACCCTCTTCATCCCGCCTGCCGAGGTCATGCCCAACGAACCCAAGACGCTCTACTTCATCCTCCCGCCCGAAGCGACGCCGGGGATGTGGACACTGCGGGTCAGCACGCAAGGCAGCAGCAAAGGCCGCACCATCAAAACAATCCGCACGGGCGAGTATGAACACCTCGTCGAGATACTCCCCGACACAGACCTCACCTAAACATACGGCCTGCCCGCTTAGCCTGCTTTCCCTACCCCACCCGCTACGTAGCGGGCATATCAACTTGCTGTATAGAGGGTGTATATACCCACTACAAAGAGGGCGTACATACCCGCTACGTAGCAGGCGGGGTATAGCACCGAAGGGAAAGCAATCTCCCGCAGCAGGCGAGAGTATCTTGCATAAAAAAGCCTCCCCACCCACGGACGTGCCGCAAGCAGGGAGGCGAATCTGCAATTATATATAGATTAAAGCGCGTTATCTATATTCTATCGCTACATTATCGGGCTTGGAGATGTCAATGTCCTGACCTTCTCTAACGATGATAGAATCGAGGAAATAGCATTGGTCAGCCACCAATGTCTCCAATGCAGGACATTCAGTCACATCCACGGTTTGCGTACTTCCCCAGCTATAAGACTGGTTGCAGTCCAGATATGTCAACCTCTCACTGATAAATCGCATGTTACGTGCATAAGATATAGGTAACAAATCTGTCAAGGTGAACGAATAAATCGGATTATCACCAAAATTAAACACAGACACATAGTAACCACTCGACAAATCCAGCGTATTTACTTTATGCAAGCCGGAAATATCAAACTCCTCCAGTTGAGCACTCATAGTGAAACGCAGAACCTCCAGGTTGGGGAAGTTATCAAGTCCTGTCATATCGTTGATCCAAGTATCAGTCTCAAAGACAGTGGCATTCATACCCGCCTCAAGAACGACGTAACCGTCTCCGACAGGAGCAATCCAGCCCTTTTCCACCAATTCATCTGCAAAATCGTTTGAAATCTGCACTATTTCAGCGGAAGGATCTCTCTGGTAGATGGAAATGACCTGGGTAATCCTATTGGCCACGAAAGTGACAGTGCCGCCTCGCGTTACCGTGCTACCTGACAAATCGAAGGAAACGACATAAGTAGACAATCCGTTTTCATTGTAATCAGGCTCAGAAACCTGTGGTTCGGAAATCCATTCTGCACCGCTCGTCACGTCTACCGTAAAGTCCAGATTCGTCACAACCTGAAGCTGGATGGTACGTGCTAACAGATCATACGCAATCAGATTATCTTCCATACCCTCCGCACTTACCTCAAACAATTCAGTCGGTGCTTGATTAATAGTAATCTGAACCGTCTTTTCGATAGAAGGGCTCGAAACTGTTACCGTAGCCGTACGCATCAGATAAGTATCATTCGCGCTAGCGGTCAACGGAATGACCTGTTCACCGCCAAACTCAACTTGCTCGCCTAAGGTCAGCCACTCGTCTCCCCCTTCGCTGAAGGAAACAGAAAAGTCCTGAATACTCCCTTTCAACTGGATATACATCCGGCCACCAGCTTGAGCAAGGTCTACCGTTTCATCCGAACTCAGGTCAAAAGTATTGCCTTGCAACGATTCTATCACCAAAGGCGCAACACTGGCACCGGCAAAGAATTTGAAGGTCGTACTGAGGTCTTCATCCGTAGTATTCTCATCTACGGTAAAAGTCACCACATCGCCGCTTTGCCCTTCTGTAGCAGACGGGTGCGCCCAATCGCACACACCGGCCAGCCGCCAGTCAGCATCACTCGTAACAGTCACCGAAACCGTACCACCTTCTTTAGTTACCTGAAGCACGTCTGAGGAAAGAGATATCCGAGCATCCATGCCAGTGGTAGGGTCATCGTCATCGGAACAACTTCCCAACATGAGAAGCGCCGACAGAATCATCATATAGTATTTCAATTGTTTCATGTCAATCTCATATTAAAATCATACATTTATTAAAGGGGGGTACGCTCTGTGCTGTTCTTTTCGTAATAGTAAGACGGGTAAACCAATTCTTCGTCATACAGTCCCCGGCAAACACTCTGGCAGCGCGGAACCTGCCTGCTGTATTGAGCAGGATTCAAGGCAAAAAACATATAGTAACCATATCCGGCCTCTTTTTGTATGCGTGCTGTCGACTCGTTAGAGTCTCCACGACCCAAATTCAGCTCGATAGACATGCCGCCACATTGCTGCAATGTCATGCCTATACCCGGTTCGGCAGCAAGTCCATAATCAGCTACCGCATAGTCGCAATACAACCCCGGTTCAACACCGTCAATCACTTGAAGATTCTGCGACTCCATGTAGTAATTCAGATTATAGAGCGACACTATCTTATCAGGCATCACATTCTTGCACTCATACATCAGGCGTGAAGCAGCATACGAGCTCATGGGTGCCAACCAGGGATTATCCAAATCAGGATAATTGGAATACTCGTCATCAAAAGCCACACCGTCCAGGTTATAGGCATCGCAATAGGCAGCCAGCTCGCGGGCGAACTCGCGGCATCCCATGTCCGACAGTTGAGCCACACCGGCCTCGTCGTGATTGCCCAAGATGCTGATGATAACCTTCATACCGGCCCGGCGCAGGGGCTGGAGATATTCTTCGTTGTTGTCCAGCAGGAACTGCACGTTCGGGTTGTTGTAGACATAGACGCGATTGCGCTCAGCATCCCAGTTGATGTTGGCAGCAAAGAGCACCACGTGGTCGAAGAAGTACTTGCCGCTCTCGGTCACAAACTCCAGAGCGTTCAGCGGGTTCACATCGTTCACCTCAAAATAAAGCACATTGGTCACGGCATCTTCACCCTTGTCAGGCGTCGGCAGGCCACGCAGGTCTTTCACCAACAGCACCATATGCTGCATGTCCTCGCTCAACGTCACCCCTTCGGTAGAGGTGGTCACCTTCAGCGGTACGATGTACGTCTGGTCTTCCTGCATGTCCGCAAAGGCGGTCAGTGTCACCCGTATGTCAGGTAACTTCTGATCATCGGGAGCCAACACATAGGCACCACCGTTGTTGAAGCTGACATTAGCAGCGGGAAACAGCTCGTACTCCGTCTCGTGCAGCGTATTGTAAGTCTGGGCATACGCCTCGTCCACAGCCACCCGAATGTCTACACCCTTGCGAGGAGGTGTAGAGAGTTTGAAAGTGACGTTGGCCGTATATTCGTCATTGCGCATCTCCACCACGGCACTGTTGCGCAGTGTTGTTCCGTCTATGAGCTTGCCTTCCAGGCGTATCATGTCCGCATAAGGCGATTCACTGTCCGAGCGCACAATGGCGTCTTCGCACGACGTGCCCATCGCCAGGGCCAGCATGGCCAGAGGCCACGCCAGCAAATATTGTTTGATTGTATGTTTCATAATCGTCTTCGGTTTTTAATCTGTTCTACCATTATTAGTTTCCGCTCTCGGGCAAAGCCACTTCCGTCCACGTCAGGTCACTGTTGGCTGTGATGTCATTGCCGTTGCCACTGTAATCGTGAACGATGCGTCCGGCACCTTCGTCAAACTTCCAGTAAGCCACCAAGCCTTCGGCCGTTTCCGGATCCACCTGGTAGATGTGGGAAGCAATGTCTTCCTGCGTACGCTGTACGTTCCAGATACGCACTTCCGAGATTTCGCCTTCCAACCAACGCTGGTCATTCCAAGCATAGCCTATGTAGCAGTTCGTGTTCAAGCTCACACTTCCGCTGGCCTTCATGTCATGTGCCACTTCTTCACCATCGTAATAGATAATGCGGTCGCCCGTCGTGGCATCCCATACCACAGCCACGTGCACCCATTCTCCAGTGGGCAATCCCAAGGCAGAATTACCGTCGGGGAAGTTTCCGTTCGGATTTACCAACTGCACCTGGTTCTGCGGGAAACCGCTGTCTCCGATACGTACCAGGAAAGTACCCTCAATACCAAAGATGGTGCTCATGGCTTCACCCTTCAGTCCGTCCACCGTACCGAAGTCGCGTACCCGTATCAGAGCTTCCACGGTGACGGCACTCATACTTCTCACCAAATCCGTGCTTGTCCAGTTGACCGGCAGGTAGTTCTGCGCGATGTCGGCCACCACGTTAATCAGCGATGCGCCACGGAACACAAAGTAAGTCGTGCTTTTCGAACCCAGCACGCCGATGCCTTGCACATCCGTCACCTCTACCGGCATCACGTAAGTCAGGTCACGGTTCAGCGTCTCCAGGTTGACAAACGATACAGTCACGGCATTAGACCTCGTAGCCCCGGCGTCGATGGTAGCCTCCGGCGATTCGATGACACACATGTCCGACGGCAACTCTACGGCATCCGTCCCATAGGAAGCGTTATATACAGACACTTTGGAAGGTGCCGCAACGAAACGTGCCGTAATGGTGTTTTCCGCCTCGAGGGCCGTGGCCAGGTAAAGTTCCTGCGTAGTCGATTCCGGCTCACCTGCCGCCTCAAACACCAGGTTGGTCACCGGAGTTTCCACGTCTACAAAAAGCTTGTTGTCGAAATGATGCTTGTCCAACTCATCATTGGTCTTGCATCCGCTCATGGCCAACGCCACGGAAGCCAAGAGCATTATATTCAGTTTTTTCAGTTTCATGGTGTTTATCCATTAGAAAAGTTAGTTCATAATTTGTATTGCCTCACGGACGTGCGGATAAATATAATCCACATTGAAATAATCATCCTCTACATTGTCCACACAAAGCCCGGCTTTGGTGAAAGAACCGCTCGGTGAAATGACCGTGTAGGCTGCTCCAACCACGGCATACTGCGAATTGCCTGCTGCATCCGTCTGGCTGAAATAGCCGTCGGTAGCCTTGTCATCGGTCATGTCGGGAATGGTCACGCCAAAGATTATGCGGTCTGAAGGCACACCTTCGGTCAAAGCCATTTCGGCAGCCCACACCACTTCATCAGACGAAACGGCATCGATCATTGTCACCACCACGTAGTCAGCCTGCGTGAATACAGAGGGGTCGATGACATTCTGCGGATAACCCTCGAAGATGAAGGCCGCCTCCTGATGACTCTCCGCCCATGCCTGGATGGGAGCAAAGAAAGCTTCCTGGCGCGCCTCCAACTGTGTATACTCTTTTTCCGACAATCCGGCCGGATAAGCGGGGTCGCTATAAACCACCACGATACCGTCATAGCCATACTTGTCATACAGCGCCAGCATGTCGTTCACATACTGTGCAGCTACTTCCAGAAAGCGGTCGGCAGCCGGAGTTTCGGGCTGGTCACCGCCCTCGCCTTCCGCATCATCAGCCTGCCCGTCAGGGTTTTGAGATGCAGCCTCTTCCTCATCCAGAATGGCCTGGTATCTGGCCAAAGCATCGGCATAACTGATGGCATAGAGTGTACGGGTGCCTTTCTGCTGACGGATGTCATTCTTATCCTGTACCAATACCGATTTCAGATTGTCTGCCTCTTGCAATACCACGTAATCAATGCTGTCGGGCAACGCAGATAAACGGTCAGATTGTCCGCTTACCAGATCTCCGCTATTGTCAAACTTTGCTATCATTATTTTGTGCTGCGACTGCTTATACTCCCTCAGCAACCCCAGGTAAGCATTGTAGGCATCCGGATCTTGCTCCGAAGGAAGCACGTAGTCGAACTCCAAGGATTCCGTGTCCGTCCAGTCCGAGCACGACGACAGCGCCGGAACGGCCAGTACAGCCAGCATCAAACAATTAATCAGTTGTTTATACTTCTTCATAATATCCATGTTTTTAAAGGTTTTCCATTACTTGCAAGCCCACCAAACGTCTGTTGCCATGTTGTCCTGACCGTTCAGATAATGGTCGCGGGCATACTGCACATTTTCGTAATTCGAGGAATTCTCATCAGAAGGATAAGGCATACGACGAGCGCCCCGGTTGCTGTCCACGATGCCGCCGCTCTTGTTGCCGGCAGCCGTAGCAGGCATCAGGCGCGGATAGCCCGTGCGGCGGTAGTCGGCCCAAGCCTCGTTGCCCAGCATCCAGTTGGCAATCCACTTCTGCGTGATGATGCGTTCCTGCTTTTCCTCGGTAGAAGCGCTTTCATCCCATTTGATGGTAATGTCGCTGATGGTAGCCGTGTACGAATTGAGGCCTGCGGGGTCGATATAAGTCTCCGGCACGCTCTGGTCGTCTTCGATATATTCGTCCGCACCGCTGGCTCCCCACTGTTCGAAGGAGAGACGAATGCCCTGCTCGTAGAAATCCTTGGCCGTGCCGCCCATATCAAATCCGAACACCGCAACACCCTCTGCACACAAAAAAGCCACTTCAGCTGCATTCATCCATTGAATAGGATCATTAGCAGAAATATTGATGGATGAATATTTAGTCAAATTTTCTCCTCCGACAGCAGCAAGATCAATGCTACGACGTACACCTACTAATTCATCTCCCCAAGAGCCTTCATCATTCTTAAAATATGCAGAACGACGATTATCATTATAACCATTCATATAGCAAATGATATCAGCAGCCGGACGAGTATCTTGAGCATTATAATTGATACACGTATACAATGGATTAGTCAAACTTCCAAAATAGTTCCAAGCTGCATTATCAGCATTGCTTTCGATGACGCCGAACTCCTGTTTTACAGCACTTTCTGCCATTTCCTTAGCCTTTGTAAGATTAGCATAAGCAATACGCATGGCCAAACGAAGTTTCAATGAATTGGCAAATTTAATCCACTGTTGCACATTGCCACTATATACATAGTCAGCAGTGGCAACCAATGCAGAAGAACGATTCTCGCTCAACGTAGCAATAGCTTCATCCAATTCTTTGAAAAAAGTATCGTAAATTGTTTCTTGTGAATCATAAGGTACCGTTACCTTACCATCTTCTCCAATCTTGGTGTAAGGTATCGGGCCATAAGCATCTGTAACACGACTCATAGCTAACACCTTAATGATTGTTGCGATGGCAAAAGGTACGGGATTTTCTGTACTTTCAGAAACCTGTTCTACTTGAGTCAAGTTCTGGTATAATACAGGAATAATTTTATCACTTTTCAAAAAAACATTTGTCCAGTCATCTGTAGGATTAAAGTTGGATATTGTAGTAGCCCAGCCTGCGTTAGCATGTGCAAAATATCCACCACAAGGGCCTCCTAACAAAGCATCTGTAAACTGCGCTGTATTCACATCTGATGATACCACAGTACCCGCCAAGTTGTTCATGGCCGAACCCAGCGCATAGTCGTCGGCGGTCAAGTCTCCCGGTTCATAGGGATTGGAGTTGATGTCCATGTATTTCTCCGTACATCCGGAAACTCCCAACGCCAGGACACCGCACATCAATGTGTTTAATATATATTTTTTCATACCTATCTACTGATTAAAATTTGAAACTAACATTTACACCTACGTTGCGCAAAGCCGGCATCATGAAGTAGTCGATACCCTGGTAGAAATTGCTGGTCGTAGCCACCGATTCGGGGTCGAAAGGAGCCTTGTTGTAAATCATCCAAAGGTTGCGTCCCACGATAGCCACACGGATATCGCAAACGTTGTGCAACTTCTTTCTCGGGATGGTATAACCCAACGAAACTTCCTGCAAGCGGACATTCGTTGCCGAATACGTGTAATACTGAGGAATGGAAGTACCTCCGGCCACTACGTTGTACCAGTTTTCCGGGACAACCTGGTCGCCGCCGTTGATGCTGACATAGCCTTGGTCACGCGCAGCCGCCGTAGCCTCGGACACGCCATAGTAATCCAGAATAGCCTGTGTGCGCGAGAACACAATGCCACCCAAGCGGGCCGAAACCATGAAGCCCAAGTCGATGCCGTTCCAACGGAAGGTATTGCGCCAAGCCAGGTTACCCTTCGGGAGTACGCTGCCCAACTTGATATAATTATCCGGATTTTCAATGGTACGCGTAGCCACATTCCCGTTGGGATCCACATAGATTTTGCCTTCGCTGTCGCGGACCAAATCAATCTGCGAATAAAGGTCGCCCATGCTGCCGCCTTCACGCAGACGGAAACGGGCTTCGCCCAGACCGCCCATGTTCAAATCGCCTGCCGAAAAGAGTTCGCCGGTAGCGGGATTAACGGCATTGTCTGCCAGCTCCAGAATCTTGTTGCGGTTCATCGAATACGTCAGGTTGCTGTCCCACGTGAACTTGTTCCACGTATGCGAATAGCCCAAAGCCAATTCAAGACCTTGGTTGCGCACGGCGCCCGTCTGCACGTATATCTTCGAATAGCCGCTAACAGGCAATCCCGGATCAAACGTCTGGTTCTTCGTCTTGGCATTGTAGTACGTCACATCCAAGTTGAAGTCTTTCAGGAAGCGCATGGTCAAGCCGACTTCGAACGATTCGGTACGTTCCGGCTTCAGGTTATACATCGGGTAAATAGTCTGCTGGCTCCACTGGTTGCCGTTCCACGTATAATGCGGGTTGGCCAAGTAGCGCTGGAAGGGAGTACCTACCGATGCCCACGAACCACGAATCTTCAGGTAAGACAGGTAATCTTTGTTGAGGTTCGGCATCAGTTCGGAGAGCAATACGGACACACCGACCGAAGGATAGAAGAAGCTCTTGCTGTTAGACTTAGGACCAGCCAACTGCGAAGGCCAATCATTACGTCCGGTCAACGTCAGGTAGTACGTGTTCTTATAACCCAATTCAGCCGAAGCGAAGATGGATTGCGTCTGCTCGCGGTAGCCGGTCTGCATACGCCTGCTGGTGCTGCTCAAGTTTTGAATGTTGAACCAGTTGGTCAGGCCCACCGGTTCGTTGGCAAACTTGCTGGAACCGTCGGCAATAGGACCGTTCACCTCCATGGCATCCTCGCGCACGTCGGAGATAGATGCACCGATGTTGGCCGACAAGGACCAGTCTTCGTTGAACGTCTTGTTGATGTTCACCAGGAAGTCAGCATAGAGTTGCTTGTCCATGGTGCGGGTGATGCCATATAAACCGTTGTTAGAGCCTTCCGTCAACTGCGTATTGGTCGTGGCATAGAACTTCTGCGTATAGTCATTGATAGAGTTGTCCACACGTACACGCCCCGAAACGCTCAACCAGTCGAAGATTTCATAGCTCAGCCCGGCATTCAACATGTAGCGTTCCTTCTTGTTCTCGCGCAAGTTGCGGTAGTTAATCCAGTAAGGATTCTGCATCGTCATGCCCGCATCACCCACCGGCCAGTATTGCGTATAGATTTTACGCGCCGGATCATAACGCTCATACATCTCGATGTCAGCCCAATCATTGCCACGCGGGAACAGATAAGCGCCCACCAGCGGGTTGTTGTACAGGCCCTGGTTGGTCATGTTGCGGTCATTCTGCAAGATATAGCTGGCACCGATGTCCAGTTTCATCTTATCGTTAAGGAACGACGTGGTGTTGCGCACCGTGAAGTTATAGCGGTTGTATTTGTTGTTGGGCACGATACCCTTCGAGTTCAAGGCGGCAGCCGAAGCATACGTTTGGTTCTTTTCCGTACCCGTAGACAACGAAATACTCTCCGTACCTATGATACCTGTCTGAAAATAATCGGACTTCGGGTCATACCCGTAGGAATTGGCGGCATTCAGGCGTGCTCCCCAGCTATGGTCGCCCGTTGTGGAATATACGCCTCCAATACCTGTACCGTAACGGTTTTGGAATTCCGGCATCACGAAAGGAGTGGTAAATTCGGTGTTGCTGTTCACCGTGATGCTCAGCTTGCCGGCCTGTCCCTTCTTGGTCGTAATGATAATGGCACCGTTGGCGGCATCCGAGCCGTAAAGGGCGGCAGCGGCCGCACCCGTCAACACAGACATAGACTCAATATCCTCGGGGTTAATGTCGGCGATAGGCTCTGAACTACCTCTTGAATCGAACTCAGTCCGATCGTCTGAGCTGGAGCGTCCCGTGAAGATGGGCACACCGTCGATGACATACAAGGCATTGGACGACTGCATGATGGACTTCGTACCACGCATCACTACCTTAGACACGCCGCCCACACCGGAAGAAGAGGCATTGATATTCACACCGGCCACCTTACCGCTCAAGGCATTGATGAAGTTGGCATCCTTGTTGGTTGTCACAGCGTCGGACTTCACTTCCTGCACATTATATGACAGGGCCTTCTCCGAACGCTTAATACCCAAGGCTGTCACCACCACTTCATCCAGCAGCTTCGTATCTTCCACCATCGTCAGGTTCAGAGCGCCTTCTCCTGAAACGGACATCTCTTCGTTGCGGAAACCAACGTAAGAGAATTGCAAGGTAGCATCTTCGGGCACTGTCAGCGTGTAGTTACCATCGATGTCGGTAATCGTACCGCTCGTGGTACCCTTCACCAACACGGAAACGCCAATCAGCGGTTCGCCATTTTGGTCCACGATTTTACCGGTCACCTTCTTCTCAGGCTTCGCTTGCTGCGGCTTTTGAGGAACTTGTTCGCCCGGTTTGGAAAGATAAACCACATTCTCGTCCACTTTGTACGAAATGTTTTTACCGGCCAGTGCCTTCTCCAACACTTCATTGATAGATGCATCAGTCAGATTTATTGCCTCTACCGGGACCGATGCCAGCTCGTCATCATAGAAAAAACGATACTGGGATTGAGATTGAATCTGCTTTATCATCGTTCCGACAGTGGACTGTGATAAAGAGACATTCAGTTGGGCGGATGCGAACTGCGACGAAGCAGTCAGCATGGCCGCAACCACCATCGCTCGTATCAACGAGCGTCTGCACGAGTTTTTGCTTCTCATACTGAACTTTTTAAGGTTATACATTACATTTTATTTGTTTTTTTAGCTGTTATTCCGATTTGGATAACACTCTCATAACAGCCACGTCGGGAGAAACACTTATCCTCTCAAAAAGTTTTTTTCCGAAAAATATTCGAGGCCGTTCAGAGACCGTTCAGAAATTACTTTCGCTGTCATGTTGAGCGGAGCATTGAGAAGTCGAAATATCTCCTGAATACGCCCAACACATAAGGAGATTCTTCACTTCGTTCAGAATGACAGAGCCAATAGGGGCATTTAGCAACCGTGTTCTCTGTCATGTTGAGCGCAGCAAAGCGGAGTCGAAACATCTCCTGAATACACTCGGCACATAGTGAGATTCTTCACTGCGTTCAGAATGACAGAACCAATGGAGCATTCAGAACCGCTTTCTCTGTCATGTTGAGCGGAGCGCAGCGAAGTCGAAACATCTCCCGAATACGCCCGGCACATAGGAAGATTCTTCACTTCGCTCAGAATGACAGAGCCAATGGAAATTCAAACGGACTCTTAAGAGCTTATCTAATTTTTCATTTTCTAATCTACAAATCCTTGGAGAAAAAATAAAAGAAGCAAGAGCATCCCGCGCAGATGGGCAAGCCGCCCGCGCAAAATCTTCAAAGCCTTGTACATGTGCGCCTCCACCGTGCGAAGCGAAATATTCAAAGCGTCGGCAATTTCCTTGTTTTTCATATCATACAGGTAACTCAGCTTAAACACCTCCCTACACTTGTCCGGCAAGGCATTGATAGCGCGATGAATTTCCACGCGCAACTCCCTATCTTCTATACGCCGGACCACTTCAGACTCATCCGGCTGGTAGAACTCCAGTTTCTTCTTCATCAGCTCCACCTCTTCCGCATTATGCTTCTCCACAACAGCCCGATGATTGATAAGGTTAATGGCACGGGTATAAACCGAGCGATAAAGAAGAGCCTGCGCCTGTTCACCCAGTTCGATATCTTCCTTCCGCTTCCAAATCTCCATGAACACATCCTGAACAATATCCTCCGCATCATCTTCCCCCACAAGACGCGAAGCATAGAAAGACAATCCGGCATAATAACGTCGGAACAACATTCTATAATCCTCTTCAAAACTCTTTTTCATGGTCTGATTCAGCCTCCTTCTCAACAAACAAACTGGCGAAACAATGATTATTCTTCAACAATATGACATATAACAAGCCAAAGCCCCAAAACACTTACCCGAAAAATGATAAAAAATCGACAGGCACGTGCCCTACTGCCAGACATGCGGATAGACGCCCCAAAGTTAGAATCTTTTCTTGAAAATACAATTTTTTCGCTAAAATAAAACGGTAACAAAGAGCGTCTCCGAACACAAAAAACAGCTTCGTATCCGGGTCGTACCCGGGTCGTACCAAAGTCGTACCAAGTTCGTTCTTGCTCCGAGCTCTTAGAAACGAACCAGGAACGACCCAGGTGAAGAGATGCAACGTTTTATTTTGTTAAAATAAGAGAATATACTAAGTGTTTTCTTCCGAAAATCTGTTTCTTTACATAGAAATAGAAAGAAAAAAGTCTTATTATGAAATTTTCTACGTCCGCACTGTGGCTGGCCGGACTTGTATTCGCAGCCTGCACCAGCCAGCCGAAAAACACCCATGAAGATTATGCCTCACTGGTCAACCCTCTGATTGGCACCGATTTTACGGGCAACACTTATCCGGGGGCACAAGTGCCTTTCGGGATGGTACAACTAAGCCCGGACAACGGCCTGCCCGGATGGGACCGGATTGCCGGTTATTTCTATCCGGACAGCACAATAGCCGGTTTCAGCCACACACACCTGTCAGGCACAGGCGCCGGAGACTTGTATGACATTTCATTCCTGCCTGTCACCCTGCCCTATCGTGAAGCAGAAGCCCCTCTGGGTATTCACTCCAAATTCTCCCACCAAAACGAACAAGCGTCTGCCGGATATTATCAAGTCCGCCTGACCGATTATGATATCAACGTGGAACTGACGGCCACCGAACGCTGCGGCATCCAACGTTATACGTTTCCACAAGCACAGTCGGCCATCTTCCTGAACCTGGCCAAAGCAATGAACTGGGATGCCACGCAAGACTCGCACATCGAAATGGTAGACTCGGTCACTATCCGTGGCTATCGCTATTCAGACGGATGGGCCCGCAACCAGAAAGTCTACTTCTGTACGCGCTTCTCACGCCCTTTCACCCAAATGTCGCTCGACACCACGGTCATAGAAAAAGACGGGAAACGCATAGGGACAGGAACCATAGCCCGCTTTGACTATCCTACGCAACAGGGAGAACAGATAACCCTTGTCACCGCCTTGTCAGGCGTCAGCATGGAAGGAGCGGAAAGGAATCTGAAAGCCGAGGCGCCAGACAATGATTTTGACACTTACCGACAAAAGGCCGAAACCGCGTGGAATAATGCCCTGGGGAATATACAGATAAAGACGGACAACCACGACGAAAAGGTGGTCTTCTACACAGCGCTATACCACAGTATGCTGGCACCCACCATTTATGACGATACGGACGGACAATATTACGGCCCCGACGGACAAATCCACCAAACCAACGGCTGGACCAATTACAGTACCTTCTCGCTGTGGGACACCTACCGGGCTGCACATCCTCTCTTCACACTGACACAACCGGAGCGGGTGAACGACATGGTCAAATCGTTGTTAGCCTTTTTCGAACAAAACGGAAGATTGCCCGTATGGAATTTCTACGGAAGCGAGACTGACATGATGATAGGCTACCATGCCGTGGCCGTGATTGCCGACGCCTACCTGAAAGGAATAGGCGATTTTGATGCAGAAAAAGCCCTTGCCGCATGTGTGGCAACTGCCAACCTGGACGAATACCGGGGCATCGGCTTTTACAAGAAAAAGGGATATGTCCCCTTCGACTTGGATAATCCCTCCGAAGGAGACGACTGGTCGCTCTCCAAAACCTTGGAATATGCTTTCGACGATTATTGCATTGCCGTCATGGCAGACAAAATGGGGAAGAAAGACATAGCAAAAGAGTTTTACGCCCGTTCGCAGAACTACCGGAACGTGTACAATCCTGTTTCTACATTCATGCAGCCAAAGGACAAAGCGGGACACTTCGTCAAAGACTTCCAGGCGGAAGACTATACGCCGCACATCTGCGAAAGCAACGGATGGCAATATTTCTGGTCTGTGCAACATGACATCGACGGACTGATAGCCTTGTCTGGCGGACAAGAACGCTTTACGCAGAAACTGGACAGCATGTTCACATTCCATCCCTCGGACGAAAGCAAGTTGCCCATCTTCAGTACAGGCATGATAGGACAATATGCCCACGGAAACGAACCGGGACATCACGTGGCTTATCTGTATAACAAAGTAAGCCAGCCGTGGAAAGGGCAAAAATACCTCCGGCAAATCATGACGTCGCTCTATACGAACACGCCGGCCGGATTGTGCGGCAACGAAGACTGCGGGCAGATGTCTGCCTGGTACGTGTTCAGCGCCATGGGATTCTATCCGGTCAACCCCGTATCCGGGCACTATGAAATAGGATGCCCCATGTTCCCGGAAACAATACTGCGACTGACAAACGGAAAAACATTCAAAATAATAACCCACAACATGAGCCCGGAGAGCCCCTATATCCAGTCGATAAAACTGAACGGACAACCATTAAGCAAAAGCTACCTCACACACCAACAAATCCTGGAAGGCGGAACGCTGGACATCGAGATGGGAAGCTTGCCCGGGAAAACATGGTGGTAACTTTTTTAAAGGGAAAACGTCTTTTTAACAAACACCACGTAAGTGTTTCCAACGCCAAACTTGTTCTTTTGAATAAAAAGGGATATTAGGATATAGTTTTTAGGTAAAAAGATGAGAAAAATTGACTACGAAATAATAGTACGCTACTTCAATGGAGAATGTGACAATAATGAAAAACAGCAAATCATCCATTGGGCTAATGAAGCGGAAGAACACGCACGACAACTCTTTGAATGGGAGGAAATGTACTTCTTGGGGAAACGTGCCAATGAAACCGAGCAACGCAAAACACAAGAAGCGGAAGAAAGGCTTTTTACCCGGATAAGAGAACACGAAAAAAACGGACGAAAGACATTCCGTTTAAGGACATGGGTCAAATATGCGGCCGCTGTTGCACTGCTCTTCACTTCCTCCGGATTAGGGATGTGGTATTTCACCCACAACTTACAACAAGAATGGAAAACATTGGCCACGGCAGACGGAGAAGTCAAAGAATTTATGTTGCCCGACAGCAGTTGGGTCTGGTTGAACGAAAATTCAATTTTGGAATATCCGGAACAATTTGAGAAAGGGAACAGGCGACTGAAACTGTCTGGCGAAGCATACTTCGAAGTGACCAAAGACAAGCACAGGCCCTTCATTGTCAGCAGCAAAGACATGAATGTATCGGTGCTGGGCACTAAGTTCAACTTCAGAAGTACACAGACCGACAGAATTGTGGAAGTATCTCTGCTGGAAGGAGAGGTAAAAGCGGCAGGGGCACATGCGGAAGGAGCCATCACGCTCTCGCCCGGACAAAAGGTGGAGCTGAACAAAGATACAGGCAAGATGAAAGTCATGAATACCAATGCCATGCTGGACGCCGTATGGCACAGCAATATGGTCAAGTTGCAAAATGCGAACATCGTCCAGATTGCCCAATTGCTGGAAGAAGTATATGACGTAAAAGTAATTCTTTCGCCGGGAGTGGAAAAGACATCGACTTACTCCGGCGAATTGAAAAAGAAAGGTACGGCCACAGACATGCTGGACGCCCTGAAGCATACGCTTCACATTAAATACAGGAGACACAAGGATATCATTTTCATATCCCCTGAATAATAGTATTAATCTTAAAGCCAAAGTAAAATGAAAAATGCAGTTGCTGCCATCGTGGTAGGCTTATGCGGAGGAATATTCTGTCTATCATCGTGCACGAAAGAAAAACAGGATATCGACTATACGTCTTATGTCAATCCATTAATCGGAACGGGAGGCCATGGACACACGTTTCCAGGTGCCGTGGTACCCCACGGAATGATTCAGCCCAGTCCAGACACCCGTATCGACGGTTGGGATGCCTGTTCTGGATACTATTATGCAGATAGTACCATCAACGGTTTTTCGCATACACATGTCAGCGGAACAGGATGTGCCGATTATGGCGACTTCCTGCTGATGCCGACGGTGGGCCAACAACTGTATGACCCGCAGGATTATTCATCACAGACCCTTCCTTATGCCTCTCCTTTCTCGCACGAGAACGAGGTGGCAACACCTGGATATTATTCGGTATTCCTTGACCGCTACCAAGTCAAAGCAGAATTGACCGCTACCCAACGGGCAGCCTTGCACCGCTATACTTTCCCTGAGGCGGAAAAGGCAGGCTTCATATTAGACCTGGACTACTCCATACAGCACCAAGATAACCTGGACATGCAGGTAGAGGTGGTGAGCGATACGGAAATCAAAGGCTATAAGTTGACCAAATATTGGGCATTCGACCAGCGTGCCAATTTCTATGCCAAATTCTCCAAGCCATTTACTTCTACCATCGTACGGGATACGCTGACAGACCAGAACGGAAAGAAGCAACCCCGCTGCAAAGTCTTGCTGAACTTCCATACAGAAAAGGATGAACAGGTATTGGTAAAGGTAGGCTTCTCGGCTGTCGACACAGAGGGAGCACAAAAGAACCTGGAAACAGAAATTCCGGCATGGGACTTCGACCTGGTGCGTGACAACGCCCGTAAGGTTTGGAACCAATACTTAGCCAAAATCGATGTATCGACCTCTAACGAAGTGGACAAAAACATCTTCTACACGGCCATGTATCACACGGCCATCAGTCCGAACCTTTTTACAGATGTGGACGGAAGATATTGGGGAATGGACCAAAAGGTTCACCAGGGAGATGTCAACAAACCGGTATATACCACTTTTTCTTTGTGGGATACTTTCCGCGCCCTGCATCCCTTGCTTTCCATCATCGACCCGCAACTGAATAATGACTTTATCCAGTCGCTGCTGCTGAAAAGCCGGGAAGGAGGCATATTCCCCATGTGGGACTTGGCATCCAATTATACGGGAACGATGATTGGTTACCATGCCGTGTCTCTGATTGCAGATGCTTATACCAAAGGATATGCCGATTTCGACTTGCAAGAAGCTTATGATGCTTGCTTGCGAGCTGCCGAATATGACACAACCGGCATCGTTTGTCCCCCGGCTGTTTTGCCCCATTTGATGCCTCAAGCCAAGTATTACAAAAACACAATCGGCTATATCCCTTGCGATAAAGAAAATGAATCTGTGGCTAAAGCTTTGGAATATGCCTACGATGACTACTGCATCTCAATATTGGCAAAAGCCATCGGTGATAATGAGAACTATGAAGATTATTCCCAATTTGCCAAAGCTTATACGCTTTATTTTGATCCGTCTGTCCGGTTCATGCGTGGAGTTGATTCGGAAGGCAACTGGCGCACTCCTTTTAATCCGAAAGCGTCGAACCATCGGAATGACGATTATTGTGAAGGAAATGCCTGGCAATGGACATGGTTCGTGCCACAAGATGTGGAGGGCCTGGTAGAGCTAATGGGAGGAGAAGAGGCATTTGCCGGCAAGCTGGATTCGTTGTTTACAGAAGATTCGAACATCGAAGGAGAACTGGTTTCTGCCGACATCAGCGGCTTAATCGGACAATATGCACATGGCAATGAGCCCAGTCATCATGTCATCCACCTGTACAATTATATCCGCCGCCCCTGGCAAACTCAGGAATTGATAGACCGTGTGCTGAAAGAGCAATACCGCAACGCTCCAGACGGACTGTCGGGCAATGAAGACTGCGGCCAAATGTCTGCCTGGTATATCCTGAATGCAATGGGATTCTACCAAGTATGTCCCGGTAAACCGGTTTATTCAATCGGACGTCCAATTTTTGATAAGGCAGTCATACATCTGCCCAATGAAAAAACCTTTAGCATCATCACCCAAAACAATTCAAATGACAATAAGTATATCGAATCGGTGACACTGAACGGGAAGCCTCTGAACAAACCGTTCTTCAACCACAAGGACATTGTGGCCGGAGGCAGACTTGAAATCATAATGACCAACAAACCCACTCAATGGGGAACAGAACCATCCAACTTAAAATGACCATGAAAAAGTATTTGTTATTAGTGTTTTTGCTTGCCGGATTCATTCATTTCGCACAGGCAAAAAATTATGTGGATTACGTAAATCCATTGATAGGAACTCAATCTACCTTTGAACTGTCTACTGGCAACACATATCCGGCCATTGCCCGTCCGTGGGGAATGAACTTCTGGACTCCGCAAACTGGGAAAATGGGAGACGGCTGGCAATATACCTATACGGCCAACAAGATACGCGGTTTCAAACAGACACATCAACCCAGCCCCTGGATTAATGATTATGGCCAGTTTTCCATCATGCCGATGGTGGGTAAAGCGGAATTTGATGAAGAGAAACGGGCCAGTTGGTTCTCACATAAAGGTGAAGAAGCCAAAGCTTATTATTACAAGGTATATCTGGCAGATTATGACATCGTAACAGAAATGACACCGACTGAACGGGCCGCCATGTTCCGCTTTACTTTCCCTGAAAACAAGCAATCGTATATCGTGATAGATGCTTTCGACAAGGGGTCATACGTAAAGATAGACAAAGAAAATAGAAGGATTGTAGGATATTCAACCCGCAACAGCGGTGGAGTACCTGCCAATTTCAAAAACTATTTCGTGCTGGAGTTTGACAAGCCGTTCGCTTACCAGGCCACTGTAAACGATAGTGTCTTCGTTGAAAATGGAACAGAACAACAGGCCCATCACGCAGGAGCCGTCATAGGTTTCAGTACTCACAAAGGCGAGACGGTGCATGTGCGCGTAGCATCTTCTTTCATCAGTTATGAACAGGCTATGCAAAACCTGGCTGAACTGGGCGATGACTCTTTCGACACGCTGGTACAGAAAGGCCGTGAAGCTTGGAATCAAGTATTGGGACGCATCGAAGTAGAAGGCGGGAACCTGGATCAATACCGTACGTTCTACTCCTGTTTATACCGCTCGTTACTATTTCCACGCAAATTTTATGAAATAGACTGTAATGGACAAATTGTCCATTACAGTCCCTACACCGGACAGGTATTACCTGGCTATATGTACACGGACACCGGATTCTGGGATACGTTCCGTTGCCTGTTTCCATTGCTGAACCTGATGTATCCCTCTGTCAACAAGGAGATTCAAGAAGGGCTAATAAATACGTACAAAGAAAGCAACTTCTTCCCTGAATGGGCCAGTCCGGGACACCGAGGCTGCATGGTAGGCAACAATTCTGCTTCTGTATTGGTCGATGCTTATTTAAAAGGAGTGAAGGTAGAAGACGTGGAAACGCTTTATAAAGGTTTGCTTTACGGCACAGAACACGTACATCCAGATGTTTCTTCGACGGGGCGTTTAGGCCATGAATATTACAATAAACTGGGTTATGTGCCCTACAATGTGGGCATTAATGAAAATGCGGCCCGCACCTTGGAATATGCCTACGATGACTGGTGCATCTACCAATTGGCTAAAGCCTTAAAACGCCCCAAGAAAGAAATAGAGCGGTTTGCCAAACGTGCGATGAACTACCAAAACCTGTTTGACCCGGAAAGCAAGTTGATGCGCGGCAAAAATGCTGACGGTTCTTTTCAATCACCGTTTTCTCCCCTGAAATGGGGTGATGCTTTTACCGAAGGCAACAGTTGGCATTACTCATGGTCTGTATTCCATGACCCACAGGGATTGATTGACTTAATGGGAGGAGACGAAATGTTTGTGCAGATGATGGATTCGGTATTTGCAGTTCCTCCTCTATTTGACGACAGTTATTATGGCTTCCCCATCCACGAAATCCGCGAGATGACCGTGATGAATATGGGAAACTATGCGCACGGCAATCAACCGGTGCAACACATGATTTATCTGTATAACTATGCGAAACAACCTTGGAAAGCGCAATATTGGTTGCGCCAGGTAATGAACAGGATGTACTCTCCTACTCCCGACGGCTATTGCGGAGATGAAGACAACGGACAAACTTCTGCCTGGTACGTGTTTTCTGCGTTGGGATTCTATCCTGTGTGTCCGGGCACCGACCAATATGTCTTAGGGACACCGCTATTCAAAAAAGCTACGTTGCATTTTGAGAACGGAAACACACTGCTAATCCAAGCGCCGAAAAACAGTGACCAAAATCTGTACATCGAATCCATGACCGTAAACGGACAAAACTATACGCGGAATTATGTGACCCATTCGATGCTGCAACAGGGAGGAAGAATCGATATATCTATGGATGACGAACCCAACATGCATCGAGGAATATCTACAGACGATGCGCCCTACTCGTTCAGTAAAGAAGAGAAATAAGCTTAACGATCATGAAAAACAACCAGAATAACATAAGCAACCACCGAAGCCCTATCACATGGGTACCAACCGCTTATTTTGCGATGGGGCTTCCCTTCGTTGTACTGAACATGGTAACGGTGCTGATGTTCAAAGGACTGGGAGTAGAAGACAAACTGATTACCTTCTGGACGTCTCTCATCTTGCTGCCTTGGACTCTGAAGCCATTGTGGAGTCCTTTCCTTGAATTATTCAAAACCAAGAAGTTTTTTGTAGTAACTACCCAATTAATCACAGGCATTACTTTCGGGTTAGTGGCCTTTTCATTGCACTTGCCCCATTTTTTCAGCATATCCATTGCACTATTGGCTGTCATTGCCTTTAGCGGCGCTACTCATGACATTGCCTGCGACGGCGTGTATATGAGCGAGCTTTCCTCTTCCGAGCAAGCCAAATACATCGGTTGGCAAGGTGCATTTTACAACATCGCCAAAGTCATAGCCACCGGCGGATTGGTTTATGTGGCAGGAATAGCCATCGAGCATTTCAGCCAAGGGAGCCAGGAGAGTGCAGTGGTCTTGGCAGCGAACCAAAAGGCTTGGATGATAATCATGACCATGCTATGCGTCACAATGGTATTGCTGGGCATCTATCACATCTTTATGCTTCCATCTACCCCACAAAAGAAGAGTGGAAATAGCCGAAATGCCCGACAAGTGATGCGAGAGCTGATAGGTGTGTTGACGGACTTCTTCCGCAAAAGTCATATCGCTTATTACTTGCTGTTCATCATACTTTACCGTTTTGCCGAAGGATTTGTGATGAAAATTGTACCCTTGTTTCTGAAAGCTGACAGAACAATGGGCGGACTGGGCCTGAGCGAAAAGGAAATCGGATTATATTATGGCATATACGGAGCAGCGGCCTTTGTGCTGGGTTCGTTACTGGCAGGGTATTATATCTCGGCACGGGGATTAAAGAAGACGTTGTTTTCGCTCTGTTGCACTTTCAACCTGCCGTTCGTGGTCTATGCCCTGCTGGCTACTTTCCAGCCGGAGAACCATGTGCTGATTGCCGGAGGTATTGTGTTCGAATATTTCGGATATGGCTTCGGGTTCGTCGGACTGACGCTATTTATGATGCAACAGGTGGCACCAGGCAAACACCAAATGGCACACTATGCGTTTGCCTCGGGCATCATGAACCTGGGAGTGATGCTGCCAGGCATGATGAGCGGCTGGGTATGCGAGACGTTGGGCAAATGGTTCGACAAGCCCGGAGGTTATGAACCGTTTTTCATCTTCGTGCTGATAGCCACGATTCCTGCTTTCCTGATGACTTATTTCGTACCATTCAAATATGCTCCAGACGGTTCGTTATTGAAAGGTGAGAAAGAATAAAAAGACTAACCAAAATACAGTATAAGCATTATGAGCAAACAAATTAATATCCCTTGGGAAGAACGTCCGAACGGATGCACGGACGTAATGTGGAGATATTCTAAAAATCCCATTATCGGGCGTTATGACATTCCGTCGTCCAACAGTATCTTCAACAGTGCGGTGGTGCCTTTCGGCGACGGCTTTGCCGGAGTATTCCGCTGTGACAACAAAGCCGTGCAGATGAACATTTTTGCTGGGTTTAGCAAAGACGGTATCCACTGGGACATACAGCACAAGCCAATCCAATTTAAGCCAGGGAACACAGAAATGATTGATTCCGACTACAAATACGACCCACGGGTGACGTGGATAGAAGACCGTTACTGGATCACTTGGTGCAATGGCTACAACGGCCCGACGATTGGAATCGGATATACATTTGATTTCAAGGAATTCTTCCAATGTGAGAACGCCTTCTTGCCTTTCAACCGAAACGGCGTATTGTTTCCACAGAAAATAGACGGGAAATATGCTATGCTGAGCCGACCGAGCGACAATGGACACACACCATTCGGCGATATCTACATCAGTTATAGCCCGGACATGAAATACTGGGGTGAACATCGCTGTGTGATGAAGGTAACGCCCTTCGAACAGAGTGCCTGGCAGTGCACCAAGATTGGGGCAGGTTCCGTACCATTCCTAACGGAAGAAGGATGGCTCTTGTTCTATCACGGCGTGATTACGACGTGCAACGGCTTCCGCTATGCCATGGGAGCAGCCATTCTTGACACCGAGAATCCCGCTAAAGTATTGTACCGCACCCAAGAATATCTGATAGGACCTGCCGCCCCCTACGAATTGCAAGGGGACGTGCCCAACGTTGTGTTCCCCTGTGCAGCCGTGCAAGACGGACAACGTGTGGCCGTCTATTATGGCGCAGCCGACACAGTAGTGGGCATGGCTTTCGGATACATTCCAGAAATCATCGATTTCGTAAAGCGTACCTCCATCATCTGACATCACCTTATTAACAAGAGAGTGTGTCAAAATGCAGGGTGGTATCTCAAGAAATGGCACGCAGATGACGCAGATGCGACAGATGACCACTGATTATACTTCGTTGATTTACAGTTAGACAAATCTGCGAAAATCTGTTTAATCAGTGTCATCTGCGTGCCATTTTATATTTTGACACCCTCGTAAAAGGCAACTTATTCTTCTGCCTTAGACATGATACACTCATGTTTTAATATCCAATAGTAAACCGCTCCTGATGGTGCTCCGGCGTTTCCAATTCGTCCACCATAGCCAAGGCATAATCTTCGACAGAGATGTGACTGTTTCCGCTTTTATCTACAATCAAATCATCTTTTCCAAGACGAAACTTGCCGGTGCGCTGCCCTGGTTCCAGAGTGCCGGCCGGAGAAAAGAACACCCAGTCAAGGTCTTTTTCATTCGCCAACGTGTTCAAATAGAACTCACCCAACGACTTAACACCTCCCATGATAGCTTCGGGAATAGCCCCAGAGTCAACCACACGAAGCCCTGGTGCGCAAAACAAAGTACCTGCACCACCCACACACAACAGGCGCTTCACTCCCGATATCTTCACAGCCTTCAATATCAATGGATAATTCACCAAGGTTTCTTCGTAGATACGAGGATTTGTCCAACCCGGATTGTAGGCGCTAATGACAGCATCTTTACCTTCGCATAATTTGGCGAGTACCTCCGTCTCGGCCACATCCGCCTTTACAATCTCCAACTGAGAGTTCTGTACACTCAGTTTTTCAGGATTACGAACTACAGCAGTCACTTTGTGCCCTCTCATTAACAACTCATTCAGAATAGCGGCTCCTACGAATCCGCTTGCTCCAATCAATACTACATGCTTCATACTCTTATATTTTATAATACATAAGCAATCTTATTTCCTTTCTGCTGCAAAGTTAAGCGACATTTTTCGCCCTTACAAGTAGGAACCTAAATGTCAGATAGTTACAAACAGGTAAGCATTGCTGTATGTGAACGAGTTAAGAATCGCATTTTTTTGAAAAAAAATTTTCCATTGATATTCAAAAGAAGTTTGCTTACCTTTGTAGACCGATATGAAATACAATCTTTTATGAACAGAACAATCATCGAGGATTCACAACACCCAGAATGTCCCATACGAAATATCCTGGCACGCATCAGCGATAAATGGTCACTATTGGTCATCTATACTTTAGACCGCTCTGACAAGCAAGCTATACGATTCAAAGAGTTGCAACGCGAAATACCCGACATCTCCCAGAAAATGTTGACTGTCACCCTCCGTGCTTTAGAAGAAGACGGCTACATCACCCGCACAGTTTATCCAGAAGTGCCGCCTCGAGTGGAATATGCACTGACAACCCGGGCACATTCGCTGATTCCACATATCAATGCTCTGATAGAATGGGCAGTGGAAAACAAAGACGCCATCATCAGCGACCGAAAAAGAGCAGCTAAAAAAACAGCTTTGTCCTCTTTCGTATAAACCGATGGTTTTCCAAGGATATTCCAAGGAAAATCCGTACCTTTGACGCCAACCTATAAGCAAAAAACATATGAAACTAAGCCAGTCATCTTTATCACAAATAGAAAAAGCTATCGGACAAGCCATTGCCAAGTACCGCTGTTGCGAAGAAACTATTGTAACAGACATTCATCTACAAGCACATCCTGAATCGGGCGAATTGCTAATCTTTGACGATGATGACATCCTACTGGGAAACACCACTATTGACGAATGGACAAACTACGAAGGTGATGACTTCTACACCGACGTGGAACGTATCTTGTCCACACTGCTGAACAACATGAAGACAGCCGGCGATTTGGACAAACTGGCACTGATGAAACCCTATTCCTTCGTTCTGGTAGACGATGACAAAGAAACCATTGCCGAACTGCTGCTGATGGACGATGACACCCTACTGCTGAACGATGAACTGTTAAAAGGATTGGATGAAGAGTTGGATTCATTCTTGAAAGACCT
>DXCK01000059.1 GCA_019116045.1 Candidatus Bacteroides merdipullorum | reverse complement strand
AAGACCCCGGCACAGGTCATCTTGCGCTGGCACATCCAAGAAGGCTTCTCCGTTATCCCCGGAGCTTCGAATCCTGATTACATCAAAGAGAACATCCAAATCTTCGACTTCCAGTTGACCGACGACGAGATGCAGCAGATGCGCTCGCTCAACAAGGAGAAGCGTTTCTTCAACGCCACGCTGGAGGATGTGGAGAAGATGGTTTGGGGGGCAAGGCTGTGAGCCCGGCGAAAGAGGAAAGACCAGTTGGCTAATAAACAACAACGGGAAACATACAAGTTGCCATGTCTCCCGTTGTCGCTTATTATGTACCCTACCCTGTTTTACCCGTATGTCTCAATCAGGAACTTCACAAACTGCGGGTCGCCGAAGTTCACCGTCCCTGCATCGTGGCTGTTTAGTGTAGCGATACATTTCATTTCCTCATCGGTCAGCGTGAAGTCGAAGATGTCCAGATTCTGCCGCATACGCTCCACATGCGTGCTCTTGGGGATAGCGACGATGCCCCGTTGCGTGAGCCAGCGCAGCGCCACCTGTGCGGCGGTCTTCCCGTAGCCTTTGCCGATGGAGGCGAGCAGTTCGTTCTTTACCACTCCTTCGGCACCCTCGCCGCCGAGCGGTCCCCATGCCATCATCTTCGTGTCGTGTTCCGCGAGAATCGGCTCGATGCCCTGTTGCTGGACGAGCGGATTGCATTGCAACTGGTTCACCATCGGCTTGATGTCCACATAGTGGGCGAAGTCGAAGAAACGTCCCGCCTGGAAGTTGCTTACCCCGATGGCACGCACCTTGCCCGCTCGGTAGGCTTTCTCCATCGCCCTCCACGAGCCGAACACGTCGCCGTATGCCTGATGGATGAGCAGCAGGTCGATGTAGTCGGTCTTCAGCTTGCGCAGGCTCTCGTCGATGCTTGCCGCCGCCTTCTCCTCGCCGGCATTCGAAATCCATACTTTCGTCACCAGGAAAATATCCTGCCGGGAGACACTGCTCTTGCTGATGGCGTTCCCCACGCCTTCCTCGTTGAAGTAAGCCTGCGCCGTGTCAATCAGGCGATAACCCACGTTCAGCGCGTCGCTGACGCACCGTTCACATTCCTGCGAGGCTACCTTGAACACCCCATAACCCAATAGCGGCATTTCCACGCCGTTGCTCAGTTTGATTGTTTCCATGTTCGTCTTTGTTTAATCGGTTTTCTATAGGGACAAAGATACGGCGGAATGTCGAGTACTTTCCTACACGGATTACGGATGCTTGTGCCTTTTTTACGGATTATCCAAGCCTCGGACGGCACTTATCGGGACGGATTGGCGTTGTCGGAGATAATGAGGGCAAATGTTAACATACCTTAGTCCGGAACAGAGGCTACCTCAGTCCGGAACTGATGTACCATGAGTCCGGAACTGATGTAGGATGAGTTCCGGACTGAGGTTTTATCGATTTTCTTCCCAAAAGCGAACGGCATCTTTTATCCATCCTTCCGCCACCGTTCCCGTCCCCAGTCCGAAGCCGTGTGGAAGCCCGTTATAGGTGTGGAACTCAGTGGGGATGCCGAGGGCGGAGAGGCTTTGCAACCGCCGTTGCATGGTGCGCCACGGGGCAATGCCGTCGCTGGTGCCCACACAGGCGTAGGTTGCTGCGTCTTGCGAACTAACCGTGCTATACCCTGTATATTGCATGATGACGGCCGAGGTTTGCGGTATATCTTCGCGTCCGGTTAGCTGGTAAAGGTAGTTCGCATTGCCAAGCACCGCCGCCATGCGTGCCCCTGCCGAACCACCCCACAGGGAATAGCCGGAGGTGCTTACGCCCAACTCGTCGGCATGGTCGTGAATATAGGTGATAGCGCGGGCAAGGTCTTCGTAGGCATCGTCCGGACGGTAGATGAGCGCAAAGGCATTGTAGCCCAGTTTGGACAGTTCGAGGGCATGAGGAAAGCTGTCGTGCATGGCTCCGACGTAGGCAAACGCACCACCGGCGTTGCAGACGGCAAAGGGCGCACCCGGATTTCCCCGGAAAAAGAACAGACCCGTGTTGCGCTTCTGCGGGTCGGCCTGCTTCTCGGCTTCCGTATAGATGTCAAGGAATACGCTGTCGGCGTGCGCCTTCAGGTAGTTGCAGATTTCGACGGTCTTGTCCGGGTCGATGTAGTTGTACCAGACTAAGCGCAAATCTTCTAAGGTCTCGCCGCTCCAGTAACCCTCGTCCACGGGGAAAATCAGCCGTCCGTAGTCGCCGAAAGCCGGGTCGTTCATCACATCGCTGATGCGGGTGGTGCGGGTGAAAATCTGTTGTGCTTCTATTACTTCTGTCCTTTCCATTTTTTCTGTACAGGCGCATAATCCTGTTGTCATGGCAGCCATTATCATTGCAAGGCAAGTCATTAATTTCATCGTTTCATGTAATTTTACGGCTGCAAAGTTCGGCATAATCCTTGTGCCGCCTATTACACGGATTACGGCGGATGACTACATTTTTGCGGTTGGTTATACAAAGCACGGACACGCTTCACATATCCACAGATTCTTGTACTCTCATACTACTTCAATTCTCATCTTGCAATTCGATTCGCCTTGCAAAATAGAATGGCAGAGTTTCACCTGAAAATCCCTCCCTTTCCAAAGGC
>DXCK01000058.1 GCA_019116045.1 Candidatus Bacteroides merdipullorum | reverse complement strand
GCAGACCGTCTCTCACGCGATATATTCTTTGTTTCTTTGGCACGTAGTTTAGGTATTCCTGCATGGATAGACAGTGTTACTGGTAAAGTCTTTTATGAAGATCTTCAGGATAAGAACACTGTTTATGATGTGGATTTTGATGCAGGTTTGGCCGAGCAAATGCCTCCTTCGGGGCATTTGACAGCCATATATAAAGCAACACCGGTTTTGGATGATCCTAAATATTACACTCATTTCTCTATTTCGAAATGTGTAGACGGTAAGCTGCAATTGCAAGGCTACAACGAAGCTCTTTGGTCTAATTTGTTGAAATTCCCCAAGGCTGTTTCAGAAGGGTATTATGTCATGACTTCCGGCACACGTCTGGCTAATGGAGGGGTGCTGGCGCATGTCCGTTCCTTTGAGGTAAAACAAGGGCAGTCTACACGCATACCTCTTGTGATGCGCGAAAGTAAAGATGAAATACAAGTGATAGGAAGCTTTAATGCCGAGATGCTCTTTACTCCTATTGAAGAAGGTAAAGAGGTGGTTGAACCGATTAGTTTCCTGAATGCTTGCGGGCGTGGTTATTATGTGGTTGGAATACTTGGCCCAGGTCAGGAACCCACTAACCATGCTTTAAAGGATATAGCCAAGTTAGGCAAGGATTTGGAGAAATGGGGGCGTAAGATGGTATTGCTTTTCCCAAATGCTGATATGTATAAAAGGTATCGCGTAGAAGATTTTCCGGGGTTACCTTCTACTATCATTTACGGAATTGACTCGTTTGGCGTCGTTGATCAGATTGCCGATGAGATGAAGCTGCGCAACCGGGAGTCGTTACCCATCTTCATCATCACCGACACTTTTAACCGTGTGGTTTTCGTTTCACAGGGTTATACTATTGGTCTGGGCGAGCAGTTAATGCGCACGGTTAGAGGTTTGTAAGGGCTTCGATGGTGCGAGCCACTCTTTGAACCGTTGTTACAGGGCGGGAATATTCGGACACATGTACGGTTCCGCCCATAGACACGGCTTCGTTGCGATATTGCATGGCGCTGCTTACCTCTTCGCGGGCAGAGAAATGAAATTCATGAATGCCTGTTTCGCGTGCAATGCGAGCAATGTTTTCTTCTTTTACTCCACAACCGGCGAGCAAGATGATGCGCTCGCCGGCTTTTTTTTGCAATTCTTTCAGGAAAGGGATGCCCTGCTCGGCAGTGGGTTGCTGTCCAGAGGTCAGGATGCGGTTACAACCCAGTGCAATGATGTTTTCCAGAGCTTTCATAGGATTGCGGCATACGTCGAAAGCGCGGTGAAATGTGACAGACATGCCTTCCGAAGCTTGCATTAATTGTTCCATAAGCGGCAGGTCTATGTCTCCTTCGGCAGTGAGGCAGCCGAACACTACGCCGTCTGCACCCAGTTGGCGGGCATTTTCGATGTCTTTCAACATGATGCTTTGTTCCAGGGGTGAGTAGAGGAAGTCTCCTCCGCGCGGGCGGATGATAACATGCAGGCGGGTAGAAGACAACGATTTACGGGCGATGGCAATGTCGCCATACGAAGGAGTGGTGCCACCTTCGGGGATACCGGCGCATAGTTCTACACGGTTGGCTCCTCCGGCTTGGGCTGCCAGGCAACTCTCGACGGAGTTGGCGCAGACTTCAAACTGGTACTTTTCCATACGAATGAGTTTTTGAAAGTTGGTTGAATGATGCAATAAAGGCGCGGATTGATCGGATTTGCGCGGATGATGCTGTATCCGTGAAATCCGCGTAATCCGCGCCTTTATAATTTGTTATTTTATTGATGTATTGCTCGCTTTATTTAGCGTAGCTTACCGACCGCGTTTCGCGGATGACGGTTATCTTTACTTGTCCCGGATAGGTCATTTCGTCTTGTATCTTTTTGGCTATTTCGCCGGACAGTTTTTCGGTCTGCTTATCGTCTATCTTGTCGGCACCGACAATGACGCGCAGTTCGCGGCCGGCCTGGATAGCGTAGGTCTTGGTGACGCCGGGATAGGACATGGCCAACTGTTCAAGATCATTCAAACGCTTAATGTAGGCTTCCACTATTTCGCGGCGAGCACCGGGACGAGCACCTGAGATGGCGTCGCACACCTGTACGATGGGTGCCAGCAGGCTGGTCATTTCCACTTCGTCGTGGTGGGCGCCGATGGCGTTGCAGATGTCCGACTTCTCCTTGAATTTCTCGGCCAGCTTCATGCCATAGAGTGCGTGCGGCAATTCGGGTTCTTCGTCGGGCACTTTGCCGATGTCGTGCAGCAGACCGGCGCGTTTGGCTTTCTTGGGATTCAGTCCCAGTTCGGAGGCCATTACGGCGCAGAGGTTGGCTGTCTCTCGGGCATGTTGCAGGAGGTTTTGCCCGTAGCTGGAGCGGTACTTCATTTTTCCGATGATGCGGATGAGTTCCGGGTGCAAGCCGTGGATGCCCAGGTCGATGGTGGTGCGTTTGCCGGTTTCGATGATTTCTTCTTCTACCTGCTTGCGCACTTTGGCCACGACTTCTTCGATGCGGGCGGGATGTATGCGTCCGTCGGTCACCAGTTGGTGCAAGGCCAGGCGGGCGATTTCGCGTCGCACAGGGTCGAAAGCTGACAGGACGATAGCTTCTGGTGTGTCGTCTACCACGATTTCTACTCCCGTAGCAGCTTCCAGAGCTCGTATGTTGCGTCCTTCACGTCCGATGATGCGGCCTTTGATTTCGTCTGATTCGATGTGGAATACGGTGACAGAGTTTTCGATGGCCGTCTCCGTGGCTACGCGTTGGATGGTTTGGATGACGATGCGTTTGGCTTCTTTGTTGGCCGTCATCTTCGCATCGTCCATGATGTCGTTGATGTAGGATTGTGCTTCGGTCTTGGCTTCCTCTTTCAGCGATTCTATCATGCGCTCTTTGGCTTCTTCGGCTGAGAGTCCGGAGATGGCCTCGAGCTTCTCGATTTCCTGGCGTTGCAGGTGGTCCAGTTCTTCTTTTTTCTTGTCGATGATTTCCAGTTGGGCTTCCAGGTTTTCTTTGATGGCTTCTGCTTCTTGTTTTTTGCGTTGTAAGTCTTCGTGGCGTTGATTCAGCACCATTTCTCGCTGTTTCAGTTTGTTTTCCGCTTGCTGTATTTTCTGGTTGCGTGCGGCCACTTCTTTTTCCAGTTCGGCTTTCTTGTCCAGGAACTTGCCTTTGACTTCCAGCAATTTGTTTTTCTTCATGACTTCCGCCTCGGTTTCGGCCTCTTTCAGGATGGCTTCGTACTTGGATTTGAGCCCGTATCGGAAGAAGAAGTAGGCTCCCAATCCGCCGACGATGAGGCAGGCTGCTGATACTAATATTGAAACTATGTCCATTTTTTATTAATAAATTAAGTATAAATAAAAAGCACTGTCCAGCCTGTCTCCTTGCGGGAGATGGCTTAACAGTGCGTGAATTTTCTTTTTTATTGTCCAACCTGGCAAAAGGTGTTGCGGATTTTCGTTCAGGTGGTTTCCTTGAAGTGGTTGTCCAGTACCTCTGTCAGTTCTTTAATCTTGTTCGTATAAGGTTCTGTGTCGTTCCTGTCCTTCTGGTCAAGCACTTGCAGGGCAAACTCGAAGGCCGTGATAGCTATTGCCTTTTCGTGCGATAACTCCGGGTTGGCCTGCCGGTTCTGGTTGAACCTTATATTTACCTGTTTGGCGGCTTCTCTTACTATTTCTTCATCTTTGCGTTCGATGAAGACGGGGTAAGTGGTGCCTGCCATGTGCAGGTTGATTTTTATTTTATCGTTCATACATCTTTTTGGCTTTTCTATTCGTTCAGCAAAGCGATGCATTTATCGACTTCACGCACCAGTTTTGTCAATCGTTGCTTGGTTTCTTTCACGTCGCTGCCGTCCAAGCTGATTGCCGTGGCTGTTTTCAGGTCGTTGTAGCGTCTGGTCAGTTCGTCGTAGTCAGCTTGCATCTGTCTGCGTGTTTCTTCCTGCTCGGCTATCTGCCGTTTCAGTTCCGCGTTTTCGCGTCGCTGCTGCTCGTGCAGATAAATCAGGTGTCTGAGCCGCGTTTCAAAGGTGTTCAATAGCTGCTTTCCTTCGTCTGTCATTACTACTCCGCCAAAATTTCACACAAATATACAATTTACTTGCATATTACAAAAACTTTTCGGCGAAAAACGTTGTTTTTAGTCGTATTTTTTCTGCTTCTGCCTTTATGTGGGGGCGATTTTCGTATTTTTTTCTGTTGGTCAGTCCCTTTGTGCCGGTCTGTTTTATCGGTGCTTTCGGCGGAGGGTTGTTTTCTCTGGGCAAGAGCCGTGCTTCTGTCGGACAAGGGCCGTGTTCACTCCGAACAAGCAGCGGGCTGTTGGAGGCTTGATGGCTATTTCCTTTTTTATTTGTTGATTATGAGCTGTGTGCGAGAAGGTTTTCGTATGTTCGTATGCATTGTGCTGATGTTCATCATCCCTGGCCATCGGTTGAACTGCGAAGCACTCCGTCTGCGGAAGGAAGGAGGAAAGTGATGTTCAAGGAACTGAACCCTTTGCTGCACAGCGAGCTGCGCCTGGCTGTGATGTCATTGCTCATCAGCGTGGAGGAGGCGGACTTTGTCTATATCCGCAAGGAGACGGGGGCTACGGCGGGTAATCTGAGTGTGCAGATTGACAAGCTGTCGGGGGCGGGATATGTGGAGGTGACCAAGACATTCCGGGGGAAGAAGCCGTGCACGCTCTGCCGGATAACGCCCCGGGGTGTGCAGGCTTTCGAGGAATACGTGGAGGCGCTGAAGACGTACATTGTTAAATGAAGAATGAAGAACGAAGAATGAAGGATAAGGGGTTGAGCGGGGTATCTGTCATTCTTCGTTCTTCATTCTTCATTAATTTAGTCTACGGTCCATGCTCGGTTGTGCGCCCGGGTGTTCTGCGGGTCGTAGTGCATGCCGGCCTGCGTGGGAATCTTCAGCACATAGGTTCGTCCGCTTTTGTTCTGGAGGAAGGTGTCGCGCAGCCAGGGATTGGCGTCTTTCAGTTGGGCGTAGGTGATGCCTTTGCCGCGGGCGTAGGAGGCCAGGTCGGTGATGCCCGTGGTGACGGTGTCTGTGGTGCAGGGGATGGGGGGATAGAGGTCGGAGTGTTTCAGCAGGAAGCCGTATTGCTGCGGGTTGCTGAGCACGACTTTGGCGGCGAGGAGGCGGAACATGTAGCGTGTGGTCTCTTCGACGAGCCAGAGGTCGACGGCGCGTTTGACGCCTTGCTTCTGCAACTGTTGGGTGATGCGCCCCTGTCCGGCGTTGTACGAGGCGGCGACGCAGAGCCAACTGCCGTAGCGGGTGTAGGCTTCGCGCAGGTAGGCGCAGGCGGCTCGGGTGCTTTTTTCGATGTGGTAGCGTTCGTCGATGTTGTCGTTCACCTCCAGGCCGTAGTCGCGTCCCGTGCCTTTCATGAACTGCCACATGCCGGCGGCTCCGGCTCCGGAGCGTGCCAGCGGGTTGAGACTGCTTTCGATGACGGCCAGGTACTTCAGGTCGTCGGGCATGCCTTCTTCGCGCAGGATGGGTTCGATGATGGGGAAGTAGCGGTTGGCGCGCTTCAGGGTGAGCATGGTGGAGGAGTGCATGTAGGTGAAAGCCATCAGTTCGCGGTCCAGCCGCTCGCGCAGGTCGTAGCGGTCGAGGGCGATGACTTCGTCGGCAAAGCTGACTTGGGCTGGCACCGAGGGTGGGGCGGTGAGTGAGGGGACTTCCGAGCGGACGGAGTCGCGCGCGGGGTTGAAAGCGGTGTGGCCTACCAGCAGTGGCAGGCTGATGCCTGCGCACAGGGCGGCGCAGGCGGTGAGGAGGGTGAGTTTCAGAGGTCGTTTCATTGTCTTTATTTGTATATGGTTTTTACTCTTTGTCTGTCTCGTGGCTGGAAGGGGCTTATGTGCCTCCTGGATGCCTTGTGGCGGGGGTGGAGAAAGGTATATTACCTTTCTGGCCACTCTTCGGAGGCTTTCCGGCCACTCCCTGGTTTTGTATGGATTTTTCCCTTAAGAAGACTCCCGTTTCAGTTCTTGACGGGCATCCTTTCCCATAGCCACCGGGGAATGAGCCTCCAAAGGAATACCAACAAACGGTAGCGCCCGTCGATGACGCAGACCCGCTCCCGTCGCCCCAGTGCCCGGACGATGCGGGCGGCCACCCGCGCAGGGTTCATCAGCATGGGGTAACGCTTGTCACCCCGCAGCAGGTCGGTGTCCACGAACCCCGGCCGTATGTCCGTGAAACGGATGGCGAGCCGTTGCATCCGCGCCAGTTGGGCCAGGGCGTCGATGTACGTGTTCTGGAAGCGTTTCGTGGCAGAATAGGCCGGTGCCGCGCCCAACCCTTTCGTACCCGCGATGGAGCTGATGACGGCGATGTGCCCGCCCCCGCTCCGGCGGAAATGGTCGTAAGCCGCGTCCACCATGCGGATGAACCCGTCGACATTGGTCTGCGCCGTGGCCAGCTCTACGTCGGCCTGCAACGTCGGGTTCTGTCTCCCGATGCCCGCGCAGAGCAGGAATACGTCCATCCCTCCCAACTCTTCCACCAAGCCGTGCAGTTGCTCTGGGGCATCCTCGCGGGTGACGTCCATCTGCCGATGCTTCACCCGGGCGGGAGCCAAGGCTTCTATCTCCCTCAACCTCTCTACTCGCCGGCCTGCCACACCCACGTGCCACCCCTGCCGGAGCAACTCCATGGCCACCTCGTATCCGATGCCCGACGTGGCCCCTACGATGACGATTCGTCTCCTTTCCATTCGTTCCATTATCCCATTTGGCTTCATTCGTGGGCAAAGGTACATCATTTCCCCATAAAATACGCAGCAAAACTTTGCATTTGTCAGAATATGAAGTATATTTGTTTCCGTTTTTCACCCACCCGCGGGTGAGGACCAATCATAATCATCATAATCACTAAAAACCTGCAGAGAAGAATGGAAAAAGTAATTGTCAATTCGTATGAAGATTTTGAAAAACTAGTAGGCCAGCAGATAGGCATCTCCGACTACGTAGAAATAACGCAGGAACGCATCAACCTCTTTGCCGATGCCACCTCCGACCACCAGTGGATACACGTCGACGTAGAGCGCGCCAAGGCCGAAAGCCCCTTCAAAAGCACCATCGTGCACGGCTACCTGACCCTCTCCATGCTGCCTTATCTTTGGAACCAAATCATCGAAGTGAACAACCTGAAGATGATGATAAATTACGGCATGGAGAAGATGCGTTTCGGTCAAGCCGTCCTCTCCGGCCAGCGCATCTGCCTGAACGCCCATCTGCAATCATTGGCCAACCTGCGCGGCGTGGCCAAAGCCGAAATCAAGTTCTCCATCGACATCGAAGGCGAGCGTAAGAAAGCCCTCGAAGGCGTGGCCGTCTTCCTATATTATTTCAACAACTGATTAGCGGGCAAAGAACTCCTGCCACAAATGGCACACAGCCGCAGCAGGATGATACCACAACATGCGGGGACCGGCATAGCGCATCACACGGCGCATCCGTTCCCGCATGTCACGTTTATAACAATGCACCGGGCAGACGCGGCACGTACCCTTCCGTTCCCCAAACGGGCAATGCTCCAGACGCTTGCAGGCATATTCCAACAACGCCCGGCACTCGGCGCACAATTCCCCGTTCCCCTCCTTGCGACGGCAATAGAGGCGGACCATTTGTTCAACGATACGTTTCTCGCGTGCAATGCGTGACATGGCTCTTCCACAAAACAACGGTTACCCCGGCAAAGGTAAAATATTTTCGCTCATCCTCCCAACCAACCTGCGGCTTTTTTCTTACCTTTGCCCCGTAATGTTAACGTTTAGCTCTATGATAAAGATACTCCTTGTCATCTTAATCTTGATTTTTTTCTTCTCCTCCTGCGGCGTTGTCCCCCTGACAGGACGGCGCCAGATACTCTTGGTCTCCGACCAGGAAGTACTCTCTTCCAGCCTGACGCAGTATAAAGACTACATAAAAGCAGCTCCCAAATCGACCTCTGCCGCGTGGTCCGCCATGGTGACGCGGGTAGGGAAGAATATAGCCGCTGCCACCACACGCTACCTGCGCCAGAATGGTCTGTCGAACGAGATAAAAAGCTTCTCCTGGGAATTCAATCTGGTAAAAGACGACCAGGTAAATGCTTTCTGCATGCCCGGTGGCAAGATTGTGGTATATGAGGGACTGATGAAGATTGTATCCTCGGACGATGAACTGGCTGTGGTACTAGGACATGAAGTGGCACATGCCGTAGCCAAGCACAGCAACGAACGCATGAGCCAGCAAATGTTGGCACAATATGGCGCACAAATCCTCAACCATTCTTTGTCAGAGAAAAACATAGCCGTGCAGAAACTGGCAGGAATCGTATATGGTGTCGGCACCCAGGTAGGAGTAATGCTGCCTTTCTCACGCAAGCACGAGTCAGAAGCCGATTATATGGGACTTATCCTGATGAAAATGGCCGGCTACAATCCCGATGTAGCCGTAGGCTTTTGGCAAAAGATGGCTTCCGGCAGTACAGGAGCAACTTCCGCTTTGTTGAGTACACACCCCAGTGACTCCCAGCGTATTCGTGACATCCAAAAAGCTTTGCCTGAGATTAAAGCAAAATACTAAAACTCTTTCTTTGCGCAGAAGCGCATGAGTTCTCCAGTCAATGGATGGGTAAACTCCAGCATTTCGGCATGCAAGTAAAGCCTGTCCGCCCGTTTGCCATAGAGAGCGTCGCCAACGATGGGGCAATGCAATCCCAGTGGATGGGCAGCATGTACGCGCAATTGGTGCGTGCGCCCCGTTAAAGGATAAAAAGCAATAAGCGTGCGTCCGTCTGCCCGTCGTTCCAATACTTGGTAATCAGTCACAGCCGTTTTGCCCGATTGTTGGTCTACTATCTGGCGTGGCCGGTCATGCCAATCGGGGCTCAGGGGTAAGTTGATACGTCCTGAATCCATGCTTACAAGCCCATCCAGCAGAGCAATATACCGCTTGCGGATGAGACGTCGCTCAAATTGGGCTTGCAGGTGTTGATGAGCTTCTTTCGTTTTTGCCAGCAGCAGCAATCCCGAAGTATCCATGTCTAAACGGTGGACACTCATTGGCCCTGCAGTTTGAGGGGAACGGGCCATCATCAGACTATGAACCGACTCTACCTGTCCTTTCCCTGGCACGGAAAGCAGTCCCGCTGGTTTGTCAATTACTATAATGGCATCATCCTCATAGATAATATGCAATGCTTCTTCTCTCTGTTTGCTTTGTGCCAAAGGGTTGGGTTCTACGTCTAACCCTTGCAGCATATGATTCAGTATGGGGCCACATTTGCCTGTGCACGATGGATAGAAATTTCCCTGTCTCCTTATTTCAGTTTGCGGAGAAGCTCCCCACCAAAATTCGGCCATAGCAATCGGTTTCCAACCGTGCAGATAAGCGTATTGCAATAGCTTTGGGGCTGCACATTCTCCTGCACCGGCTGGTGGTATTCGTTGTACTGTGTCTGCAAATATCTCGCACAAATCTTTTATCTCACCTCGGTAGTTTAATAATCGGAATTGTGCAAAAAGACGTCGTTGTAAGTCTGCGGAATGTGTTTTTCGTTCTTGTTTCAAGGCTTGTATATGCATTTCGTAAGCATTTACGGTTTGGCGAACTGCATTAATGCGTTCTTTCCAGCGCCTTTCCAAACGTTTATACTCGGCTTTTTGATATTGGCTTTCGTGGATAAGTTGTTCGCCTTCAGCTTGTGTAAAGTCTGGAGAGCGGCGTCTCTCCTCTCGGCGCGCTTTGGCTTCCTTTATCTTGTGGCGTTCTGCGTCCAATTCCTGTATGGCTTCTTCTTCTAAAGTGTGTAGCTCTTTCTGTTGCCGTCGATAGGCATCATTTTCTTCCAATTCTTTAATACGGGTATTGAGCAGAGATATTGCAGTCTCTTCTTGCTTGAAAAAACCGTCGGGTTGAAGCTGGTCATATATTGGTGGTACGAAAAAGGGATATCGGTTGCTGCCGGCTAAAATGCCTGAGAAGGCAGCCAGATATCCTAATTCCCCAGCATCGGTTTGTACGATAAGTACGCCAAACATTTTACCTTCGTTCCATTCTGGATGTTTACACAAATATTGTTGTACTTCTTTTGCTGCTCGTATGCATAGCGGATGAGGCGTGTAACAGAAAGGATAGGTGAATTGTGTTGGTAAGGGAATGTCGGTGATGGATGAACGGAATTTGTGAAACATGATGAGACAAAATATGTAGTTCGCAAAAATACAAATCATCTGGAAGAAAACAAGCTTAAGCGGTTGTGATTTTTTGCGGATGGTTCTTTTTCCCCTAAAATATGAAACGATTTTTATATCATTCTTCGATGTATCTATTCCGTACCTTGTTCGTATCTATATATTCGACTTTGAAATGACTTTGGTAGGAATTTGTAGTGCTCGAATGATGCAATAATGTTTATCCAGAAGGTAGCTTTGATGCCGAGAGGTATATAGCTAGGGTCGGTCGAATCTTTGGGGAAATGTCTTTCTGTTTTCGTCGGTCAGAGGCATACCGCAACTTTGACAAAATGTTGTTTTATATAACTGATTCTTGGCTTTATGAGTTAAGCATAAGAGTGAGAAATATGAATGTTATAAATTTATTTCGAATAAATAGGGGTTGCTTATGTGTGGAGGTCTGATGCATGGAACTGCTATTTGGATGTTTAGAACAAGGTTTTGTAGTTCATTTGACATGAATGTATTGCAACAGTTAAACATCGTTGTTATGTTTTGACATGCAAAAGGCGGTTGATGATGGCGGGCATGCATTTGCCCGCCCGACCTTCTACTAACGGTCTTCTTCCTCTTCTTCGATGAAATCAGCGTCATCAGGATGAGGAGGAAGTACTGGCTCTGGCTGTTGCGTGGCGGCCTTTTTCATTTTTTTACCATGTTTGCGTTCCCACTCCCAAGCCGCTTTGCGTGCTTGGTAGTCTTCATACTGTTTTTCCAGATAATTGTCTGCCATAATCTGTATGTATTTAAGGGTTAAACGAAAGTATTATTCATCGTTGAGTAGGTATGGTAAATTCCTGCCAATCGTATTGTTGTCCTGTATCGTCAGCCACGGCTACACGTAGAACGATTTTTCCAGTTTTTATTCGTTTCCCGGCTGTGACAGTGGCGGTATATTTCACACCCTTGTGGGGATTTATTTTTTCTACTAAGATAGGAGGAGAGATATGAATGCGTTTCGTTCCCGTAGTTTCTTCTACTATCGGCACAATGTTGGTAGCCGGTTGGTGACCTTCATTTATGATTTCGAATATCACTTTGCTGTGTTCACCTGAACAGATGATGTGGTCACGGTTATCGTCAATGAAACGTATTTTTTGTATTCGTAGCTGTTCTATATTTGAGGAGTGTGAGTATATGCCTTCTTCTTGGGAGGCTGTGGCCATGCTTTCTTCTTGAACTTTATTGCGTGAGACAGCGTTGCCGATAACAGCACCGGCTACAGTTCCTACAATGGAACCAATGGCCGATCCTCGGTATCCTCCGTGCCAGCCATGCCGGTTTTCACCTATCAGTCCTCCCATCATGCCGCCAATGTTTCCGCCAATGCTTGCTCCAGCTAAAGTAGCACCGGGGGTTCCACTTGTCACGTTTCGGCTGGTGCCACATCCGTAGATTGTTGTCAGACAGGCAAAAATTATAACCCATATAAAACTGTGCTGGTTCATGATGTATATATTTATAATTCGTCTCGTGTAAAGGCGATGGCACGATTAATGTATTCGACGAATGGATGAGTTGTACGGAATAATTCAATGGTGCGTTCTGCCAAATTGTCCGTCAATGCAAAGTTTTTTCCTGGGGAACAGACTAAGCAATAGGTACGGTATTTTAGATATTCGGAGAAGGACGTATCGCGCGGATAGCCATTGGGTACGCGTTTCAGTTTATTGTCGTTGTCCAACTGGAAATCGGGTGCTTGGCGTATCGTCTGTTCGAAATCTCCATCTCCGTTGCAGATATCTTCGCGTAGCGTACGTAGCGCTTGTGATTCTATCATATAATGTCCCGAGGCCAACATATTACCGGAATTATAACCTTTTTCGTCCGGTCCTACTTGGAAGTAATAGCCTGCGAATCCTGATTTTTTCCCTCCTGGACAGATAAAAGCTCCTATGTGTGTCTTGTAAGGACTCTTGTCGGACGAAAAACGTGTGTCACGATAGATGCGATAAGTACAATCCTTTACCGTTAGGTCTTTGATACGTTCGTCGAAGGAGGCAATGCCTGTGATGAGTTGTTCAGTCAGGGCATCGAATAGGGCTTGAGCTGCGCGATATTCATCTTTATGTGCAGTGAACCATGTTCGGTTGTTATTGCGCTTCAGTTGTTCGAGAAATTTAATGACGGTCTTCATAAGTTTTTTCTTCTGTGAATTAATGTATGATACCGATAAGCGCAAATGTAGGAATTATTTTGGGAAAAGGGGGCTGTGGTGCGTTTTTTTTTCGGAAGCGGGTATAAAAAAAGGATACACCTGAGTTTGAGTGTATCCTTTTTTATCGTAAGGGTGTTATCTTAAAGAATTTTATTGTTTTACCCAGTTACCTGTAATCCAATCGCAGGCGTCGATAGCATCAGCCAAAGTGTAGCTCAAGTTGGGGTCTACGCTGTTGCCTGTGGCGGCGATGAAATCGTCGTTGGTGTAGATGCCCAATTCGCTTACGAGGTCGGCACTGATGGTCATGTTTTGCAGTGTGGATTCGCCGTCCTTCAAGGAAGTTTCCGTTTGTGTGGTTTCTACTGTCAGGGGCATGCCTTTGCCGCAAACGATGGCGCCGTCAATGTTAACCTTCGTGCCGGCGCGGAGACGGATGCCTTGCGTATCAGAGCCGTTTCCTACGAGGAGCAGGTTCTGTAGTGTTGGGAAAGAAACTGGAGTAGCTCCCTCAGGGTCGCTGCCGTTATTGTCGGCTTCGATGAGGCAATCGCAGTTGTAGCCCAGCGTGTTTTCTGCTTCTTGGTAAGCCAGCAAGTTGGTGGCAGTGCCGTTCCAGCCTTCTGTCCAGTCGAAAGAGTCGTCACTGCAGTTTACGGAGATGAGGTTTCTTACGTTTACCGAGCCACCGAACCATTCGAAACCGTCGTCGGAGCACATGTAAGCTTGGCAGTTTTCTACTACTGTACCGCTGCCTACTCCATAGAACGTGATGCCGTTGGCTTCTGTTTCAGTGTCGATAGGATAGCCGCCGTATTCGATGCGGACATATTTCAGCGAACCGGAGTTGTCGCTGTCGTCGCTGCCGCCATAGGTGGCACCGCCGATTTCGGAGTTACCCGTTCCGCCTGCCACGTTGGTGTGGGCTCTGCCACAGATGTGGAGGCCTCCCCATGCACCGGCTGCCTGGTGTTCGGCGGTCATGATGATGGGGTTGCTGGCTGTGCCCTCGGCAATGATTTTGGCGCCTTGTTCCACGAGAATGTAGTCCAAGATATCGTCGTCTTTGGCTGTGATGGTCACGCCGGCACCGATGGTCAGCGTGGCGCCGGACTTCACGCGGCATACACCGTCCAAGGTCCACTGTTCGCCTGCGTTGATGGTCATGTCCTGCGAGATTTCGCCTGTGAGAATGGACTCATTGCCGCCGTTGTTACCGCCGTTGTTGTCATTGTCATCGCTGCAAGCCGAGAAGCATACCATGCCGGCCATCAGCATCATTGAGAATAATTTTCTGCTCATAATGTTCAATAATTAAAGTGTTGTTGAATAGATTGTTTATTTAATTGTTTTTGTTTAGTTTATGCTTGGGTCAGAGCCGGTAGCTGAAGCCTACTTCGAAATTGCAGCCTGTCTTGTATCGTTCTACTTCGACGGTTTGTCCGGCTTGTGGCAGTTCTTGCTTGAACACGACATCGCGGTTCAGCAGGTCGTTCACTTGCAGTTTTAGCGTGAAGTGGCTGTTCAGGGTGTAGCTGGCATTGAAGTTGAGGGTGTGTACGGCTTGCTGTTCTACATCGCCCATGCCGGAGAGGCCTACGGCATGGATGCGCTTGCCTTGCAGGTTGTAGAGTAAGGCGAGGTTCAGGGCGCGTTCTTCGCTGAAGCGGGGCGAGTAGGTGAGGTCGGCGTTCAGGAGGATGGGTGATGCGCCTTGCAGGGAGCGTTCTTTGTTGGTGTAGGCGCCGCTTTCGGGCAGCTTCACGTTGGTGTACATGTAGGATACGTTGGCTCCCAGACGCAGGTCTTTGAACAGTTGTTTGCGTATTTCGGCTTCGATGCCGGTGGCCATGCCTTGGTCGGCGTTTTGGAAGGAGTGTGTGGTGCCTCCTCCTTGGTAGATTTGGGTGCGTTCGATGGGTTTGTCCAGGTGTTTGAAGTATCCGGTGATGGAGAACATGTCGCCGTTGTCGCTGAAGCGTTCGTAGCGCAGGTCGAGGTTGTAGTTGTAGCCGTTTTGCAGGTCGTCGTTACCTCGGATGCGGGCTGAGCCGTAGGATTCTTCGTAGAGGAAGGGGGCCATTTCGATGAACGAGGGGCGGGTGATGGTGCGCGAGATGGAGAGGCGCAGGTTGTTTTGGTGGTTGATGCTGTATTTCAGGTTGACGGTCGGGAAGAGGTCGTGCTTGTTCAGGTCGCGGCGGCGTTGGTAGGGGCGTTCGCCTTCGATGGCGTATTCGACCCATTGTTGGGCGTATTCGTAGCGCAGGCCTACGTTGACCAGCAGTGAGGCGAGGGGGTAGAAGTCGGTTTGCACGTAGCCGGCGTAGATGTTCATCCCGGCGCGGTAGCGGTCTTGGGGTTGCATGTTGCGGTTTACGATGATGGTGCCGTTGGCGATGTTTTCTTGGTTGAGGTAGCCGCTGGTGTGGTAGATGTTGTCGATTTCGGGGTTCAGGGCGTGTAGGTTGTAGTAGAAGCGTGTGGCCGAGTAGTCGCGGTTCTTGTCTTTGTAGTTGAGGCCGGCGGTCACGTGGTTGTTCTCGCTCCAGTTGTATTTCAGGGCGAGGCTGCCTATCCATTCGTCTTCTGTCAGGTCGCCGAAGTAGCGGTTGGTTTCTTGTTGGTTCAGTTTGAAGAGTTCGAGGGTGCCGTCGTTGTTTTGTTCGAACATGACTTGGCGGCGGTCGGGTTCTTGGCTGCTGGTTTTGCCGTATGAGCCTGCCCAGGTCAGGAGCCATTGTTGTCCGAGGTGGTGCAGGCCGTTGAGCTGGTGGTTCTGGAGGGTGTAGATGTGTGTGACGCTGTTGTTGCCCAGCAGGTGGTTGTCTTCGTAGTCGGTGCCTTGTCGGTCTTGGTAGCTGTTTTCGGCGTTGCGTGCGTAGAAGAAGCTGTAGCCGATGCGGTCTTCTTTGCGCAGGGTGATGCTAGCGGAGGCGAGTCCGGTGAGGTTGAGTCGGCTGGTGTATTCGTCGTAGTTGAAGTCGTTTTTGGTGTCGCCCGAGGTGTCCATGTCGCGGTAGAAGGCGTCTTGTATGATTTCGGTGCCGTTGCTCATGCTGAATGAGGCCAGGAGGCTGATGGTTTGGTTGCCGATGGTCCAGTCGTGGCCTGCGCCGATGTTTCCGCTGAATTCGGGCAGGGCTTTTTTGCGTTCGACGTCGAAGGTGGTGTCGAAGATGTTGTTCTCTTTTACGTAGTCGCGGAAGTCGGAGGTGGAGAGGTCGTAGACGGGGGCTGCCAGGGTGGACTGGGTGAAGAGCGAGCCTCGGTCCATGTGGTAGAAGTCTTTGCCCAGGGCGTTGATGTGGGCGCCTGCGTTGAAGCTGATGTTGAAGAAGTTGCCTGTGGTGTTTTCTTTGGTGCTGATGTCGATGTGGGCGCCGGAGTAGTCGGCGAAGACGGCTGCGTCGTAGACTTTGCTGACGGTGATGTTTTGTACGGTGCTGGAGGGGAACAGGTTGAGGGGTATCAGCTTGTTGTCGGGGTTGGGCGAGGCGATGGGCAGTCCGTTCAGGGTGGTGGTGCTGTATCGGTCGCCCAGGCCGCGGACGATGAGTTGTCCGGCGTCGGCAATGGAGATTCCGGTGATTTGCTTGACGCCTTCCTGCACGTTGCTGATGCCTTTGAGGGTCATCTCCTTGGCTCCCATGTTTTCGATGGCCAGGGTGGCTTTCTGGCGTTCCATCTGGAGGGCGCGTTCGCCTTCGAGGTTCTTGCGGGCGGTGACGGTGACTTCGCCCAGCACTTCGGTGTCTGGCGCCAGTTCGAAGTTCAGCACGAGGTCGGCCTGGGTGACGGTCACGTTGTCCAGCGTCTCGGTGCGGTAGCCTACGTATGACACTTGCAGGGTGTAGGTGCCGGGTTTCAGGTTGAGGTGGTAGTTGCCGTCGATGTCAGCCACGGCTCCCTGGCTTGTTCCGGCCACTTGCACGGTGGCGCCTGTCAGCGGTTCGCGCGTTTCTTTGTCACTGATGTTTCCTTTGATGTTTCCTGCCATCAACGTCATGCAGGAGAGTGTGAAGAGTAAAATAAGGAAGAGGATTCTTCCCAAATCCAGTCTTGTGCTCATCTTGTCTTTTTCTTTGATTCTTTTTCCGCTGCAAAGATGAGGCTTTCGTGTTACAGGGTTGTTGCGCGGGCTATACGTTTCTCTTGCGCCGGCGTTACAAAGGTGTGGCAAGGTGTGACAAACGGGTTGCAATGTTGGGGGCGCTCGGTCTGCGCAGGTGTCCGGTTGCTACACTCGAGTGTAGCTCATCATTACTCACCAGTGTAGCTTCTTGCTACCCTCGAGTGTAGTGCATGACTACACACCAGTGTAGCAACCGGCCTCCTTCGTGCCTGTCCTGTGGCGGCATGCGGGTGGGGCGGGGGATTGCGCTCTGCTGCCGCACATAAAAAGAGATGCCGGGGCGCTCACGCGTCCCGGCATCCTGTCCATGGGATACAATCCCGTTCTGGCGGTTTACAAACCGAACGAGAATTTGTCAATATGTTGGTATACCACGCTCGCGATGCTCAGCACGATGATGCCGGCCGTGCACACGAGCAGGCTGGCGCGCGTGTAGTTGTCGCTGCGGAACGCGGCTATAGGCTCGTCGCTCTTGTTGATGTACATCGACTTCACCACCCTCAGATAGTAGTAGAGTGACAGCACCGTGTTGACCAGGGCGATGAACACCAGCAGGTGGAACTCGCTCTCGAAAGCTGCGGCGAAGATGAAGAACTTCGAGAAGAACCCGGCGAACGGCGGGATGCCGGCCAGCGAGAACAGCGCCAAGGTCATCAGGAAGGCCAGGCGCGGGTTGGTCGTATACAGGCCGTTATAGTCCGTCAACGTCACCTTGCCCGTGCGCTGCATCACGATGTTGATGACCGTGAACACGCCCAGGTTGGCAAACAAGTAAATCAGCACGTAGTAAATCAACGAAGTCATACCCGTCGACGTGCCCGCAATGACACCCAGCATGATGTAACCCGCCTGCGAGATGCTCGAGAAAGCCATCAGTCGCATCAGGTTCTGCTGGCGCAGGGCAAACAAGTTGGCCAGGGTGATGGACAAGATGATAATCCAGTAAAGAATGGTCTGCCACTCGGCCACCATCGGCGCAAACACCTTGACCAGCACAATCATCAGCACGAAAGCCGCCGAACCCTTCGAGATGACGCTCAGGTAAGCCGTCACCGTGCTGGGCGAACCCTCGTACACGTCGGCCGTCCACAAGTGGAACGGCACCAGCGAAATCTTGAAGCCCATGCCCGAGAAGAAGAACACCAGCGCCATCACCTGCAACGCACTGCCATCCAGCGCGGCCGGAATGTCCTCAAAGTACAACGTCCCCGTCGTACCGTAAATCAGCGAAATACCGAACAACAGCAGCGCGCTGGAAAACATCGCCGTCAGTATATACTTCGCACCCGCCTCTGCGGATTGGAAACGGAATTTGTCGAACGCAATCAGAGCCACCATCGGGATGCTGGCCGTCTCCAACCCGATGAAGAACATCAGGAAGTGGCCCGCCGAAATCATGAAATACATGCCCAGCAGCGTCGAGAGCGTCAGCACATAAAACTCACCCTGCTTGATGTGGTTCTCCTCGCGGCGCATCCACTCGTGTGCCATCAGGAACACCACCAGCGTTCCCACACTCAAGATAGACTTCACGATGCTTTGCACCGGAGTATTGATGTACATGCCGCCAAACAAGTTGACCTCCCCACCGGGCACGATGGTGATGAGCGTATGTATCAGCAGCAAAGCTATCGGGAGGATGGTATTCAATACCGGCTTCCCGTCACGTTTGTGATTGTCAGGACTCATGAAGAGGTCTGCTATGAAAAGGATAACGATAACCGCAATCAGCGAGAGCTCTTCCTTCATCAGTAGAAATTGACTGTAATCCATGTTATTGTAACTATTAGTATTTACGGGTTAATGATTATTGAACTACTGCCAGATGGTTGATTATCGGCAATACGCTGTCGCCAATCATGTTGCTTATCCACCAAGGAGCCAGACCCAGGGCAGCTACGCAGACAATGAGGACAATGACCGCCGTGCGCTCGTCCCACGTCGCGTCAGTCAGGGCCAAATGATGCTTGTTCGTGCAAGTGCCATACAGAATCTTGCCCACCAGGCGCAGAATGTAGACCGCCGTGATAACAATAGAGGTACAAGCAATGACCGTCCACACACGGTGGAACGTGTCATCCAGTTGGAATGCACCGGTAAAGATGGTCATCTCGGCCACGAATCCGCTCAAACCCGGCAGACCCAAGTTGGCCAGACCGGCAATCACATAACATACAGACAAGAAAGGCATGATTTTCATCAGTCCGTTCAATTCACGGATGTCACGCGTATGAGTCCGTCCGTAAATCATACCGATCAGGGCGAAGAACAAAGCCGTCATCAATCCGTGCGACAACATCTGCAGCACAGCACCCGTGCTGGCCGTCTGGTTCATCATCAAGATGGCAAACAGCACCAGGCCGCAGTGCGATACCGAAGAATAAGCATTGATATACTTCAAGTCCGTCTGTACGCAAGCCGAGAACGCACCATATACAACCGAAATACCAGTCAGGACAATAAATATCCACGCCAACTCATTGGCAGCCTCAGGCATCAGATACATGGCGATGCGGAAGCAACCATAACCTCCCAGCTTCATCAGCACGCCGGCATGCAACATCGATACAGCCGTAGGCGCCGAAGCATGACCATCAGGGCTCCATGTGTGGAACGGGAACAAAGCCCCCAACACACCAAAACCAATAAAAGTAAGCGGGAACCAGATGCGTTGCTGTTCGATAGGGATATTATGCAAATCCGCAATTTCAAGCAAATTCATGGTCGTTGCACCCGAACCGAAATAGATGCCCAAGATGCCAATCAGCAAGAAGGCCGAGCCACCCATCAACATCAGCGTCAGTTTCATGGCCGAGTATTCCTTGTGGCCAGAACCCCATACGCCAATCAGCAGGTACATCGGAATCAAAGCCACCTCGTAGAACATGAACATGGTGAACAAATCTATCGAGATGAAGAAACCGAATACACCCAGTGACAGGAATGTGAACCACAGGAAATATTCTTTCGTAAGTGGTTGCAAGCGCCAAGAAGCAAATGTGCCAGTGAATACAATAATGGACGAGAGCAACAGCATGACAACTGATATGCCATCTACGCCCACAGAATAGTGTATATTAAGTGCCGGATACCAAACCATGTCGGCGCAAAACAACATTTCGTCTGTTGCACCTCCCTGGCGAGCCTGCAGATACATGACAGTCAGCGCGATAGACAGTATCAACAGCGCCGAGGCTCCGGTCACCATTACCGTGCGTATTTGTGAGATGTTGCGGCTCAGCCAAAGGCCCAGCAACATCAGCAGGGGAATGAGAACAAATAATGATAAGAAGTTCATCTTATGTGATATTTAATAATTAAGATTTCTATGTTAATTAATCACTTGCACATTGGTTACAGCAACAGAATCAATATCAGTGCCAATACGCCCAACAGGAATACGAGCGCATACTGTTGTACGCGGCCGCTCTGTAACGTGCGGATGGAATCACTACCCGCATTCGAGCTCCATGCCAGGAAGTTGAAGAAACCGTCCACAACGTGGCGGTCCCACCAAGCGATAGGCGTGGAAATACAGCGGAAGATAATCCGGTGTGTGATAAACTGATAAATCTCGTCAATGTAGAAGCGATGATAAGCGGCAGTCCACAAACCACGGAGACGGCGAGCCAGCGCATCGGCTACGGGCTGTTTCTCTTTCGCATAAATGAAAGTAGCCAATGCTATGGCAACCACGGCAATGACAACACTTGTGATAGCTATTGTCGGGTCGAGGTGAATGTCATAGGAATGACCATTGGAGCTGATAAAATGGCCGAACGGCAGGATGAACTGCCAACCACCAACTACTGTGATAGCAGCCAAGAACATCAGCGGGAAGGTCATGGTCAGAGGACTTTCATGCGGTGTATGGGCTGCGTGAAGCTCTTTGTTCTCTTTGCCCCAGAAGATACCGTAATACAGACGGAACATATAAAATGCCGTCATAGCTGCAATCACCGTCATAATCCAACCCATTACCGGACTGAATTGGAAGCAGGCTGCCAGAATCTCGTCTTTCGAGAAGAAACCGGTGAACGGCGGGATACCTGCAATGGCCAGGCAGGCAATCAGGAACGTAATGTGCGTGATAGGCATGTGCTTACGCAAACCTCCCATGGCTGACATCTCGTTACTGTGCACAGCATGGATGATGCTACCTGCACCCAAGAAGAGCAAAGCCTTGAACATAGCGTGTGTAAACAAGTGGTACATACTTGCCATGTAACCCAAACCGCCATGGTGCGGGTCGCTGGCAGTGCAGACACCCAGAGCCACCATCATGAAACCAATCTGAGAAATAGTTGAGAAGGCAAGTACACGTTTGATATCCGTCTGCACACAAGCAATGCTGGCAGCGAAGAAGGCTGTGAACGCACCTACATAGGCTACAATGTGCAGAGTGGAGGGAGCGTATTCAATGAATAGCGGGAACATGCGTGCCACCAGGTAAACACCGGCGACTACCATCGTAGCGGCATGAATCAAAGCACTGACAGGTGTCGGGCCTTCCATGGCATCCGGCAGCCAGATGTGCAGCGGAAACATCGCACTCTTACCGGCACCGCCAATGAACATCAGTCCTAATGCCAATGGCAACATGGCTGCACCGCCTTTAGCCAAAGCCATCTGGTCGGGAGTGAATGTGTAGGTCTCAGCAAAGTAACCGTAGATCAGAATACCAATCAGGAATCCTAAGTCTGCGAAGCGTGTTACAATAAATGCTTTTTTGGACGCCGCAATAGCCGAAGGTTTCGTGTAATAGAACCCAATCAACAGGTATGAGGAGACACCCACCAACTCCCAAAACAGGTACATTTGGAAGATGTTGGTAGCCACCACCAGTCCCAGCATGGACATCGTGAACAGCGAAAGGAAAGCGTAGTAGCGTTGGAAGCCGACTTCGCCTTTCATATAGCCGAACGAGTAAATATGTACCATGAACGATACTGTACTGATAACAATCAGCATCATTACGGATATTGGATCAAGCAAGATGCCCATATCTATGCTTAGCTTATCTGTGAAAGGAAGCCAAGTAAAGTTGTAGGGAATCAAGGTCTCAAAAGTGCCATCAGCCAGACGTGGATTGCTAAAATAGATGGCTGCTGTCGCATAGGATAATACTGTTACTGCGCCCAACACCACTGTGCCGATCAAACCAGCTGTCCGGTGCGACATCCATTTGCCTCCGATCCCAAGAATCAGGAATGAGAGGAAAGGAAGCAGTAGAATTAGAATCGTATATTCCATATTGTTGTTTCTGTTATTAGTTTGTCACTTCAATCAATTTACCACTTCAACTCCTCCAAGCGATTCACCTGAATACTGCGTATGTTTCGGTAGATATTAATCATGATGGCGATTGCAATAGCCGTTTCCGCAGCAGCAATAGCAATGGCGAAAAGGGCAAAGAAATAGCCTTCTAACATGCCAGGGAACAAATAGCGGTTGAACACAGCGAAGTTGATATCTGTTGCATTCAATACCAACTCAATCGAAATAAGCATGTGCAGCGTGTTACGCCGGGTAAAGAAACCATAGACGCCTGCAAAAAGCATGATAGTTGAAACTATCAGATAAAATTCTAAATGTACCATAGCAATGTTTATCTTTTACGTGCGATTAACAATCCACCAATGATGCATGCCAACAGTAAAACGCTGACTGCTTCGAAAGGCAATAAATATCCGTATTTGTCACTGCTCAACATCTGCATGCCGATTTCCTTGAATCCGGTTTCGGCATATTCAATGTCTACCGGAGCCAGGAATTTATGCTTTAACAGTACGAACAATACGATGATACCTCCTGCGAGCGTGGTGCCCAAGGCTGCCCAAAAACGGCTTTTCTTCAATTTCTGGAACTTGGCTCCTTCTCCGCTGGTTAGGAAGATGGAGAATACGTAGAGCACGACGACGCCTCCGGCATATACCATAATTTGTACTGCCCCCAGGAAGGTATATCCCAGCAGGAAATAGAAACCCGCCGTGCCGAACAGTACGAACAGCAAGTAAGTGGCCGCGCGCACAATGCGGTTGGTGGTCACCGTCAGGATGGAAAATACGGCGATGAAGGCCGCAAGGAAGTAGAAAACTACTGTTTCAAGAGTTATTTCCATGTCTATAAGTGCTTATTGCTTAAATATTAATCTTTACTTTTTCTTCTCTTCTACGTGACTGCCCGGATGATTCAATGTCAAAATCAACTTAGAGCGATCGAACACGGCATGTTCGAACACTTGGTCGAACGTGATAGCATTATGAGGACAGGCATTAACGCACAACTGGCAAAAAATACATGAGCCGAGATTGTATTCATATTTGGCCAATATTTTCTTCTTTTTGCCGTCTTCAGTTGTTATGGTTTCGCTGCTCACCTTAATGGTGCCGTTGGGGCAGGCCATTTGGCACAGACCACAGGCGATACAGTGGTGTTCGTTGCTTTCGTTGTGGGGCATGGTCAACGTCCCGCGAAAACGGTCGAACATCTTTAGCTCTTTCCGGTTCTCAGGATATTGTTCCGTCACTTTTTTCGTGAAAAATTCACGCATGGTCGTCTTCAGTCCGATGCACAGGCTACGCACCCCCTTAGACAACCCACTGAAATATGTATCTTTTTCTTCCATAAATAGTCACAAACTTTTTGGGTTAAAAGTGTAATCCGAAGGTGGCTACCAATGCCATGAGCAGCAGGTTGACCATCGAGATTGGTACTAAGTATTTCCATTCCAGTTTCAGAATCTGGTCGATTCGCAGGCGGGGGAACGTCCAGCGCATCCACATCATCAAGAATACTACGAAGAATGCTTTGGCAAAGAACCAAATGACTCCGGGAATATAATCCATTACCATATTGAAGCCATCCAATCCGGGAATGTGTAAAGGCATCCAACCGCCCAGGAACACGGTAGCGGCGATAGCCGATACGATGAACAGGTTCAGATACTCGGCCAGGTAGAAGAAACCGAAGTGCATACCGCTATATTCGGTGTGATAACCAGCGGTCAACTCACTTTCTGCTTCGGGCAAGTCAAACGGGCCGCGGTTACACTCTGCATTGCTGGCAATCAGGTAGATGATGAAAGCAATGATGGCTGGAATATGTCCCTTGAAGATGAGCCATCCATCTGCCTGTCCACCTACAATTTCAGAAATCTGCATGGTGCCGGTCAGGACAACCATTGTCAGGATGCTCAAACCCGCGGAAAGTTCGTAACTGATAATTTGGGCGCCGCTACGCATGGCTCCGATGAGGGAGTATTTGCTGTTCGAGCTCCAACCAGCCAGCAGGATACCTACCACACCGATGCTGGAAGCGGCCATTACGAAGAATATGCCGACGTTGAAGTCCAGCACTTCCATACCCTTGTTCATGGGCAGGCAGGCAAAGGTTAGGAAAGAGGCCAACAGCACCATGTAGGGTGCCAGGTTGTAAAGCCATTTGTCTACTGTTTTCGGCGTAAAGATTTCCTTGGTCAGCATCTTCAGTACGTCGCAGATCACTTGGATAGTTCCGTAAGGGCCCACACGCATCGGACCCAGGCGGCACTGGAAGAAGCCGCATATCTTGCGCTCCATATAAATCAACAGGATGGCAAGGATGGCATACATCAGCACGATGCATACTCCTACTACTACACACTCGATGAAGATAGCCAAGCCCTCGGGCATGACGGATGTCAGCATCTGGTGTATCCAGCTTGATACAATACTAAAATCGAACATTTTTTAACGTATTAATATGATTAAAGTGCTAATGTATTCATTATCTGTCTATGTCGGGGATGATGTAGTCCAACGTACCGCTGATAGCTATCAGGTCGGCAATCTTGGCACCCCGGCAAAGCGTGTCCAATGTGCCTACGAGGGGCAGTCCTGTCGAACGATAGTGCAGGCGGTAAGGCGTCTTGTCGCCCTTGCTCTCCAAGTACACGCCGAATTCGCCACGGCTGCCTTCCACGGCTGCGTAATACGAGCCTTCCGGCACACGGATGATGGGCTTCATCTTTTCCTGGTACGGTCCTTCGGGGATGTTGTCTATTAACTGTTCGATGATGTGCAGACTCTCCAGAATCTCATCCATACGAACCATGAGACGGGCCATACAGTCGCCTTCCGTATAGGTGATTTCCTTAAAGTCCACCTTGTCATACACACCGTAGGGGATGCGCTTGCGCACGTCGCAGGCCCAGCCGCTGGCACGTCCTGTACCGCCGGTGGCGCCAAAAGAGATGGCATCTTCACGGCTCAGTACGCCCACGCCTTTCAGACGCTGCTGTACTATGACATTGTTGATAAACACATCGAAATATTCCTGGAGGTTGTGGCGCATGTAGGGGATGAACTCCTTTACACGATGTACGAAATTTGGATGAATGTCGGCCTGTACGCCGCCGATGGTGTTGTAGTTCAGGATGAGGCGGCCGCCACAAGTCTCCTCGAAAATGTCGAGTACTTTTTCACGGTCGCGGAAGCCGTACAAGAAAGCCGTTGTGGCACCCATATCCTGACAGAGACAGGCGAAGTACAGGATGTGCGAGTCTATACGTTGCAACTCGTCCATGATAGTACGGATGACCTTTACGCGGTCACTCACCTCTACGCCCATAGCTTGCTCAATACACATGCACAGCGCATGGCGGCTCTGCATCGCACCTAAGTAATCCAGACGGTCGGTCAAAGCCAAGGTCTGGGGGTAGGTGAGGCTTTCGTTCATCTTTTCGATGCCCCGGTGGATGTATCCGCAGTTCGGGTCTACCTTGCGGATAATTTCACCGTCCAATGATACGCGGAGACGCAGGACGCCGTGCGTGGAAGGATGCTGAGGTCCGATGTTCACCACATATTCTTCGTTGTTAAAGACTTCATTTTTTTTCTCTTTGGAAGCTCCGTCGGGAGTCAGATCCACTTCGCTGGTTACGTCGATGGTCTCTTCGTTGTCCATACGCAAGGGATTTTCCTTGGAGGGGTCATTGTCTTTGCGGAACGGATAGCCCACCCAGTCGTTGCGCAGGAACAGGCGGCGCATGTCAGGATGGCCGATGAACACGATACCGAAGAAATCATAGGCTTCACGTTCAGGCAGGTCGGCACCCTTCCAAATGTCACATACGGTGGACAATTCGGGGTATTCACGATCCAGCGTGGATGTTTTGACTACCATTCTCTCACCGGTTATGGTCGATTCCAAATGGTAGACCACTCCCAAGCCCCGTAAGGTGTCTTCCGTGTCTTTCTCATCGGGAACTCCCCAGTCCATGCCGGTCAGGCTTCTCAGGAAGTCCATTTGCTTTTCCTTGCGCAGACGCGACATTGTGCTGTGCAAGTCTTCCGGCTTTACATATATTGTATTCTCCATATTTTATTCTTCTGTTTCCTTTTCTTTTCTGTTAACTCCTCCGAAAAACTTTTCAATTTTGACCTTGCGCTGCAATTGCATCATGCCATATAGAAAAGCTTCGGGACGTGGCGGGCAACCAGGTACATAGACATCTACCGGAAGAATTTGATCCACACCCTGTACAACATGGTAGGACTTTCTGAAGGGGCCGCCGCTTACGGCGCATCCGCCCACGGCCACTACATACTTCGGGTCTGCCATCTGGTCATACAAACGCTTCAGTACGGGAGCCATCTTATAGGTAATGGTACCGTTCACCAAGATGACATCAGCCTGACGGGGACTGTTACGGGTTACTTCAAAACCAAAGCGTGCCATATCATAACGGGCAGAGGCAACGGCCATGAACTCGATACCGCAACAGCTCGTGGCGAATGTCAACGGCCAAAGTGAGTTACTGCGTCCCCAGTCGATAAGGTCATCCAAAGCACCTACCATGACATTGACGCCACCGGCATTCAGCTCTTGGATTATTTTTTCCAAGGTTTCATTATCTTGGAACTCTTCGTAGGGGATAGACTTGATTTTGGGTCTTTTGGTTACTTCCATTCCAAAGCTCCTTTCCTCCAGGCGTATGCAAGGCCCAGAATTAAAATGAATAAGAAAAACAATACGCTACATAATCCGGCAACGCCCAATTCGGCAGTGATGACCGCCCACGGGAAGAGGAACACGGTCTCGACCTCGAACATCAGGAACAGGATGGCAAACAAGTAGTAACCTACGTGGAATTGCATCCAAGTTTTACCACGGGTAGGGATACCACACTCATAAGGCTCCATCTTCTGCGGATTGTAGGAGCGCGGCGCTATCGCGTTGGCAATCACGACAACGAGTCCCACAAAGATGAGGGCCGTCAGCACGACGGTGACTAAAAAAATGAAGTTCATAAATCTATAAGATTTTGTACATATATATGATGTGTTATAAATATTAAATTACAACGCGCAAAGATACAACAACTATCTCTGCTGTTTGCTATCTCTACGTGACAAAAGATTAATATTTTACAATTTTTGGTTTTAATTAAAAAACTTTTCTACCTTCTTTATCATCATGCTCAGGCAGAAAACTACTACATGGTCGCCGGGCTGTATCTGTGTGTTACCCATTACCACGACACCTTCGCCATTGCGTATCAGCCCTCCGATGGTGACTCCTTTGGGGAAGCCGAGGTCTTTTACTGGATGTTTCGTAATTAAAGAACCCTCTTTTACGGTAAATTCTGCTACGTCTGCATTGGCAAATGTCAGGCATTTCACGTTGCTCACATCAGCATCCAGCATCATTTGGTAGATATGACTGGCCGTTATCATCTTTTTGTTGATGACTGAGCCGATATCTAAACTTTCGGCCATGCCGATGTAATCTATGTTCTCCACTTCGGCTACGGTCTTGCTGACCCCCATCCGCTTAGCAGCCAGGCAGGCCAATATGTTTGTTTCAGAGTTCCCGGTCAATGCTACGAAAGCTTCTGTGTTTTTCAACCCTTCTTCCACCAGCAAATCCATGTCTCGCCCGTCACCATTGATTATCATGGTTTTGTCATCCAGCAATTCTGTCAGATGATTGCACCGATTCAGGTCGTTATCCACAATTTTCACTTGCATGTAATCGGGCACATATTGTGCTGTACGGACGGCGATTCGGCTGCCTCCCATTATCATGACGTTGCGTACATCTACATAATCTTCTTTCCCCGTGATTTTTCGCACATAGGGTAAATATTTTCGTGTGGTTGTAAAATATACAATGTCATTCAGCCGTATGGCATCATCTCCTCGAGGAATCAAAGTTTCGTTGCCGCGTTTGATGGCTACTACGTGGTAGGGCAGTGCAGGACCTCCTAATTTATACAGGGGCACATCCAGAATTTCGGCCTTTTCGCGCATCTTGGTACCAATCAGAATCAAGGCACCGCCGTAAAATTCCCACCACTGACGAACCCAGCTCATCCGAATGGACGATACAATCTCTTTGGCGGCTAACATTTCCGGGTAGATGAGTGAATCAACTCCCAGTTTATGGAAAAAATCTTTGTTCCGTGGCAATAAATATTCGTAATTGTCTATACGGGCTACGGTTTTTTTTGCTCCCAAATTACTTGCCAACATGCAGGCAGTCATGTTTCGACTTTCGTCCGGAGTAACGGCAATAAACAAGTCGGCATCTTTAGCACCTACTTCTTCCAATCCTTTGATGGAGGTGGGAGAAGCAACGATGGTCATCAAATCAAAGTTAGAGCTGAGGGCACTCAGCCGTTCTTCGCTATCGTCCATCAAGGTTATGTTCTGTTTCTCGCGCGATAGCAGTTTAGCCAAATGTGTGCCTACTGCGCCGGCACCGGCAATGATGATTTTCACGTCTGTCTACTTATTCTAATTGTTTTACAATTTCGTCTTCATCCATGTGGCAAAGGTGATACAGCTCCTGGATGCTGCCGTGTTCTATAAACATATCCGGCACTCCGATGCGTTTCACCTGTGGTGTGTAGCCATTGTCGGCCATGAATTCCAATATAGCACTTCCCATGCCTCCTTTGCGTACACCGTCTTCAATGGTGACAATGCGACAGAAGCTTCGTCCTATCTCGTGCAACATCTCTTCGTCCAGCGGCTTCAGAAAGCGCAAGTCATAGTGGGCAATGGAAAGCCCTTTTTCTTTTTCCGCCCGCTCGATGGCTTTGGCTGCCAGATTGCCGATGGGGCCCAAAGTAATAACCGCTATGTCTTTGCCTTCTTTCAATTTGCGCCCTTTTCCTACCGGGATTTCTTCCAACGGGCAGCGCCAATCCGTTAGCACGCCTCTGCCACGGGGGTAGCGTATGACAAAAGGGCCTTTACCGGGCAGTTGTGCTGTGTACATCAGTCGGCGCAACTCATGCTCGTTCATTGGCGAGGAAATTGTCAGATTGGGGATGGGGCGAAAATAGGCCAGGTCGAACACGCCGTGGTGTGTGGCTCCGTCTTCGCCTACCAGTCCTGCACGATCCAGGCAGAGCACGACAGGCAAGTGTAGCAAAGCGATGTCATGGATGACGTTGTCATACGCCCGCTGCATGAATGTAGAATAAATGTTACAGAAAGGTTGTAACCCCTCTTTAGCCATCCCACCAGAGAATGTGGCCGCATGGCCTTCGGCAATGCCTACGTCGAAAGCCCGGTCGGGCATGGCTTCCATCAGCTTGTTCATCGAGCATCCGGTGGGCATGGCGGGAGTTACGCCTACGATGCGTGGGTTCTGTTGTGCCAACTCCACCAAGGTTTCACCAAACACGTCTTGAAAGAGTGGAGGAAGGTTGGTGCTGTCGGCTACATAGCGTTCTCCTGTTTCGGGGTTGAAACGTCCGGGTGCATGCCAAGTGCCTGGGTCTTTCTCTGCCGGCGCAAAACCTTTCCCTTTTACCGTGTGAAGGTGCAGAATTTTAGGCCCTTGCAGGTCTTTAATGTCGCGCAGTACCCTGGCCAGATTTCTTACATCATGCCCGTCTATAGGTCCGAAGTAACGGATGTTCATCCCTTCGAAGATGTTTTGCTGCTGAGCAGCCATAGACTTCAGGCTGTTGGCAAAGCGGATGAGTGCCTTACGCCTTTCTTCATTGAGGATGCCTATCTTGAACAACAAGCGTGATGTTTTGAAACGTAGCTGGTTATACCGGTTGCTGGTGGTCAGGTTAAACAAATATTGTTTCATGCCTCCCACGCTCCGGTCAATGGCCATATCGTTGTCGTTCAGGATGATGAGCAAGTCGTTCGGAGTTGAAGAAGCATTGTTTAGTCCTTCGAACGCCAATCCGCCGCTCATGCTTCCGTCGCCTATCACGGCCACCACGTGACGATCTTTCTCCCCCTTGCGGGCGGCGGCCACGGCCATGCCCAATGCTGCCGATATGGAGTTGGAGGCATGTCCGCAGGCAAATGTGTCGTATTCGCTTTCGTCAGGTGATGGAAAGGGACGGATGCCGCCCAATTTCCGGTTTGTATAGAAAGAGTCGCGTCTGCCAGTCAGAATCTTGTGTCCGTATGCCTGATGCCCCACGTCCCATACAATGCGGTCATAGGGCGTGTTGAGCACATAGTGCAAGGCGACTGTCAGTTCTACGGTACCCAAGCTGGCAGCAAAGTGCCCCGGGTTTTGCGACACCTCTTGTATGATGTCTTCACGCAATTCCCGGCATACTTCCGGTAGCTGTTCCGGTCGGAGTCGTCGCAAATCTGCTGGCGAATTGATGGTATTCAGTAGGTTGTATTTTGTAGGTTCTATTCCCATTTTTCAATTCTTAACAGAGCGCAAAAATAGCAAAAAGAAATCGGATGCACTCGTCTTCTGTGGAAAAAATGCACATGAGCCTTACCCTTTTGTTGTGCAAGTGTCGGAAAATGCTGTTTCAGGCCTGTTAGAGCGTTTAGGTTTCGGGCTTGTTTCGGTGCTTTCTTGGGATTTCGACCTATCAACTTCGTATCTCCTCCCTACCTTGTCCTTGTATAAGACAGGGACGAGGTAGGGAGGAGGTAGGGAGGAGAAACGACTTTGGTATGGCTGAAAGGCTATTAGACTAAGGAGGCGGAAGTGTAAAAAATGTTGAGAAAGGAAAATAAAAAAGTTGTTTGTAGACTTTCTTGGAAAGAAATAGCTAAATTTGTGGTCGGAGTGTAAGGCGTTGCTTTAACATTTTTTTTGCGATAAAATTGTAAGAAGCGTTGTGCTTCATTCTAGTTCTTGATTCTTGAAAATCTGAGAATTTTTAGATAAATGGCATGCAGTTTCACGCTTCTGTGTAAAGTGGTTAAAGCCGAGAAGAAACTGGTTAGGCTATTTGAGAGAAAAATGGATAAACAAAATGGTTCGTTAAAAAACATTGTGGTATTAGTTGGATTGTTGTTTTTGGGTATAAATGTCTATTCGCAAGATATTCTGATTAAAAAGAATGGGGATGAGTTGGAAGTAAAAGTCACTAAAATATCTGATGTTGAGGTGGAATATAAAAAATGGTCGAACCAAGAAGGACCTTCTTATGTTTTACCGAAAAGTGACGTTTTTATGATTAAATATAAAAACGGGGATAAAGATGTATTCAATGAAAGTGACGTTTCGTCGGTTTCTCAGTTGGAACAAGTGCCTGTCGTTAGCAATCTGCCTGTTAAGGCTCAACCGGCTGCTGACAATGCAGATCTGATAGAACAGTTTAATCAAGTGGATAATGCTCTTTTTGAATCATTGAAAACCAAATGGAAAGACAAAAAAGCTAAATTTTGGTGGGGCACATTGGGTGTTACTCGGTCATCGGTTTTGTCTTCGGCTGAGGTTCAAATCTCTGTATCTACGGAAGAAAAAAGTTATCCTTATTATCCTTCTCGTTACGATGGCGGCCTTATTAAAGGTTTTTACGGTGATAAATATACTTATTTTGAGGGGAAATACGTGATTGAGGTTGTGAATAAAACTGCTCAAACGATTTATATAGACAAAGCGAATACGTTTCGAGTGGAATCAGATGGAAATTCTTATGTGTATTATAATGCTCAGCAAACTACGGTTAATCAAGGTGGTGGTTCCGGAGCAAGTCTTAATGTTGGGGCAGTGACCGGAGCATTTGGCTTAGGAGGTGTGGCAAATGCGTTGGCAGGAGGAGTGAATGTGGGTGGAGGAAGTCAAGCGTCGGTTTCTACTACTTATGCTGAACAGCGGGTAGTTCCGATTCCGCCTTATGGAAAAGTAGTCTTGTCTAAAGATACTCCCGTCGTGGCTAAAAGGTCGCAACTGAGATATGATCATTTTAAAATGACATCGTTTTCAGAAGATTGTGTGGATATCCGGATGCCTGCCTTGAAGTATGGCGAATACAGAACGTTTAGCGAACAAGATACTCCTGGCATGAAGCGCTATATCCTGCTTTACTCTACAGATCCAGAGTTTAAATCAAGTAAGCAAATAGAGTTCGCGTTGTATGTAAAAGATGTTATTGGTGCAAAACGTTTTTCGTCTTATTTGGAAGGTATTGTAGAGGACATGTCAGGGCAAAAAGGTTATGTTATCAAGTCTGTATTGGTTGGCAATGAGTTGTAGGGCTTTAGAAAATGATAATTTATGTCGGCAGTGTTTGGATTTTTCTCCATGAAGATTTACTGGACATACCCCGAATAATCCATTTAATAAAGATGATGAAACTATATACCCCGGTAGAACGTCCCACGGATTGTCCATGCATTGATTATTCGCATCGTCTGATGTTGTTGGGTTCGTGTTTTGCAACGAATATAGGTACAAGGTTGCAAGAGGCCAAGTTCTGTTGCGATGTCAATCCCTATGGTGTGCTGTACAATCCATTGTCTATATCTATGGCTTTGCGTGAGATGCTGTCGGGCAAGGTTTATGTCCCCGATGATTTATATCTGCACCAAGGACTTTGGCATAGCGCTATGCACCACGGGGATTTTTCGCATGTCTCGTCAGAGGAGGCTTTGAGGCAAATTAACGACAGGTTGAGGCGGGCTGCGAGTGAAATGGATAGACTGGATTTCCTGTTGCTTACTTGGGGCACGGCCTGGGTGTATGAGGACAAGGAAACAGGGCGTGTGGTGGGGAATTGCCACAAGTTGCCGGAGAAATGTTTCCAGAGGCGTCGGTTGAGTGTGGCGGAAATTGTGAATGACGGCGTGTCGTTGTTTTCAGGACTGTTAGCACGTAACGAACGCTTGCAAGTGGTGTTGACGGTGAGTCCTATCCGGCATGTGCGTGACGGGTTGCACGATAATCAACTTAGCAAGGCGACGTTGTTGTTGGCTGCCGAGCAGATAGCGGAGGCTTTCCCTCGGCGTGTCTTCTATTTCCCGACTTATGAATTGTTGCTTGATGAGTTGCGGGATTATCGTTTTTATGCGGATGACTTGGTGCATCCTTCAGAAGTGGCTGTGCAGTATGTCTGGGAGCGTTTTACGGAGTGGTGCCTGGCGTCGGAAACAGATAAAGTGATGCGGGAATGTGAGCAAATACATAAGGACTTGTCGCATAAACCTCTGCATCCTGATTCGGAAGAGTATAAGCGTTTTTTAGGACAAATTTTGTTAAAAATAGACCGACTTAACGGAAAATACCCGTACTTAGACTTCCAAAACGAAAGGAAATTATGTCTTACACGATTGAACAAATAAGTGAAATGACAGGTGGCAGGCTTGTGGGGAACGTGCCTGCCAATGTTGATTGGTTGTTGACTGATAGCCGTTCCCTGAGTTTCCCGGAAGCTACTTTGTTTTTTGCTTTAGCTACCAAGCGCAATGACGGGATACGTTATGTGCCGGAGTTGTATGTGCGGGGCGTGCGTAATTTTGTGGTTAGCGAAGAGGCTTTTGCTAAGATGGAAAGCGGGGACTTTGGCGGTATTTGCCAGGATGTTAATTATGTAGTGGTGGGCAATCCGTTGAAAGCGTTGCAGAAGTTGGCAGAGCAGCATCGTTCGCGCTTTCAGATTCCGGTCATCGGCATTACGGGTAGTAACGGGAAGACGGTTGTGAAGGAATGGTTGCACCAGTTGTTGGAGGCCGACCGGGCGATTGTACGTTCTCCTCGCAGTTATAATTCGCAGATTGGTGTTCCCTTGTCGGTGTGGCGCATGGATGAACAGGCGGAATTGGGTATCTTCGAAGCAGGTATATCTGAGCCGGGGGAAATGGAGTCTTTGAAAAGTATTATCCAGCCTACCATCGGTATATTGACAAACATTGGCAGTGCCCATCAGGAGAATTTCTTTTCTTTGCAAGATAAGTGTGCTGAAAAGTTGTCGCTTTTCAAGGATTGTGATGTGCTGATATACAATGGTGATGATGAATTGATTAGTGGTTGTGTGTCTAAATACTTGCTTTCGGCACGGGAGATTGCCTGGAGCCGTCGCGACATGGAGCGCCCTTTGTATATAAGTAAGGTGGAAAAGAAAGAGAATTGTACGGTTGTCAATTACCGTTATCTGGATATGGACAATTCTTATACGTTGCCTTTCATTGATGATGCTTCCATTGAAAATTCGCTTCATTGCCTGGCTGCTTGTTTGTACTTGATGGTTCCTGCTGAACGTATCGCCGAGCGTATGGCGCGTTTGGAGCCGGTGGCTATGCGTCTGGAGGTGAAGGAGGGGAAGAATGGATGTTTGTTGATAAACGATAGTTATAACTCGGATTTGGTGTCGCTGGACATTGCGCTGGATTTCCTGTATCGCCGGTCGTTGTCCAATAATCTGAAGCGTACGCTCATCTTGTCTGACATTCTGGAGTCTGGGCAGAATGCATCGATGCTTTACAGGCAGGTGGCTCAGTTGTTGGAGAGCCGTCATGTGGAGCGTATCATCGGAGTGGGGGATGATTTGTACAACCATGCGGAGTTGTTCGGGGGGGAGAAGGCGTTCTTCACGGATACGGAGGCTTTGTTGCAGGCGTTGGCAAGGGGTGAGTTGCGTTTGGAGAATGAGATTGTCCTGATTAAAGGGGCTCGCCTTTTTGGCTTCGATGCCTTGACGGAGGTGTTGGAGAAGAAGGTGCATGAGACTATCCTGGAGGTCAATTTGGGGGCGATGGTCGAGAATCTGAACCATTACCGTTCGTTGCTGCGTCCGGGGGTGAAGATGACGTGCATGGTGAAGGCTTCGGCCTACGGGGCTGGTTCGCATGAGATTGCCAAGACGTTGCAGGAGCATAGGGTGGACTATCTGGCTGTGGCGGTGGCCGACGAGGGTTCGGAGTTGCGCAAGGCGGGTATCACGACGAACATCTTGATTATGAACCCGGAGATGACGGCCTTCAAGACGATGTTTGACAATCATCTGGAGCCTGAGATTTACAGCTTTCACTTGTTGGATGCGTTGATACGCGAGGCCGAAAAGTCGGGCATCACGAATTATCCTATCCATATCAAGATTGATACGGGGATGCACCGGCTGGGCTTTTTGCCGGAAGAGGTGCCCCTGTTGGTGGAGCGGCTGAAGGGGCAGGATGCGGTGATTGTGCGGTCGGTGTTCTCGCACCTGGTGGGCAGCGACGCTGCGCGGTTTGATGATTTCACGCGTGGGCAGATTGACACGTTCAGGGCTGCGGCGGACCAGTTGCAGGCTGCTTTCCCGCATCACATTCTGCGCCATATCTGTAATTCGGCAGGCATCGAGCGCTTCCCCGATGCGCAGTTCGACATGGTACGTCTGGGCATCGGGCTGTATGGCATCAATCCGGTGACCAATGCCGTGATGCACAATGTCAGTTCGCTCTACACCACTATCTTGCAGATTCACGACGTGCCGCAACAAGACACCGTGGGCTACAGCCGCCGCGGGCATTTGGAGCGCCCTTCGCGCATCGCCGCCCTGCCCATCGGCTATGCGGACGGGCTGAACCGCCACTTGGGCAACGGCCGTGCCTATTGCTTGGTGAACGGGCAGCGGGCGCCGTACGTGGGCAATATCTGCATGGACGTCTGCATGATAGACGTGACGGACATCGACTGCCGGGAGGGCGACCGGGTGGAAATCTTCGGTGACCATTTGCCTGTGACGGCCTTGTCCGATGCCCTGGACACGATTCCCTACGAGGTGCTGACCAGCGTCTCCACGCGGGTGAAGCGCGTCTATTACCAGGATTGAGCCGCTCCCCCGTCCGGCACGCCTGTGAAGGGGGCGGAGATGAGTATAATACAGTTCCCGGCACCCTCCGCCATCGTGCCGCCGGCGCGAAAAACAGGCGCTTCACATTCTTTTGGGGCGATTTGTTTTCCATTCCGTTTCTTTGTTATATATTTGCACGGAAAAATAAAAAACGATAGGACTATGACGAATTTACAGTTTTTGAGTATCCTGCCCAGCGGCTCCGAGTGGATTATCATCCTGGTTGTTGTCTTGCTGCTTTTCGGCGGCAAGAAGATTCCCGAACTGATGCGCGGTTTGGGCAAAGGCGTGAAAAGCTTCAAGGAAGGCGTAAACGAGGCAAAGGAGGAAATCAGCAAAGCCAAGGAAGAAATAGACGAACCCGTAGAAAAGAAGCAATAAGCGACAGACGTGGCGGACAAGGAACTATCTTTCTGGGACCATCTGGACATCTTGCGCAGGGCGCTGATTCGTATCATTGCGGTGTGGTTCGTCCTGGCCGTGGCCTATTTCGTGGCCATGCCCTATTTGTTCGACAACGTGATACTGGCTCCCTGCTCCAACGACTTCGTCTTTTACGACTTCCTGCGCTGGATAGGCGAGAGGCTGGGGCTGGAAGGCGAATTTTTCACCCAAGAATTTCATGTCAAGCTGGTAAACATCAACCTGGCAGCCCCCTTCTTCATCCACATGTCCACCGCCTTCTGGATGTCTGTCGTCACCGCAGCCCCCTACCTTTTCTACGAAATCTGGCAATTCATCCGCCCCGCGCTTTATCCCAACGAAGTGCAAGGCGTCAAGAAAGCCCTGGCCCTGGGCACCGTGATGTTCTTCCTCGGCGTCCTACTGGGCTACTTCATGGTCTATCCCCTGACGCTGCGTTTCCTCTCCACCTACGAACTAAGTGCACTGATTGAGAACCAAATCTCACTCAATTCCTACATCAACAACTTCATGATGCTGGTCCTCTGCATGGGCCTGTCATTCGAACTCCCTCTGGTCACCTGGCTCCTCTCCCTGATGGGCTTGGTACACAAAACCTTCCTGCGGAAATACCGCCGCCATGCAGTCGTCATCATCGTCGTGCTGGCAGCCGTCATAACCCCCACCGGCGACCCCTTCACATTGTCCGTGGTAGCCATACCACTCTACTTGCTCTACGAACTCAGCATCCTGATGGTCAAAGACAAACCACAAGAAGAAGAGGACACAACAGAAGAGCAGGAGCAACAAACGCCCGATGAAGAATAACGAAGCACTAGAGGTCAATGAATACTACGACCTCCTTTGGAGCCTGTGCCGCAGCGAAGATTGCCCACTTCGCGATGCATATCGGAAAATGCGGGAACTGCTGGAACACCTCTGCCGCTCACAGATGGAAGACAGCCATCTGCAAATGACCGATTTGGCCGCACGTATCAATCACCTGGGCGCGAAAATAGGGCTTTCCGTGGCCGAGCAGAACCGTCTGCATACATTTCGCCTGACCTCGAACGACATACTGAACCGGCGGGCACAGCCTACCCGCGAACACCTCTTGCGCGATGCCAAAACACTTGCCTTTTTCATCAAAAGGCTCACTGCCCAAGACATTCCCGATGCATTGTATAAGCTATTGCCCCGAGCCGATGCCACTTACATCGTCTCTCCTCCGGCTAAAGGACGGATAAGCCGCCTGCGTGTCAATTTCCTTCAGGCCGATGACTCCTTTTTATATGTGCGTCCCGTAGACCTGTTGGCAGAAGAACCTTTGCGCGTACGTTATCAGGTGCCCCAGGTAAATGAAGAATTTGCAGAAACCTGCCGCTTGCTATGGCCCAATGCCCAACTGAATCTGTTGGACATATCTGTGGACGAATCAGGCATATTAACCCCTTCTTTTTTTGTCCTAGAACCCGATTATCTGATAGATATCAGTACATTGGCCGAATGTTTCAAAGAGTACGGCAGCCATCCGGGCAATTATGTTTTGATGCGTTTGCAGCCGTTGGGCAATACCCGCCCTTTGCTGTTGGGTAATATTGTCAACCTTTTCCTGGACGAATGGATTCATGCAAAAGAAGAGCCCGATTATTTGGAGTGCATGAAAAAAGCCTTTCGCACCTATCCCATAGAATTGGCAGCTTGTGAAGACCTGCGCGATGTAGAAAAAGAAGCCACCTTCTTTGCAGATTGCAAGCTGCATTTCGAGCATATCCGTCAGATTATAACAGAAACCTTTCCTGCGGCTGGCTATGAATTGAATCGGAAAGATGCCGTATTGGAACCTTCGTATATCTGTGAATCACTAGGATTGCAAGGCCGGTTGGATTACATGCAGCGGGATATGTCCTCATTCATTGAAATGAAGTCGGGAAAGGCGGACGAATATGCCGTTCGTCATAAGATAGTGCCTAAAGAAAATAACCTTGTGCAGATGTTGCTTTATCAGGCTGTGTTGGAATATTCTATGAAGATGGACCATCGCCGGATAAAACCATATTTGTTATATACCCGCTATCCTTTGCTGTATCCGGCCCGTGCTTCATGGGCCATGTTGCGTCGTGTAATGGATGTGCGTAATCGCATTGTAGCCAATGAGTATGGTATACAACTGCATAATGATCCTTTGTTTACGGCGGAATTGCTGAAAAGTTTCACTCCAGATGTCTTGAATGAACGGAAATTGCATAATGTGTTGTGGACGCGTTATCTTTGTCCGAATATTGATACTGTTAGGAAACAATTAGAAAACCTCTCTCCATTGGAGTCTGATTATTTCTATTCGCTTTATAATTTCATAACTAAAGAACTCTATACTTCTAAAACGGGTGACGTTGACCATGAGGGTTGTACCGGTGCTTCGTCTCTTTGGCTTTCCACCTTGTCTGAAAAAATAGAGTCAGGAGAAATCCTTTATGACCTTTCTATATGTGAAAATCATGCGACAGATGCGCATAAACCATATTTGGTGTTAAGGTGTGGAAGAACTGAGGTTGAGGCAGAAACTCCCCTTCCCAATTTCCGCCAAGGGGATGCCGTCGTATTGTATGAACGCAATTCTGATGCA
>DXCK01000057.1 GCA_019116045.1 Candidatus Bacteroides merdipullorum | reverse complement strand
TATTTCTCTTACTAAGAGATTTACCGGAAATCCTTTCATACACATTGTTTTATTGGGTCTGTAAGGTTTTTCGCTTTTTATTTAATGATGCAAGTCTTTATTTTTCGGCTATTTGAAAGAGGCCTTGCTTAAATAATTGAAATCCACGTAGTTATGTTGGTTTCAAAGCCCCGGGATAATGCTTCCGACACAAAAATGACTCCCGGCGTACTTCCCGTACTATCTTGCAGTGAATCTGTTTTATGGTATGCTATGCGTGCCACTTATCGGCGTGAGTTGGATGCCATGCGTCGCCTGAAAGAAGCCGGCATCGGTTGTTTTATTCCGATGCAGTACCATTTTCGATTGAAGCATGGACGTCGTGTGCGCGAATTGGTACCAGCGGTGCGCAACTTGCTTTTCGTGCACGCTTTGCCATCAGAACTGAAACGTATCAAGCTGGAGTTGTCCTATCTTCAGTATATTACGGATACGCGTAGCCACGAGAAGATTATTATTCCTGATGTGCAAATGCAACGTTTCATAGCAGTGGCCGGTACGTACGATGACCAATTACTTTATTTCCAGCCCGGTGAGTTGAATCTTGCCAAAGGCACGCGTGTACGCATTATCGGAGGAGAGTTTGCCGGATATGAAGGAACTTTTCTGAAGGTAAAAGGTGCACGCGACCGTCGGGTGGTTATTGCCGTAGAAGGGGTCATCGCTGTGGCACTTGCCGTTATACATCCTGATTTGATAGAACCGATTCCTTAAGCTAATGGAATTGTACGAATCTCGTCTTTTGACTGCTTTTCGTGAAGTGCCGGACTTTCGCCTCGTAGCAGCGGGCGATACATCTGTTTTGCTTGCTGCAACCCGTATCTATACGTCGTTGTATCGGTTGTGCATAGCTTCTGAATCTTTCTGTACCATAGGCACTGCTTCAGCTTATACTTCGTTGGCTTCCAAACTTTTTGAGGTTATTCTTCAGCGGTTGTCTTTCTCCGGGCTGATTTTGCAGGAGCGTGTCCGTTTGGCCGATGCTCTCTATATGTTAGTTCGTGAGACGGGGAGAAGTTATGAGCCGGGACAGGCCGATGTGTGCGATTCTTGTGTATTCGAAGTGCTACGTGATTGGAATCCAGATGTGGGTGAGGTTGATGATGCAGCAACAGAAATAGCTGTTTGCAGTCTTTTGGAGTCTTTCTTTTATCCGGAAGCGTGGGAGTCAGACATGTGGTTCGTTTTCCTTCGTTCGGCGTTGCAAGGTTGGTGTGATACTTTGTCTCCAGATGGCTTGTGGGCAGGACTTTCGTCGGAATTAAGTTGGCGGCGGGTATCTGTTTTAAATCGTTATTCCTACTTGTTTCGAGACAGTCGTTACGACCGTGAGGTGGTTTGTGCATTTCAAGGCCAGCTAACTTTGTTGCCACAGAAGGAGGTGGTTCCTCCGTTGTTGGATGCTTGTCTGGACGCTTGCTTGGCGGGGCATCTTTGTACATTGCCGCAGTCTTTGGAATGTTGGCTGTCCGGCGAATTGCAAAAGCAGATGAAAAACTTGTCTGCCGATAGTGGTGAACGACTGGTGACTTTGTCAGACGAACTGGCTTTCCTTTGCGCTGTGTCGCTTGTTCGGAAGAACCGTAGCCGGAACGAACAAAAGCCGTCTTTCTTGCGGACAGCGATTTTTTAAGTTGTAAGAGCCTGTTAAAAAATCGCTTTTTGTCATGTTGAGTGGAGCGAAGCGGAGTCGAAACCATCTCCCTAATTCTTCTCATACACATAGTGGGATCCCTCGATACCTCCTCTTACCTCCCCCGTTTGGCGGGGGAGAATAACGCTCGGGATGACAGGAAAAAGGAATTTTAAACCGACTGTAATTTTTTGAAAATAAAGTGCGATAGATTCATGAACAAAAGTAGAATCCTGTTATTTATCTTCTTCTCATTCTTGTTTTTTCCCCTGTATGCGCAGATGAGCGACGAACAGGTGGTGGAGTATGTAAAAGAGCAGACGGCAGCCGGGAAAGGTGAGCGGCAGATAGGCCGCGAACTGATGGCACGGGGTGTCACGCGCGAGCAGGCCGAACGTATCAAGGCTCGTTACGAAGAGTCTCAAGGGGCAGAAACGGCTGTCAGCAATGTGGCTCCCGGCGTGCGTGAGCGGCGTAGCAATGCGTCGGAAGAACTCTCGGCCGGCAGTATGGATGTGGTAGAAGATGCCGTCGGCACTCCTACGGAGCAGAGCGATGCAGAAGCCGCACAACTTATCTTCGGTCATGATGTTTTCAACGGGCGGACTTTGACTTTTGAACCCAACGAAAATCTGGCTACGCCGGCCGATTACCGTTTGGGACCCGGTGATGAAGTAATTATTGATATCTGGGGGACCAATGAATCCACCATCCGACAGGAAATCACACCTGAAGGCAATATCATGGTAAGCCAGATTGGCCCTGTCTATTTAAACGGTCTGACCATTGCCGAGGCCAATCGCCACGTGCGCGATGTCTTGGCCAAGAAATATGCCAATGTTTCCGGCGATAGCCCTGAGTCGCAAGTGCGTGTCACGTTAGGGCAAATCCGCAGCATCCAAGTGAACGTTTTGGGTGAAGTGGCCGTGCCCGGCACCTATCGCCTGTCTTCCTTCTCCACCGTATTCCACGCGCTTTACCGTGCGGGTGGAGTGTCTAATATCGGTACGTTGCGCAATATCCGCGTCATGCGTGGTGGCCGGACAGAGGCTACGGTCGATGTTTACGATTATATTTTATATGGTAAGTCTGAAAGCGACATACGTCTGGAAGAGGGTGACGTGATTATTGTCCCGCCTTACGAGCAATTGGTGAATATCGACGGTCATGTGAAACGTCCGATGTATTATGAAATGAAAGCGGGCGAAACGTTGGCCACGCTGATTGCCTATGCAGGAGGCTTCATGGGCGATGCCTATGAAAATGAAGTGCGGGTCGTACGTCGCACAGGGCGCGAGAACACGCTTTTCAGTGTGCAGAAAGACAATTATGCCAATTGGTCTCTGGACGATGGTGATGCCGTGACCGTAGGGGCTATCCTCGACCGGTTTGCCAACCGTGTGGAGGTGACAGGAGCAGTTTACCGTCCCGGCATGTATGAATTGGGTAGCGGACTTCAAACCGTAAAAGACCTGGTGACCCGGGCCGAAGGAATCACGGGCGATGCTTTCTTGTCCCGCGTGTTGCTGACCCGTGAGCGCGAGGATTTGACGCGCGAAGTGTTAGCCATTGATTTAGAATCTTTGTTGGCAGGACGAATCCCTGATGTGCCTCTGCAGCGGGAAGATGTATTGCACGTTCCCAGTATTCATGAATTGCAGTCACAGGGTGCCTTCACGGTGAGTGGCGAGGTGTCTCGTCCGGGCATTTATCCGTATGCTGAAAACACGACATTGGAGGATCTGCTGGTACAGGCAGGTGGCCTTTTGGAAAGTGCCTCGACGGTGAAGGTGGATGTTTCCCGTCGTCTGAAAGACCCTTCCAGCTTGCAGTCCAACAGCGAGTTAAGCAAAATATTTACCTTCTCGGTCAAAGACGGGTATGTGATAGACGGTACGCCTGGTTTCGTATTGGAACCTTACGACATGGTAGAAGTACGTCGCAGTCCCGGTTATCAAGTACAGCGTCGGGTGACGATTGCCGGTGAGGCTTTGTTTGCCGGCGGCTATACATTGGTGAAGAAAAATGAGCGCTTGTCCGACCTGATTCGCCGGGCAGGTGGTTTGACGCCCGATGCTTATGTGCGTGGCGGACGTCTCATCCGCCAGATGAACGAAGAAGAACGTGCCCAGCGCCAGGCAGCTTTGGACATGGCCATGATGAATGTCGGCAGCGATTCGGTTTCGATAGCCAAACTGCGTTTAGGTGACAGTTATACGGTCGGCATTGAGTTGGACAAGGCATTGGAACATCCAGGTTCCGACTACGACGTCGTGTTGCGCGAGGGTGATTACCTCTACATTCCCGAGTATATAAGTACTGTGCGCATCACCGGTGAAGTGCAGTATCCGAATACAGTGACCTATGTGTCTGGCAAAAAAGTGTCTTACTATATCGACCAGGCCGGAGGTTACGGTAAAATGGCCAAGAAACGCCGTGCTTATGTCATTCGTCTGAACGGTACGGTGAGCCGCTTGAAACGTTTCCGCAAGAATGTCATCGAACCGGGCAGTCAGATTATTGTCCCCAGCAAAAAGGAGCGTAAGGGGGTGAATATTGCTGAAATCATGGCATTGACCACCTCTGCCGCTTCCATCGGAACAATGGCTGCAACCATTGCAAATCTGACAAAATAAACTGGGATTTTAGCGGGCTTTGCCCGCAGACTACAAGCAAGCAGCTACGAGCTGCAAGTGGCGATATTGGCTATGGTAACTGTCACTCGTAGCTTGTAGCTCGTAGCTAAAAATAATCATTCTATGGACGAAAATACAAAACAATCTTCAGCTCTTTCTTCCGAAGAGCAAGAAATAGATTTGCTCGAACTGGCCCGCAAGGTTTGGGCAGACCGCCGTTTGGTGTTAAAATGGTGTGGAATAGCTGTAGTGGTCGGTTTGGTGGTTGCTTTTAGCATACCGAAAGAATATACCACAACTGTAACCTTGGCCCCCGAAACGACAGGCGGTAGCCGTTCGTTGGGCGAATTGAGCGCTTTGGCAGGCATGGCTGGTATCAATGTAGGAGATGGCGAAGGAGGGGATGCCCTTTCGCCGGAACTTTATCCGGACATTGTTTCTTCCACGGATTTCTCGGTGGAATTGTTTCAGGTGCCGGTGCAGGATAAGGAGGGTGAGTTGCAAACTGATTTGTACACCTACCTTCAAGAGCATCAACGTTCCCCTTGGTGGAGTGCTATTCTTTCTTTCCCTTTTAAGTGTATAGGCTGGATAACGTCTTTGTTCAGCGATGAAGAAACGGAAGGAGGAGGGGGCGTCGATCCTTTTCGTCTGACCAAAAAGCAGACAGAGATTGTCAAAGCATTGAACCAGCGCATCACTGTTTCCGTGGACAAGAAGACTTCGGTCATCACTCTTTCGGTGACAATGCAAGATCCGTTGATTTCGGCTACGATGACCGACACGGTGATGCAGAGACTTCAAGACCATATCACAAACTACCGTACCAGCAAGGCGCGTCATGATTTAAACTTTGCACAAGAGTTGTATGATGAAGCCCGTGCGAAGTATTATGATGCCCAGCAGATTTATGCCAATTACGTGGATGCCAATCAAAGCATTGCCTTGCGCAGTGTCCAGACTAAAGAAGAACGGTTGCGAAACGAGATGACGTTGGCTTATAATCTTTATAACCAGACTGCCCAGCAGTTGCAGTTGGCTAAAGCCAAGGTGCAAGAGAATACTCCTGCTTACACCGTAGTACAAGCGGCTACGGTACCCTTGCGTGCCTCCAAACCTTCCAAACCGATGATTTTGATAGGTTTTGTCTTTCTGGCAGGAGTGGCCTCCGTGGGGTGGATTGTGTTTGGACGCAATTTATTCGCGCAGTTCAGAAAGAGTTAATAAGAAAACGAGTTGGCAAGGCCATGAAGCTGTGCCTTGTGGTGTATTGTTTCAGTCCCTATGTTTAAACATCGCTCTCTGTCATGTTGAGCGGAGCGGAAATATCTCCCTAATACTCTTATGTGCATAGTGGAATTCCTCGATACCCCCTCTTACCTCCTCCGTTTGGCGGGGGAGAACAACGTTTGGAATGACAGGAAAATGAATTTAAAACGACAGGCGCTCAGCTTGTTTACTGAATAATTCAAATTAACCAATAATCATGGAATCTCAAGTAGAGACAGTACAGAAAGACGACCGTTTCATCCGCGACGGGATGAACGGTTTCGAACGCAATGTGAAACGAATCGGTGACTGTATCCTCGCTTTTATAGCCTTGGTCATCTTTTCCCCGTTGTTTTTAGTGTGCTATATAGCCGTGAAGCGTGAAGACGGCGGTCCAGCCATTTTCAAGCAGGAACGTATCGGCCGTTTCGGCCGCCCGTTCTATATCTACAAGTTCCGCAGCATGCGCCTGGATGCGGAGAAGTCCGGCCCCGCCCTTTACAAGAGCGGTCAGGACAAGCGCCTGACCAAAGTGGGCAAATTTCTGCGTGAGCACCATCTGGACGAGCTTCCCCAGTTGTGGAACGTGTTCATCGGGCAGATGGCCTTCATCGGTCCCCGTCCCGAACGCAAGTTCTACATCGACCAGATCATGGAGTACGACCCCCGTTACCGTTACCTGTACCAGATACGTCCCGGTGTCACTTCCTATGCAACGCTGTACAACGGCTATACGGATACGATGGAGAAGATGCTCCGCCGCTTGCGTTACGACCTGTTCTACCTGGAGCACCGCTCCTGGTGGTTCGACTTCAAGATCTTGTTGATGACGTTCATGAACATCGTATTCGGGAAGAAATTCTAGTTTATTTCGTCTGAATATTCTCTTGCCGCGTCGAAACACGGACATTCCTTCATCGGGTTCAAGTCTCGGTGCCCTACGACCAACGCTTGTGGGAAGCTTTCCTTCAGTTGGCTGAGCAGTTTCCTTAAGGCCGCTTTTTGCGGTTCCGTCCTTGTGTCTTTGGGGTTTCCTTGTGTGTCCAGTCCCCCTTCGTAGCATATTCCGATGGAGTGGCGGTTGTGGTTTCGGCAATGCGCCCCGGGTTGTCCGATAGGCCTTCCGGCATGTACCTGCCCGTCGCGTGTGACGTAGAAGTGGTATCCGA
>DXCK01000056.1 GCA_019116045.1 Candidatus Bacteroides merdipullorum | reverse complement strand
CCCATATGAATTAAGTATCTGCGTTTTCAGTTCGGTAGAAATAGTATAATACCACTTGGAAAAAGCCTTAATACCCATCTTGCTATACAAGCGAAGCTGGTCGCTGGTTACCAAGAAATTGTGGCACGTATCCGAAGGTGCCGAGTTTACATTGGTCTTAATCTCCAACAGATTTTCCCATTCTACGCGCACATGATCATTGTAATTGGCCTTTAGCAGGAGATTGATCAATACAGCGTTCGAACTTTCACCTCCCTTGTACCAGTTCTTCGAAATGCTATTTTGAGAGAACTGTAACGAACCACTTCCTGAAGTTATCCACCAATTAGGCTTTCGGATGATGACTCCTGCCTCTTCGTTTATATCGATGTGTTTCTTCTTGATCAGCTTCGTTACTGAAGGTTTGGAAGAAGCCTCTTTCTGGATATCGTCATTGTAACTGGGCCCTAACATCACTTCATCCTCTGTCAGTACCACCTGTTTCGAACAGTAGGGATAGGCGGCAAGCAGAGTACGGTTCACTATCTCGTTTGTTTGCTCTATGGCCCTGAAAGGTTGCGGATCGAATGAAAGCGGCTCAGGAGTAGAGACGGTCACCGAATCATTCCACAACGAAGGCTTCCACGTCAGCTGAGAAATCTGTGCCATCGGTGCGTAATAGAACGTAAAGGGCAAGAACATACGGAAGTATTTGGGATCGGGCGCAATATAACGCTCAGGGGTAGCCGGATCGTTCAGGTAATACAAGACGCCCAGATTCTTTTCATACAAGATAGACACTGTATCCAATGCCATCTCCGAAGTACCCTCTACAGGTTTTAACTTGAGAACACAATAGCGGGAAAGAAGTTCCGATAATTGGGGTTGTTTTTTCTTGCTCTTCTCTTCTTTCTTCTTTTTCTCCGTTGTTACTTCCTGAGGAACAATCTCTTGACGCACCGTGTCCTGCCGCACCGTATCAGCCTGCACAACTGCCGATGACAAAGAATCGACCTTCAAGGAATCGGCCTGCATGGAGATAACAGCCTGTTCTGCTTCGTTCTGCAAAGAATCCGTCTCCAAAGAGTTCAGCCGGACAACAGGTACAAGCGAAATCAATGTATCCTGTTCCTGGGCTCTGCCCTGAACAAGCGTATCCACTACCCGCGAAGAGGCGGACCATTCGTTTTGTGTCACAGAGACTTGCGCCGGAAGCGACAGGGATATCATCGACAGCATCGCCCAGACGCAGACATTTCTATTCTTCATAAAACTCATAAAATTTATAAAGCCCTAAAATCCATGAATCGGGCACAAAATTAGCTTAAAATATTTACTTCCTCTTCTTTTTTTTGTAATTTTGCAGCTTAAAATGTGAATAAGGTCGCAGACCTTTTGAAGATAATCGATCTAACATATTAAAACCTATATAATTGTGGGAGAAACAAAGTATATTTTCGTCACCGGTGGTGTTGCCTCTTCTTTAGGCAAAGGAATCATTTCGTCTTCCATCGGAAAATTGCTGCAAGCAAGAGGTTATAAAGTAACCATCCAAAAGTTTGATCCGTATATCAACATCGATCCGGGTACGCTGAACCCGTACGAACACGGTGAATGCTACGTAACCGTGGATGGACACGAGGCCGACCTCGACCTGGGACACTACGAACGCTTCCTGGGCATACAGACAACCAAAGCCAATAATATCACAACGGGACGCATCTACAAAAGTGTCATCGACAAGGAACGCCGCGGAGATTATTTAGGCAAAACGATCCAAATCATCCCTCACATCACGGACGAAATCAAACGTAACGTGAAATTGCTGGGCAACAAATATAAATTCGACTTCGTCATTACCGAAATCGGCGGAACCGTGGGCGATATCGAGTCGCTGCCGTATCTGGAAAGTATCCGACAGCTGAAGTGGGAACTGGGTAAAGACGCCTTGTGTGTACACCTGACTTATGTACCCTATCTGGCAGCCGCCGGCGAGCTGAAAACCAAGCCTACCCAGCACTCGGTCAAGGAACTGCAAAGTGCCGGTATCCAACCGGACATCCTGGTGTTGCGCACCGAACATGAACTGAGCCTGAACCTTCGCAAGAAAGTCGCCCTGTTTTGCAACGTAGACGAAGATGCCGTAGTACAAAGCATTGACGCACCGACCATTTACGAAGTGCCCATCCTGATGCAGGAGCAGAAGCTGGACGAGACCATCCTGAAGAAAATGGGACTTCCCGTGGGCGAGACTCCGGGACTTGGCCCCTGGCGCAGCTTCCTGGAGCGCCGCCACAAGGCAGAGAAGACCGAGCCTATCCACATCGCACTGGTAGGAAAATACGACCTGCAGGATGCCTACAAGTCTATCCGCGAGGCCCTCTCGCAGGCTGGAACCTACAACGACCGCAAAGTGTCCGTAGACTTCGTGAACAGTGAGAAACTGACCGACGAGAACATCGCCGAGGCTCTGAAGGGCATGTCGGGCGTGCTCATCGGCCCAGGATTCGGCGAACGTGGCATCAACGGCAAGTTTGTAGCCATCAAATATGCACGTACGCACAATATCCCGACATTCGGTATCTGCCTGGGTATGCAATGTATCGCCATCGAGTTTGCCCGCGACGTACTGGGTTACGCCGATGCCAACTCGCGCGAGATGGACGAGAAGACACCGCACAACGTGATCGACATCATGGAAGAACAGAAGTCCATCACCAACATGGGCGGAACCATGCGTCTGGGTGCCTACGAATGCGTGTTGCAGAAAGGAAGCAAAGCCTACGAAGCATACGGCACTGAGCACATCCAGGAACGCCACCGCCACCGCTACGAGTTCAACAATCAGTACAAGGCCGAATACGAAGCTGCCGGCATGAAGTGTACGGGCATCAATCCGGAATCCGACCTGGTTGAAATCGTAGAAATTCCCGCTCTCCGCTGGTATGTAGGTACGCAGTTCCATCCCGAATACAGCAGCACCGTGCTCCATCCACATCCGCTGTTTGTATCTTTCGTAAAAGCTGCCATCGAATATCACGAAGACGAAAAGAAGAAACAGACAAACAACTAATTCATCTTAATCATACTCATATTTAACAGAAAAGATCCCAATGGATAAAAATACCATTACCGGACTGGTGCTGATAGCGATCCTTCTGGTCGGATTCAGTTTCTTGAGCCGCCCCAGCAAGGAGCAGTTGGAAGCCCAGCAACGCTACTACGACTCCATCGCACTGGTACAACAACGCGAAGCCGACCTGAAAGCCAAAGCGGAAGCTGCCCTTGCCAACGAGAAAGCGGAAGCCGTCAACGACTCCACTTCCGTGTTCTTCCACGCGCTCGAAGGACAGGACGAGAAAGTGACCATCCAGAACGACGTGATGGAACTGGCTGTCTGCACCAAAGGCGGCACGCCGTTTTCCGTGACCCTCAAGGAATACATGGAGCAGGACAAAAAGACACCGCTCACCTTGTTCAACGGCAACGATATCGACCTCAACTTCCTGTTCTATAACAAACGGGAGACCATCCAGACGCAGAATTATTACTTCAAGGCTGTCAATCGCACGGACAGCACCCTCACCATGCGCCTGGCTGCCGGCGCCGACAGCTACATCGACTTCAACTACGCCCTGCGCCAAGGCTCATATCTGGTAGATTTCAATATCCACGCCGTAGGCATGGAGAACCTGCTGGCTGCCGGAAACAACCACGTCGACATCGAGTGGTCGCAGCGCGCACGCCAGATCGAGAAAGGCTATACGTACGAGAACCGCCTGGCCGAACTGACCTACAAAGTCAGCGGAGAAGGGACTGACTACCTCTCGGCCGCCAAAAACGACGAAAAAGAAGTGGCCGAGCCCCTGAACTGGATCGCCTTCAAGAACCAGTTCTTCTCATCGGTCTTCATTACGGACGCGAACTTCGAGAAAGCCAAGCTGGCCTCCAAGATGGAGACACAGGGAAGCGGCTACATCAAGGACTACTCGGCCGAAATGAACACCCTGTTCGACCCGACGGGAAAAGAGACTACGCAGATGTACTTCTACTTCGGCCCCAACCACTACAAGACGCTGACCGCCCTCGACAACGACCGCGAAAACGAGTGGGAGCTGGAGAAGCTGGTCTACCTGGGCTGGCCGCTGTTCCGCTGGGTGAACAAATGGTTCATCATCAACATCTTCGACTGGCTGTCGGGCTGGGGACTGAGCATGGGCATGGTGCTGCTCCTGCTGACGCTCATCGTGAAGGCCGTCGTGTTCCCCGCTACATGGAAGACTTACCTGTCATCGGCCAAGATGCGCGTGCTGAAGCCGAAAATCGACGTCATCAACCAGAAGTATCCCAAGCAGGAAGACGCCATGAAGAAGCAGCAGGAGATCATGACCCTCTACAGCCAATACGGCGTCAGCCCCATGGGCGGATGTCTGCCAATGCTCATCCAGATGCCGGTGCTCATCGCCCTGTTCATGTTCATCCCGAGCGCCATCGAGCTGCGCCAGCAGGGATTCCTCTGGGCCGACGACCTGTCGACGTATGACGCCTTCGTCACCTTCCCGTTCCGCATCCCGTTCCTGGGCGACCACCTGAGCCTGTTCTGCGTGCTGATGACGGTGACGAACATCCTGAACACGAAATACATGATGCAGCAGCAGGACACGGGCGCCAACCCGCAGATGGCCGCCATGAAGTGGATGTCCTACCTGATGCCCGTCATGTTCCTGTTCATCCTGAACGACTATCCTTCGGGACTGAACTACTACTACTTCCTGTCGACGCTGATCAGTGTGGCAACCACCCTCGTACTGCGCAAGACGACGAACGAGGCGAAGCTCCTTGCCCAGCTGGAGGCCAACAAGAAGGACCCCAAGAAGATGAAGACATCCGGTTTCGCCGCCCGACTGGAGGCCATGCAGAAGCAGCAGGAAGAGCTGATGAAGCAGCGGCAGAACCGCAAGTAAAAGACGTACATAACGGTGCCTCCGCGGAGGCACGATGACAAATCCGACGCAGACGACGCGGATGACACTGATTCTTTCCCATTGATTCGTGTCGTCCGCGTCATCCGTTTCAAGACCCAACCGAAAACAAGAATCCCTATGCAAACGACCCCGACCACCCACTATACCAACAAGCAAATCTGGCTCATCGCCTACCCCATCCTCGTCAGCCTGATCATGGAGCAGATGATCGGGATGACCGACACCGCCTTCCTGGGCCGCGTGGGCGAGGTGGAGCTGGGCGCCTCGGCCATCGCCGGCGTGTTCTACATGGTCATCTTCATGGTGGCCTTCGGCTTCAGCATCGGCACGCAGATACTCATCGCCCGCCGCAACGGCGAGGGACAATACCGCGAGATAGGGTCCCTGTTCTACCAGGGCATCTACTTCCAGACGGGGCTGGCCGCCGTGCTGTTCCTGCTGTCCTACTGCTTCTCGCCCCTGCTGCTGAAGCGCATCATCGCCTCGCCGCAGATTTACGAGGCGGCCACGGACTACCTGCACTGGCGCGTGTTCGGCGCCTTCTTCTCGTTCAGCGCCGTCATCTTCCGCGCCTTCTTCCTGGGCACCACGCAGACGCGCACGCTGACGCTGAACTCGGTCGTCATGGTCGTGAGCAACGTGGTGTTCAACTACCTCCTCATCTTCGGCAAGCTGGGCCTGCCCGCGCTGGGCATCGCCGGAGCCGCCATCGGCTCGTCGCTGGCCGAGGGGGTGTCGCTCGTGTTCTTCGTGGTCTACACCCGCTGCCGCATCGACTGCCGCAAGTACGGGCTCGACCGCATCCCGCGGCTGCAATGGGCGGTGCTGCGGCGGATGCTCGACGTGTCGTTCTGGACGATGTTGCAGAACTTCCTGTCGCTGTCGACGTGGTTCCTGTTCTTCCTCTACATCGAGCACTTGGGCGAGCGGTCACTGGCGGTGACGAACATCATCCGCAGCGTCAGCGGCATCCTGTTCATGGTGATGATGGCCTTCGCCTCGACGTGCGGCTCGCTGGTGAGCAACCTCATCGGGGCGGGCTGCTCCGACAGCGTGCGCTCCACCATCCGCCAGCACATCCGCCTGGCCTATGCCTTCGTGCTGCCGCTGGCCCTGATGTTCGCCCTCTTCCCGGAGGTCATCCTGAGCGTCTACACCGACCTGCCCGAGCTGCGGCAGGCGGCGGTGCCCTCGCTGTGGGTCATGTGCTCCACCTACCTGCTGCTGGTGCCTGCCAACGTCTACTTCCAGGCCGTCTCGGGCACGGGCAACACGCGCACGGCGCTCTGTCTGGAGCTGGCGGTGCTGGTCATCTACGTGGCCTACATCACCTTCACCGTCCTCTATCTGCGTCTCGACGTGGCGCTGTGCTGGACGTCGGAGCTGGTCTACGCGGGCTTCATCCTGCTCTTCTGCCGCCGCTACATCGGCCGGGGCAACTGGGCGGAGAAGCGCATCTGAGCCTCGCTTCTGCCCCTCTTTTTGCCCGCCCCTCGATTTTTCCGCCGGAAATGGCGGGATTTATCAGAGAAATTCTTACATTTACGGCTGACAATCGGGATTTTCTTGCCGTCTACCACGGTGGACGGGGCAAAAATCGGGATAGTCGCCCAAAAACCGTGGTAAACGAGCCGACAATCGGGATTTTTTACCCATTTACCGCGGTGGACGGCAAGAAAATCGGGATAGTCGCCCGAAAACCGTGGTGGACGGCAAAAAAATCGGGATGTTCTGCCCGTCAACCGCGGTAGACGGCAAGAAAATCGGGATAGTCGCCCGACAACCGCGGTGGACGGCAAGAAAATCGGGATGTTCTGCCCGACAACCGTGGTAGACGGCAAGAAAATCCCGATTGTCGGGCTCCGCCCACGACAAAACAGAGAGAAGATATCGTTAACCAGAATATTAACCTTAAAATTTAATGTAACATTATGGCAGTTCAACAAATCACAGAGGTAGCCACGACGCACATGACCCTCGGCGCCCACAACAAGTTCAACATCGACGTGAACAACGCCATCATCCAGGCCACCGCCGCCGCGCTCCGCGTGGAAAACTACGCCACGCTCTATGCGCAGAAGATTGAAGAAGAAAGCCGCATCGTCAACCGGCAGACCGCCATGGCGAGCACCGTCGACGTCAGCGCCGCCGACCGCCAGCGCGACCGCGCCGTGGGCGTCATCATGAACCTGACCAACGCCCACACCACCTCCATCATCGCCGAGAAGGCCGACGCCGCCAACAAGCTGCGCCAGCTGCTCGCCCCCTACAAGGGCATCGGCGCGCACGCCTACCAGAAGGAGACGGCGGAGATAAACGGCATGGTCGCCGTCCTGACCACCGGCGACGGCGCCACCTACGCCGCCACCCTGGGCATGGACGACGAAGTGGACGCCCTGGAGCAGGCCAACGCCGCCTTCGAGGAGGCCTACGCCCGCGACCAGGAAGAGGCCGCCACGCTGGCCGCCCTGCAGAGCGTCGACACCAAGGAGCTGCGCGCGCAGGTCGACGCCCTCTACCAACAGATTGTCCTGACGGTGAACGCCGTCGCCGTCCTCCAGCCCACGGACGAGGTGACCGCCTTCATCCAGAAGGTGAACGGCATCATCTACAAGGCCGAACAGGAGATGGGCACCTCCACCGCCAGCAAGCCCCTGCCCGACACGCCCGGCACCGGCGAAGGCGGCGGCACCGACACGCCCACCGATCCCGATGCGGGCGGCGATGGCGACGACGGCGAGGGCGGCAGTCCGCTGTAAGCCCCGCGCCCCGGGCTGCGCACACAGAAAAAGGGTGCCTCCATCCGCGATGGGGGCACCCTTTTCCATTCTTCCCGTTCGGGCAAGGCTCAACGCATGCCCTCCAGCAGCGCTGCCGGCGGCAGACAAGCAGAATGAGAGCCGACGTGCTGAGCATGACGATTTCGATGATGGACGGCATGTCGAGTGGCACATTTTTCCCGTCCGACTGGAACACTGGCCGCAAGGCATCGACCGAACCGAACAGCACTATCAGGAACGTAGCCAGCAGGAAGATGCCCACCGAGATGCGCGCCTTCCGGACGTCGAACGACGAAGCGGTTTCCACCAACCGATTTTCTATCACGCCTCCTTCAGACGGCGCTGGTATTCGGGATCGTCCTCCAGTTCCTTGCCCACCTTCATCGAGCAGAAAGCCCCCACCAGCACCCCTATCAAGGTAGCGGGAACGGAAATCTTCAAGATGTCGAACAGGGAGATGTCGAAACCGGCCAGCATCCCCAGCAAGGCCACCGTAGCCGCCGAGATGGGACTGGCCGTAATAGCCTGCTGCGAAGCGATGACCGCAATGCCAAGCGGACGTTCGGGGCGGATCTTCGTCTCGCGTGCCACCTCGGCTATCACGGGCAGGACAGAATAGGCGATGTGCCCCGTCCCCGCCACAAAGGTGAACAGATAGGTGACAAGCGGACTAAGCAGTGTGACGCGGGACGGATGCTTACGCAGCATCCGCTCGGCCAACTTCACCATATAATCAAGTCCTCCGGCAGCCTGCATACACGAGGCTGCCGAAATGACGGCCACAATCATCAGCATCACGTCGATGGGCGGGGCGGTGGGCTGAAGCCCGAAGACGAAACAGAGCAAAGCCAGTCCCAGACCGCCCATCACACCCAGTCCGATGCCGCCCAGCCGGGCACCGATAATGATGGCTGCCAAAACGACGATCAGTTGCAACCACATACTATTCTACATTATAACCGGACACCTTCAGCAAAGGCGCGTTTCCACGCGTATCCACATCTTTCCAGTGTACACGTACCACCTTTGTCTCGCCCGGCAACAACGCAAAGTAGTTGTCGGAATAGAAGATGGGAAGGAACTGCTTGCCGTCCTTGTCGCCCACAATATTCAGACGAACCATCAGCGCCGGGGCGTCCGAACGGTTCTCCACCGTTACTTCGGCCTTCCATTCGCCGTCGTCCCCCTTCTCATATTGGGTCTGTGCACGCAAAGAGACTTTCGGAAGCTGTTTCAGCGCCTGATAGTTGTTCTCCACCTTGCTGCGGTGGTAGAAGTTCTCGGAAACGGCCTTCCCGTTCTCTTCCAACGTCAGCTTGATGAAATGAACCTGGCTCAGCCCGTCGGGGAATTCCAGCTTGATGCACTTCTCGGTCGTGTCTTCACGGCTGTCTACCGTAACTTCCTTCTCCCAGGCTACGGTGGCATCCATGTTGAGCACCTGTACACGGGCCTTCAGGCCGGGACGCAGGCCGGCGTGGTAGTTCACCACCTCCACCTCGTCGGTGGCCGGGTTCCACTGGATGTGCAGCGGCTCGGACGCCTTTTTGATGGCGAAGTACGCCGCCGTCGGCTCGAAGTAGTAGTCGTACGTCTGCCATACCATAGAAGGCCAGCACGAATGGCTCATCCACATCAGCAGCCCCATGCGATTCTTGCTGCGCGACTCGAAGAGGCTGCGATGGCCGTCGTAGTTCACCCACTGAGCCAGATCGGCAAACTCCTTCGCGCTTTCGGGCTGTCCGTAGCCGGTGGCGATAATCTCATTGAACGATGTGGCGCCCTGCGCCCCCTCCAGCGTATAGTCGTGCATACCCCACTGGTCGGACTGCGGCCAGATACCTTCGGGCGAATAGGTGCGCAGGAAGCTTTCGTAGGTCAACACATTGGGCATACCGCGCTCGCTGTGGAACTTGTCGTTGCCGGTTTCCAGCGTGAAGTAGGTCTTGGCAGGCAACATGCGATAAGGACCGTGGCCGCTCACCACATCGTCGGCCGAACTAGAAATGTAGTGCATTCCCGGATGTTCTTCCTTCACGATACGGCGCAAAGCCTTGTCGATGGTCTCAGGAGGGAAGCCTTCGTTACGACCGCAGTACAGGCCGATGGAGGCATGGCTGCGGATGCGCTTCACATAATCTTCGGCATTGGCGATGAACATGTCGGGATAGTAGGGATCGGGACCGTCGGCGGGATTGGCCAGCCAGAAGTCCTGCCAGATCATGATGCCGTACTTGTCGCAGGCGTCATACAGTTCTTCGTCGCCAATCATACCCACCCAGTTGCGCAGCATGGTGAAATTCATGTCGGCATGGTAGGCCACAGCTGTCTCGTATT